>JAWXTT010000007.1:0-32785 GCA_044433325.1 Bacteroidales bacterium
GTGTGTATGTTGCTAAGGATGCTATTAAGACCGAGGCGTATCAGA
Organism: Bacteroidales bacterium; assembly: GCA_044433325.1. Lineage (GTDB taxonomy): Bacteria > Bacteroidota > Bacteroidia > Bacteroidales > Muribaculaceae > HGM05232. The sequence continues at coordinate 46 of JAWXTT010000007.1, forward strand.
GCAATAAGAATCTATGCGTATCAAATGATGCTAAGATTCACACTAAGCCACAACTAGAGATTTATGCAGATGATGTTAAGTGTAGCCATGGTGCAACTATTGGTCAGTTGGATCATAATGCATTATTTTATATGCAAGCTAGAGGGATATCTGAGTGTGAAGCACGCAAACTGTTGATGCAAGCATTTATGAGTGATGTAATTGCTGAGGTTAGAATGGAACCGTTACGCGACAGATTACGTTATTTGGTTGAGCGACGTTTCAATGGTGAACCACATCTATGTAGTGAGTGTACTGTTTCATCATGTCATGATAAGAAAAGAAAATAAGGAGGAGGTCAATTATGGAGATATTAGATATTGCTAAGATTCGTGAGGATTTCCCGATCCTTAATCGTCAGATAGGTAAATATCCATTGGTATATATGGATAATACAGCCACTTCACAAACGCCACGCGTGGTGGTTGACACTATCAATAAGCTCTACTATACACATAACGCTAATGTTCATCGTGGAGTACATACCTTGTCACAGGAAGCTACCGATATTATGGAGCAAACACGTGAAAAGGTGCGAGCGTATATCAATGCAGATTCAACACAGCAGGTAATATTTACACGCGGAACAACTGAGGCTATTAACCTTGTAGCATCATCCTATGGCGAGTCATTCCTTAATGGTGATGAGATTATAGTAACGGTTATGGAACATCACGCTAATATTGTACCTTGGCAACTATTACAACGCAACAAACGTTTAGCTATTAGGGTTGTACCTATGAATGTTAATGGCGAATTGGATATTGAGAAATATAAGGATTTGTTTAGCGAAAACACACGCATGGTGGCAATGTGTCACGTATCTAATGTGTTAGGAACGATAAATCCTATTAAGCAGATTATAGATATTGCCCATGAAAATGGTGTGCCAGTGTTAATTGATGGGGCGCAAGCAGTTCCACATGCTAAGATTGATGTAAAGGCTCTGGATGCAGATTTCTATGTGTTCTCATCACATAAGATGTATGGACCAACAGGTGTTGGTGTGCTGTATGGGAAACAGAAATATCTAGAGAGTATGCCTCCATACCAAGGGGGTGGAGAGATGATTGGTACAGTATCATTTGATGAGACTACCTTTGCCGAGCTACCATATAAATTTGAGGCAGGAACACCTGATTATGTAGGTATTGCGGCTTTCGGTGCTGCTATTGATTATATTGAATCTATCGGGATGGATAAGATTGCTAAACATGAAAACAAATTGTTGAAACTAGCAACCGATGGTCTGAAAGAGATACCTAATATTAGAATATTTGGCGAGGCTAAAAATAAATCAGCAGTGCTATCATTCCTAGTTGGTGATATTCACCATTATGATATGGGTATGTTACTAGATAAATTAGGATTTGCAGTGCGTACAGGTCACCATTGCGCTCAACCATTGATGCGCTCAATGGGTGTTGAGGGAGTAGTGCGTGCCTCATTTGCAGTATATAACACCGAAGAGGAGGTGACCCAATTCGTCGCAGCAGTGAAGAGAGTAGCATCTATGCTCGGTTGTAAATAAGCTAAATATGCCCTTCTATTTAACTTATTTACGACGGTGCTGGTAACTTTTGATGAACTTAAAAACAGAAAACTCTTGGTTTTGCCAAGTGTCTTTCTGTTTTATATATGTTGGATGTGGGGTTACTCTTCGGTGCGGAAGATGCCTGTGAAGATTCTTCCTGATTCTATCCCTAGGTGGCGTGCTGAGAAGTATTTGTCGGGATTACATTTAGTACATTCATTGATGAATTTGATGTTTGCCTCAGGGATATTGCTACTCTCGGTTAATAGCCATTTGTTTGCTTCAAAAAGATCTAAATGGTATTTATTGGTTTCTGTATTTAGCGTTGCTATGTTGTCGATGGGGAAGCCACTTTTGTGGAATTTCTCTAGTACTTCGTTCCCTATCTCGTAACAATCTTTGCAGATGGATGCTCCTATTATTACATGTGTAGTTTCGGCAGTAGCTCCTAATGCTAACATCTTAAAGAATGTGCGTGTTGCAATCTTGTCAATTGTTCCGCGCCATCCTGAATGGGCAACTGCTATAACTTTAGCTTTTACATCACACATGATTATTGGCAAACAGTCTGCTGTGTTTACTCCAATAATTATATTTGATAGTTTGGTGATAATTGCATCAATATCATTTAGCTCCTGTATCTGTTCATCTTTACTCTTCTCTAGGAATACTGAATCAATGACAGCCACGTTGGAGCTGTGGCTCTGTTTAGGCATAAAGATTTTCATCTTTTCGTTGCCAAAACTATTACATAACACTTCCCGACACTCACTGATATGTTCAGTATTGTCACCTGTATAGTTACAGATGTTAAAGCCTGAATATGGGTCGTTAGCATCTATCCTCCCTCTCAATGTTGAGAAGGCGGTTATATTGCTTAATGACTTGTTGAAATTTAAAATATCGTAATTAATATCCATCGCTATCTTTGTGATCATCTTCCCAGTACTCATCGTCCCAATCTTCATCCTCCTCTTCATAGTACTCCTCTGGTGAGATAGGTTCATTTTCAAAAATAAACTCATCCTCCTCTTGTACACGGTGATGAACATCTAAGTCACGATGTGTAATGGCTGTAATCTTATTATCTTCACTTGTTATTGCTTCCCAAAGGATATCTTTAAGTTGTGTAATACCTTGACCTGTAACGGCTGATATAAACGCAGTTTCAATCCCTTCTGGTAAATGTTCTTTAAGTTCTGCCATTAGCTCGTCATCCAACATATCGGATTTAGTTATGGCTAATATATGTTTCTTATTTGCTAATTCGGGGTTGAATGTTTCCAACTCATTATGTAGCACTTGGAACTCCTTAACGATATCATCACTATCAGCAGGTATCATAAATAGTAACACTGCATTACGTTCGATATGGCGTAAAAAGCGAAGACCAAGACCTTTACCCTCGCTAGCCCCTTCGATAATTCCAGGGATATCAGCCATTACAAATGAACGAGTGTCACGATACCCAACAATTCCCAAGTTAGGTTCAAGCGTAGTAAACGGATAATCTGCAATCTTAGGTTTAGCTGCTGATATAGCTGAAAGTAATGTTGATTTACCTGCATTAGGGAAACCTACTAGACCTACATCAGCCAGTAGTTTAAGTTCAAGGATTACTGTCTTTTCTATCAGTGGTTCACCTGGTTGTGCATAGCGTGGTGTTTGGTTAGTGGCTGATTTGAAGTGCCAGTTGCCTAGTCCACCGCGTCCCCCTTTAAGGAGTTTAATCTCCTCACCATCTGAGGTTATCTCGCAAAGGAATTTGCCTGTTTCAGCATCAAATACGGCTGTTCCGCATGGTACTTCGATAATTCTATCTTCTCCATCTTTACCGAAACTACGACCACCCGTACCCCCTTGACCATTAGTAGCAAGGATGTGACGTGAATATTTTAGGTGCAACAATGTCCATAGGTTGCGATTACCACGTAAGATAATATGACCACCACGACCACCATCACCGCCATCAGGTCCACCCTTAGGTGCATATTTGGCACGATAATAATGGCGTGAACCTGCGCCCCCTTTACCTGAACGGCACAAAATTTTAACGTAGTCTATAAAGTTGGATCCAGCCATAATTATCAATCTATTTATTTTGTAAAGTGCAAAGATACAATATTTTTTTTAGCTAGGACGAATATTTCTATTGTCACCTTGTGGGGGAACTTCCTATTTTGCAATTTTTTACCTATTTTTGTGTCGAAATTAAAATATATAAACAATGAGTGATATAGTTATTTGCCCTAAGTGCAAAATGGAGAATGGTTACTTTGATGGAATGTTACATGTCTGTCCAGATTGTAATTATGAGTGGAACAACGACAATGTAGAGGGGGAATCAGCAACAGTAGCAAAAGATAGTAACGGAGCAATTCTTGCGGATGGTGATGATGTTACAGTAATAAAGGATTTAAAAGTGCGTGGCTCATCAATGGTAATCAAACGCGGCACACGTGTACGCAAAATCCGCCTTACAGATAACCCAGAAGAGGTTGACGGCAAAGTTGACGGCTCTAGCATAGTCCTAAAAACCTGCTTCCTAAAGAAATAAAGGGTGCTACTCTTTTGTGTTTACTTGATAAAAGAAGCACAATCTCGATGTATCCTTATAAAATTAATTAACCTTAGTCTATATATTATGGAAACAAGAAGAGAGATAAAAATTTTTCTAGCATCATCAGACGAGATGAAGTCTGATAGATTTGAATTTGGTGATTTAGTTCGCAAATTAAATGATATATACGTAAAACGTGGTATTGGCATTAAACTGGTAAAGTGGGAGGATTTACCACAGTATTACCAAGGATGTAGGACACAAGATATGTATAACGAAATTATCTCGGAGTGTAATATGTTTACAGCTATGTTCTATAAACAGGCTGGGAAATTTACTATTGAGGAGTTTGACGTGGCGCGTGAGTGCTTCGACAGAAAATCATTCCCTAAGGTTTATACTTTTATGAAGGATTTAGTAGAAGGAGAGGAAGAAACACCTGAACTTATTTCCTTTAAAGATAAATTATATAAGGAGTTAGGTCACTATTGGTGTCGTTATGGGAATAATGATACTATGCAGTTGCATTTTGTGATGCAGCTACAACTCCTTGAAGCTAATTCCCTTTTTAATCTTGAGGTTAAGGATTCAGTCGTTCTTTTGGATAATCATAAAATAGCAAGTCTTGACAATGTGCCATTTGCTGCAAATAATGAACTGCTTATTGAATTAAAAAACGAACTTATTGATATCAACGATGAGATAGAAGAAATAGAATCTGATTTTCTAAATTCTCCGGATAAAAAGACTGAATTAAAAATAATAAAAAAACGAGCTAAAAGAGCAGTAATACAAAAAAAAATAGATGATCAACGACGAGCTATTTTTGATACAGCTCTTCACGTAAATTCGTTATATGGTAATGTTTCAAGTGAAAGGCTAAAGAGAGCAGTTGTTAAATTTGATGCTGGTGATTTAAATGGGGCAATTTCAACACTTGATCCAGAGGAGATTGAGGCAGATGGAAGACGAGGAGTTAAGGGTTGTAAGGTTGGGGCTAAATTAATTGCAGAATCTCGGAATATAGTGCGAGAAAGTATAGATGCTTATAGATTTCGTGCCAAAGCACTATTAAGTAAAATTGATAATCCAAATGTAGTCAATGAAGCCAATAAATTGTATAAGAGCGCATTATTATTATCAAGGGATGCAGAACTTCCTGAGTGTGAGATTGCGGAATTATTGTTTGATTATGGGTGCTTTGCTAAAAAATATAATCTATATGAAAAAGCGATAAGCTTATTTAGTGAGTGTATTGAAATTAAAGAAAAACTGAATAATAACTCTCTAACGTTATTGTCTGAGATAATAATTTCGCTAAACAATATAGGTACATTGTATGAAGAAACAAAACAGTATAATCTATCCTATCGAGTCCATTCTAAGGCGCAAAAATTATGTATTATACTAAAAAAATCTAACGATGAAAATTACATTCCACTTATTGCAAAAACATATTATCATCTAGGAGTTTGTATGATAAATGGAATCTATAATGATATGTTAGCAAATAGTTTTTTATTAGAGTCAATGAATTTTTATATTGGGTTATTAGAAAATGATAATAGTCGATATGATTATTTCTCTTATTTGTCTGATGTAATAGAGAAGCGGGGTTTTATATATATGAGAAATAATTTTTTAGATAAGGCTGAAGAGGAATTAAAGCAATCTATTTTAATAAGAGAAGAGCTGTCTGAGATTAATCCAGAGGATTATAAACCTCTATTAGCTAATGTTTACAATGATATAGGAGTTGTATATTGTAAGATGAAGCAGTATGAATTAGCATACGATAATTTTATTAATTCATTAGAGGTTATAGAGAAACTATCATTATTTAACCCCAATGTATATATGCCAAAAATAGCTGAAGTTCAAAGAAATTTAGGTGATTTATGTAGAGAGCAACATAAAACTAGTTTAGCAATAGCATATTATGAAAAGTCTCTTTCTATATATAGGCAGCTGATAGAGACTAGTAGTGATTCATACTCTTATGATGTTGCAAGGACTTATGATTCTTTAGCATTGTTGTATGAAGAAAATCTAGATGAATATAACAAGGCTGAAATATTATATCGTAAATCTGCTGAAATATATAAAAAAATGATAGATCGACCTAGCGATAACGCTACATACTATTATTTAAAGTCAATGGGAAAGGTTGAAATCTTGTATAAAAAATTAGGTAGAGATGAAGATGCAAATCAACTACATGAATTAATAAATGATGAGACAATACAGATGATGATAGATGAAATGCATAAAGATTATGAAAAATACGGAACAGTAGAACATTTATTAATAGGGGGCTATGAGTGAAAATCTAATAACTATTTGAGAAAGGGGAGTTGGGTTTGTCCTAAATCCTTGCTAAAACACTCTAAGGAACTGTGGTTAATAGGTATTTGTAATAAAGAGTGATACGCCAAAAAAACGGGCTTTATTACGTATATTATTTGTTTCATTGGCGGAGTAGAAGGGATTCGAACCCCCGAAACGCTTTTGGCGTTTACACGCTTTCCAGGCGTGCCTCTTCAACCACTCGAGCACCACTCCTTTATTTGTGCAAAGATATTATATTTTGAACAGATTCTTTGCGTTTTTATCTGTTTCTTTTATCACTGTTGCTAGTGGTAGCTCTAGTGTGTCAGCTATCTTTTGTGCTGTGTATTGCACATAACTACTCTCGTTGCGTTTGCCTCGGTATGGTACTGGTGTTAGGTATGGTGCATCGGTTTCTAGTAGTAGTCTATCTATGCCTATCTCGGCAAGTATGGTGGGTATGGTTGATTTCTTGAATGTTACTACTCCATTGATTCCGAAGTAAAAATCTCCATATTCACGTATTGCACGCACTTGCTCTACTGTGCCTGTGAAGCTGTGGAAAACTCCGCGTGGTAACCCCTCATGGCGCATACTGCTAAATACCTCTAATATCTCTGTTAACGCTTCGCGACAATGTATAATTACTGGCAACTCTCGCTCATAAGCTATCTTTAGTTGCTCGGCAAAGACTATCTTCTGCTCTTTGACAAAGGTTTTATCCCAATATAAATCGATACCAATCTCACCAATAGCTATATATCCTCCGCAGTTTAACTCTGCTACTATTCTGTCTAATGTTTCGCGATAATTTGCGTCAATACTAGTTGGATGTAGCCCCATTGAGATTGATGTATTGTTAGGGTATTGGTTGTGTAGTTTTTGTAATCTATCTATGCTATCTAGGTCAATATTGGGTAGGTGGATATGCGTAACGCCTGCTGCTACTGCTCGTTCCATTACCTGTTTAATATCCGTATCAAACTCCTCAGAGTAGATATGTGAATGTGTATCTATCATCGCTGGTTATTTGCTACGGTGCATAAGCATCTGTACTAGCTCATTGAACAGTGTGCGATAATCATCGCTAATATTCACCTTGTCTAATGCTTTCAAGGCAAGTGCAGAGTATTCTGCTATCTGTTGTTCACATGCTGTTGGCACATTCAGTTGGTTATATAATTCAGTAACCCCTTTGATTTTAGCTTTAGCATCTACTGCGTTATTGTTCGCTATCCATTGGTTAAGCTCCTCTAGCTTATCACCTTGAGCATTGGCTAGGGCGGTGATTAGCATATATGTTTTTTTATTATTTAGGATATCACCACCGATAGGTTTGCCAAACCCTTCATCTCCATATACATCTAAGTAGTCATCTTGCAATTGGAAAGCAACCCCTAGATTCATACCAAATTCATACAGGTTAGACGCATCCTCAGCGTTACTATCAGCTACTATTGCCCCAAGTTTACATGCACAACCTATCAGTACCGATGTTTTAAGGCGTATCATATTCAGATACTCCTCAACTCGTACATCATTACGCTCCTCAAAGTCAACATCAAACTGTTGTCCTTCGTAAATCTCGATAGCTGTTTGGTTAAACAGTTCTAATATTGCACGTATATGCTTATCTTTACTATCACTAATTAGCTTAGTAGCCATCGTTAGCATAACATCACCTGATAGGATAGCTACATTCTGATCCCATTTAATATGTACGGTAGGTTTGCCACGACGGGTGTCAGAGTTGTCCATCACATCATCATGTAACAATGTGAAATTATGGAACATCTCAATCCCAATAGCTTGCGCCATAGCAGTGTCACCCGTGCCCCCTAATGCGTTATTACACATCAGTGTTAGCAACGGTCTAATACGTTTACCTCCATCAGCCATAGTATATTTAATGGGGTCGTATAATCTAGGAGGGTTAGCTGGATAATCAATATTGCTAATAGCTAAATTAACATCCTTGATATATTGTTCAATAGTTCTCATAATCATTCTGATATGTTATTACTGCAAACTTACACAAAAAAACTCAATAGTTAATGGTTGCAAGTTGAAAAGTTATAAGTTTTTGTTGTGTGTGGGGTATAAAAAAAGTGATTGTCTCCCGACAACCACAATCTCTTTTAACCTTAAAATCTAATCTTTATGAAAAAACTGATTCAAAGATATTTATTTTATATATTATCACCAAATTATTTAGTTAAAATCGAAGCGGAATTAACATTATTACTGTTAATAACGTTAATTTGTTAATCTGATATGTGTTAATATTAACATTTGACTTGCTATTGTGAGGATTTGATATTGTTTAATTATTCTCTTGAGAAATAGAACTTAGAGTGCGAAATGTGCTATATTATTACACAAAAAAAGTGATTGTCTCCCGACAATCACAATCCTTTTTTTAACCTTAAATATAATCTTATGAAAAACTTGTACAAATATAGGGAGTGTTTTGATAGATACCAAATTTCTTTGTTAAAAAACACACAGCATTAACATTATTACTGTTAACAACGTTAATTTGTTAATAGAATGGGTGTTAATATTAACAGTTAAAACATCATATTATTAACTTACTGAATTGTTGATTTAGAAAAAAGTAATGTATATTTGACCAGTAAATGTAACAAGTCTAATATATGTCTAAGTTTCAAGTTAATTTCCTAGGATGTGGCTCAGCTACTTCAACCATGAAACATTTGCCTACCAGTCAAGTGTTAGATATTCGTGATAATCTATATATGATAGATTGTGGCGAGGGGGCGCAATTGCAGATGCGCCGTATGAAACTTAAATTTTCACGACTGAACCATATATTTATTAGTCATTTACATGGTGATCATTGTTTCGGACTACCAGGATTAATCTCTACGATGGGTCTATTGGGCAAGGGTGGAACGGTAGTAATACATATCTTTAAGGATGGAGCTGAACAGTTTGGACGTTTGTTTGAATTTTTCTGTCGTGAGATGCCATTTAATATTGAGTTTAATATAATCAGCGTAAGTAATCAAGTAATCTATGAGGATTCAGCGATAACGGTAACTACTATCCCTTTGAAACATCGTGTTCCATCGGTAGGATTTCTATTTCAGGAGAAGCCAAAACAGGCAAATATCATCGGTGAAATGGCGAAATTTTACGATATTCCTAAGTTTAAGCTACAAGGGATACGTGAGGGTGCAGATTTCGTTACGGCTGATGGTGTTATAGTTTCTAATAACAGATTAGTAACACCTGCTGAACCAGCTATAAGTTACGCTTATTGTTCCGATACATTGCCATATCAACGCACTATTTCAGCCATTCAAGGGGTTGACTATCTATATCACGAGGCGACATTTGCTAATGATAAAATATTACAAGCTAAGAAAACATTCCATAGCACAGCACAACAGGCTGCTGAAGTAGCACTAAAAGCTAATGCTAAGAACTTGATATTAGGACACTACTCATCACGCTATGACGATTTATCTATTCTGTTAAACGAGGCAAAAGAGGTGTTCCCAAATACAATCCTATCTAATGAGGGACTAACCTTAGAGTTGGATAAAATAATAAAGGTCTAAAGGTTTGTTTTAAAACCCTTAGACCCATAGACTAATGCTTTAGAGCTCTTGCTAAAGTTCTACTTTTACGCTTTTTGAGCCACACTTAACGATATATATATTAGGTGTAGGTAGGTTACTGATTGGTGCGCTATCAGCATCTGCTGAGTAGTATAACTTACCCATTGTATCATATATTGATAATGTTTTCCCATGAGTGTCACCTTCAACTATAATTGTACCTTTGCTTGTGTATATATTTATATCTTCAGCGATTGTGCTAGATACGGTGCTTTTGGTTTTTGTAGTGTAGGTTGTTGATGCTGAATCAAAAAAGTAATTAGTTGGCGTAATTGTATATGTTTTAGGAGTACCATCGTTTGGTAAATAATATGTTTCAGCAGCTGTAATAGCAATTAGCTCATCCCCATCATAGATTTTATATGCCATTGAGTTTCCTAGTGTTATTATATCGTAATCACCTACATTTTCACCCTGTACTGTCATTGATATCGAAACAGCTTCAGATGGATATATTGGGAAGTTACTCCAAGGAGAGGTAGCCTCATAAGTTGAAACGGCCGCGTCAGGAGCAACAATATCAATAGTCTCAATCCCCTCAAAAACTGCAAAAGCTGTTGCTGTTGGTGGTGTTTCTGATAATATATAAATCTCCTTTAGGCTATGACAGGCGTAAATACCGTATGAGTTAATTGTTTTTAATTGAGATGGGAAGAATAGTGATGCTACTAAACATGATTGAAGTCCAGCTGAATTGATAACAGTTACGCTCTCAGGCACTGCTAATGCCTTGATACTGGTATTAGCCAACATATAATTTGAGATTGATGTTATCCCTTGTGGTAGAGTGATATTCACTAATGTTGAGGTGAACTGAAAAGCAGAAACGCCAATAGAGGTGATATTATCAGGGATATGAATATCTGTTATATCTGAGCGATAAAAAGCCTTATCGCCAATTGCGGTTACATTGTAGGTTACTCCTTCACTCGCAACCGTTGCAGGTATATGAATAACTCCTGCGTATGACGCATTTTCTAATATGTCATAAGTTATCTCAACGTCGGTACTGTTTAGAATGTTGTAATACAAGTTACCATCGGTAAAATCATATGCACTAATACTCATTGTCATCATTGACAGTAGTGCTAATAAATTTAATCTCATCATAATTAATTAGTTTTTAGATATCATCTATAGATGAATTATAATATGTTCTTTTTACTCGTTCCCCTATTGATGTAAGTATCTCATAAGGGATTGTTTCTAATCTGTCTGAAAGTTTCTCTACTGAAATTTTATTGCCAAATATCTCAACTTTGTCACCAACCTTACAATCGATACCAGTAATATCTATCATACACATATCCATGCAGATATTGCCGATAGTAGGGGCGTAAGCTCCATTGATATATACCTGCATATTGCCATTGCCTAGGTGGCGATCTATACCGTCAGCATATCCGATAGGGATGGTTGCTATTACTGAGTCTTTTGTTAAAACTCCTTTGCGACCATATCCTATGGTGTTTTCTGCACTCCACTCCTTAATAGAGATAATAGTAGTATATAGAGCTGATACTTCACGAAGTGCAGCTTGTGAACCATCAAAGATAGTGCGTACACCATACAATCCGATACCTAAACGTACCATATCATAATCAAATTCTGAGAAACGCACAGTGCCTGATGAATTTAAGGCGTGACGTAGAATTTTATAGTCAAAGTTTGATTGAATCTTTTGACATCCCTGTTCAAATAATTGCAATTGTCCACGAGTATAATCATCCCAACGCTCCTCATCAGCTCCAGCTAGGTGGGTGAAGATAGATTCAATTTTAACAGTAGGCTCACTCTTAATTAGATTGATTAGTTCAGGTAATTGATTAGGCAAAAAACCTAGGCGGTGCATACCAGTATCTAACTTGATATGTATAGGGTGGTTAGTTACACCTAATTTCTTTGCTGCTTCAACAACATATCCTAAAATCTCAAGATTATAAACTTCTGGTTCTAGATTATATTTGATTAGAGTTTCGCAATCGTAACGGTTAGAGTTTAGAACAATAATAGGAGTTTTAATCCCTCCTTCACGTAGTTCAACCCCTTTAGATGTTACTGCAACAGCTATGTAGCTTACCCCTACCTTTTCCAGCTCTTGTGCTAATTCAACTAAACCAGCTCCGTAGCCCGATGCCTTGAGCATACATATCATTTTAGTGTCAGGCTTAACCTTAGATTTGAAAAACTTATAGTTGCTAATCATAGCATCCATATTTACCATTAGCTCTGTTTCCGCGCTAAAATTTAATTCTTCTGTTTCCATATTTCATTTATTCTTGTTGCCATATATGGTAACTGTTGTTTTATTTTTTCTATTTCAATGGCGGTTTCATCGAAGAATTTTGCTATTAACTCCTCGTTATCAGTCATTGGTTTATGGTTAATTCGTTTCAGTAATTTACTGCAACGTTTCATTGATTCTATTGAGTTATTGTCAATATAATATTCAGTTAATTTCTCCCATATATAGTCAATAGCCATATCGTTAGGGTGTATCATATCTGATGCGTAAAAGCGATAATCACGTAAATCGTCATTTACAATCTCATAAGCAGGGAAATAGCTACATAGCTCAGGATGTAGAGCATTAAGTTCAGCGATAGCTACTCGCAACGTGCTCTTGCTTAGTGAGTTATCTGCCAGCCCATCAGCAATATGTCTAATGGGGCTTACGGTAAAAATAATTTTTGCCTTACTATTAACTGTGTGGATAGATCTAACCATCGTTGATAGCGTTTCAACTATCTCAGATACAGTTAACATTCTTCTCTCAAATTGATTATTAGGTAATTTGTGGCAATTGCTAACTACTTCACCATTATAAAGATATATATAAGCTGTACCTAATGTCACGAAAATTATATCAGCACCCTTAATCTGTTCACTACCAATTGTTATACTCCTATTAATCCCATCCAAAACAGATTGTTGATTAACCCCTGAGTAGCGCGAATAGAAATAGAAACTATTCCACACACCATTATGCATAAATAGGTCATCAGCACAGAATTGTTTAGCATTGAGTAGAATTTCTATCCCACGGCTAATGCTAGCAGGGTTAAAAATAGTGCCAAAAGGGTTAATGACAATATCAAACATGGAATCACTAAAACGTTTCCCGATATTGTCTGAGAAACATGAGCCTAACATAATTATCTTAGATTCATGTGTAATTGTACCCTTTTTGATTACAGGTAAGGTTAACTCAGTTCTAAATTTCATAAGAATTACAAAATTAAGAGAGATTTTTATAAATTCAAACGAAATAGCAGATTAATTCAACTCTAAAGGTGAATTGATAAGATAAACATGCGTAGTAGCGCGCGTAATAGCGGTATATAGCCAACGGTGGAAATCAACACTAAGTAACGCCTCCTCCGTTATATACCCCATATCTATAAATATATTGCGCCATTGCCCACCTTGCGCCTTATGACAGGTGATAGCGTATGAGTATTTAATTTGTAGAGCGTTGTAATATGGGTCTTGTTTTAGCTGTTTTAGCCTATCACGTTTAGTTCCGCTAGTTTCCGCCATTACGCTATTGTAAAGGGCTTGGTTTTGCTCACGTGTTAAGGCTGGAGATTCACTCATCAGTGCATCTAGGATAACACGGGCTGACACCTCAATCTCTTGATCGGGGAACTCTAGATCGATATCAGCAAAACGGAAACCATGCTCCGAGCTAGTTCCCGAAGTGCGAATAACCCTAGCCATATCACCATTAGCAATAAAATCCAGCTCCTTATACTGTTCGCTCCAGAAGTAATTATTTTTAGCAATAAGTAGCATATCACCACTACACAACTCATCCTCACGATATAATATTCTATTGCGTATTGCAGCATTAAATTGTGCCGCACGCTTATTTGAACGCGTAATTATGCAGGTATTACTAATCCCATCACGGTCATAACAATCAGAAATTTTTTCGATTAGATATTCACCCGAAACATTCTCGATATCAGCAAATATTGATGTAGTTAGTACCATTGGAGCATTGATAGACGACTGGAAAATCTGTTTGCGTACAATAGTTGCATTATATAGTATCCCCGACTCTTTTAACTGTCTAACCGTATCCGTTAGGCTAAAATCACGCACCTTTAGCCCCATTCCCATTAATCGGTCACGCTCCAATGCAGGGCTCTCAATAAATCCAACTGGAGGTAACTGCGCTTTGTCACCCATAAATATCAATCGACAACGCTGCTGATTATATACATAGTTTATTAAATCAGTGAGTAATCGTCCACTCCCCGCGCTAGAATAGTCAATAGGCGTATCAGCAATCATTGAAGCCTCATCAACAATAAAGATTGTGCTTTTATGCATATTATCAGTCAGCTGAAAGTTGTTGTATTCAGGTGAAAACTCCTTTTGACGATATATCTTTCTATGAATTGTTGAGGCTGTATGAGTTGAATAATCAGCAAAAACCTTAGCCGCACGCCCCGTAGGAGCAAGTAGGATACATTTAATGCCCACGCTCTCAACCGCGCGAACAAAAGCCCCAATCAGCGAAGTCTTACCCGTACCAGCATACCCATTAAGCAAGAAAATAGCATCCGCATCCCCCTCAAAGATAAAGAGAGCAAGCTGCTGGATAAGCATCTGTTGCTGATCATTAGGGGTATAAGTGAGGTGACGAGTAATCAACTCCTCAAACATCGCTATTTCACTATCATGTCCACTCATAATATGCTTTTAAAATTAATTAGCCAGTTCAACTGGCTAATTACACCCTAAAGTTTAAGCAAATTTACGGTAAAATATGCGATTAACAATTATATTGATTAATTTAATCAGTAATCTATCTATAAAAATTGCTTATATTTGTATCAAAATTATAGGATGAATACAGATACTCAGAATTTTGCAAACCCATCACTGTGGTACGCCGCTATTAAAATTAGTAGTGGCGAGGTGCATTATGAGTTGTTTAATAATTTAGAGGATAACTCATTAATCTATAAATCTATTGATATATATTCTGATAGTGGTAGCTATCTAAACAATGTTGAGAATGCTATTTATGATAACCCTATTCTGTTACAGGAGTTCGGTAGGATACGCGTAGTTATTGACACTACTAAATTTATGCTTGTTCCTACTGAATTGGTTAGCGATGATAGTAAAGATATGCTATTTACACAGCTTTTCCCTGACTATGATGGCGAGGTAATGGTTAATGAGCTAAAGGGTAGCGATGCATCTATAATTTTTGGTGTTGATAAAGGGTTGGTTGCATTTCTGAAACGTACATTTCAGAATCTTATGATACTGCATCACTTAACTCCTATATGTGAGTATTTTTATGCTAAAAATAAACTTGGCAACGATGTTAGTCGTGCATATCTATCAGTGTATGGTGATAAGGTGGATATCTCAGTTTTTGCCAATTCATCGATACTTTTTGCCAATAGCTATAAGATAAATGGTAGTGGGGATGTAGTTTTCTATCTACTGAATATTTGGAAACAGTTAGGGCTAGATGTTATGCGTGATGAGTTACATATCTGTGGTGATACTACCATGCGTGATGAGTTAATGCCAACCATGCGTGAATATATAACTTACGTATTGCCAGTTGTCTTTCCACCTGCAATATTTAAATATGGAAAGGATATTATGAAAGTTCCGTTTAATATGATTTTGTTGCCACTATGCGAATAATAAGAGGGAAATATGGGAGGCGTAGATTCTCAGTCCCAACCAATATAACAGCACGTCCTACTACCGATTTTGCTAAAGAGAATATGTTTAACATCCTTGAGAACTGGTTCGATTTTGAGGGGATGTCTATGTTAGATTTGTTTGCAGGAACAGGTTCGATAGGTTTTGAGTTTCTGTCACGTGGCTGTGATAGAGTTGTAGCGGTCGAGATGTCATCGACACAATATAACTTTATTCGTAAGGTAAAAGGGGAATTAAAGGATGATAACTATACACCAATCAAGGGGGATGTATTCAAATTTATCAGTGCGGCTAAAGTCGGATTTGATATAATTTTCGTGGATCCACCGTATGATTTGCCCCGTTTTGCTGAGATTCCTGAATTGATATTGAACTCAAAATTAGTAAAGAATGGTACGCTGTTGATAGTGGAACATTCTAAAAAACATAACTTTAGTGAATTGCCACACTTCACCGAACATAGAGAGTATGGAAGTGTCAATTTTTCATTCTTTGAGGTTGAAGGATTGTAATGACTGAAAATAAAGATAATCAATTACTACAAGGGGGAGTAACTAAGTCATTAGTTTCATTTACTATCCCTATTCTATTTGCGTTGCTATTGCAGGTAATGTATGGTGCTATTGATATGTTTATTGTGGGTAATTTTGCTCAGATTAGTGATGTGTCAGGAGTATCAACAGGTTCACAAATTATACACACCTTAACAACATTGTGTATAGGGTTAGCGATGGGGACAACTATACTTATCGGGCAGAAGATAGGGGAGAAAAAAGATAGTGAAGTCGGTAGTATTATATCTAATTCCATAATGCTGTTTATATCAATAGCGGTGGTGATAATGGTGTTGATGCTAATCTTTATTGAGAATATAGTAACCCTAATGAATACCCCTAGCGAGGCTATCATTCAAACAACCAACTATATACGTTATAGTGCAATGGGCGTTCCCATGATATTTGCTTATAATATATTAGGAAGTATATTTCGTGGGTTGGGTGATTCCAAAACTCCACTTATGGCGGTAGCTATTGCCTGTGTGGCAAATGTTATTGGTGATTTGATATTGGTGGCATATTGTGGTATGGGAGCAGCAGGAGCAGCTATTGCAACGGTTATGGCACAGAGTATAAGCGTCGTAATCTCCCTATATATAATTCGCAAAAAAGCACTATTTAAATATCAGTTTGATAATAATATATTTAAGATAAATAAAGGGTATATTAAGCGGATAATTATATTAGGAACACCTATTGCACTTCAAAGTGTATTAACCTCGCTATCTTTTCTATTTGTTTTGCTTCTGGTTAATAAATTCGGAGTTATATTTTCAGCCGCAGTTGGTGTTACTGAAAAGCTAATTTGTTTAATAATGATTATTCCAATAGGGTTTATGCACTCCATATCTGTGTTTGTGGCTCAGAATTACGGAGCTAGGAATTTTACCCGCTCCAAACGTGGTATGTGTGTAGGTATAACCATATCACTTATATATGGATTATTTTCATTCTATCTATCTATATTTCATGGAGATATCTTGATAGGTATGTTCACCAATGATATTCAAATAATAGAAACAGCAAGAGGGTATCTGAACGCTTATGCGATAGATACTATCATGGTTGCATTTCTATTCTGCCTAACAGGCTATCTTAATGGTTGTGGCGAAACTTTCTACGTCATGATTCAAGGG
This sequence comes from Bacteroidales bacterium, assembly GCA_044433325.1. Lineage (GTDB taxonomy): Bacteria > Bacteroidota > Bacteroidia > Bacteroidales > Muribaculaceae > HGM05232. The sequence continues at coordinate 17,547 of JAWXTT010000007.1, forward strand.
ATAGTTGGAGCTGTATTTATACGATTGATATTAGCATATTTATTAAGTATGGTTGAACCAGTATCCTTATTCAGAATTGGATTGGCAACACCTATTGCATCAACAGTGCAGGTGGTGATGTGTCTGATTTTCTTTGTAATAATTGAAAAACGCAGGAAACGAGAGGATTTTATTTGAAAACAAAACAAATTATGACAGAGCAAAGTAAAGGTAAAGGAATAGTAGCAGGGGTATTGGCTGCTATCGCTTTTGGGATGATACCAGCATTTAGTATTCCACCGATGCAAGCAGGTATGGCACCTGTGACGGTGTTATTTTATAGATTTTTTCTAGCATCAGCAATGATTGCTATTATATTTGCAATTCAACGTAAATCTCTGAAGATATCTAAGGGTAATGTTGTACGTATGATAGGTACAGCACTATTCTACTGTGCATCTAGTGGTTTTCTGATAATGGGGTATAAATATATGACCGCAGGGGTAACAGGAGTGATACACTTCACATATCCAATATTTGTATTGCTAATACTTTTTATATTCTTCCGTGAGCGTTTGCAGATGGTTAACGTGATAGCTATTGCAATAGCCATAGCAGGGATATACTGCCTAGGAGTATTAGGTGCAGATGTCGCTTATGTTCAGGGCGAAAACACATTGTTAGGGTTTCTAATAGTATTAGCCTCAGGGGTAGGGTGTGCATCATATATGGTTAGTGTCAATAAATCTAAGATTAGGGAATTACCATCACTCTTAGTAAGTTTCTGGCTACTCTTTTTTAGCGCAATAGTATTCGCTATAATATCAATAATCAGCGGTGAAATGGTGCTAATTACCGAACCTAAGTTGATACTGAACCTATCAGCCTTAGCATTAATAGCAACAGTCATTTCCAATGTTCTACTAGTTTATTCAATAAAGATAATAGGTTCAAACCACGCTGCAATACTAGGGGCAATAGAGCCAGTAACATCCGTTTTCGTCGGAGTAATCCTATTCGGAGATATAATCAATCTACCAATTACGATAGGAATCCTGTTAATATTCCTTTCAGTGGGACTATGCATAGCATACACCCGCAAATAGTGGATAGGTGGATAACATCCACACACATTGAGCGATATTAAGGAGAGGTTTCGCGCGCCCTCCTTAATATCGTTTTGGAGAGGTAACCTTAATTTAAGCTCTGGTTTGGAATATTTCTAAGCCAGAGCAGTCAGCGCAAGCATAAATATCTATGATTCCCATAATAAATTTTAGATATCTTATTTAGTTATTATTTATATAATCAAAAATATAATTACTAACTTTGTGTTATCATGAATGAAACTAATCGCATAGAGTATAAAGCAATACTAACTAAAGAACTAGACCTTGAAAAAGAAGTAATAGCCTTCTTGAATTATAGAGAGGGAGGTGCTATTTATATTGGTATAGATAAATTAGGTAATGTTGTTGGAGTGTCGGATGTAGATGGTGATATGCTCAAAGTAAAGGATCGTATCAAGATGAATATTTCACCATCAGCAATGGGTTTGTTTGCTGTTTCTTCTGAGATAATAGATGATAAAAGTATTATTGTAATTACAGTTGCGAGTGGACGAGAGAAACCATATTTTAAAAATAAGTATGGTTTAAATCCTAAAGGCACATATATAAGGATTGGAACCGCTGCTGAACCTATGCCACAAGATATTATCGATAATTTATTCGCTCGCAGAGTTAGAAATTCTATAGGTGTAATCGTGTCTAATCGTCAATATCTAACATTTGAACAGTTACGAATATAGTTGCCAAGTATTCAAGTATTGATAGGAGTTAACTTATTGAGAATAATGAATATGGTTATTGTTCTCTAATTAAGGCGACTAATAGTGTAATATCCAAAATGGAGGTGGGGAATAGTACAGCTACTCATATTACATACCCTAGAAATAAGGAGCTAATGCGTGTCTATCGAGATTTGGAGTTAGTCGAATCATTAGGATATGGTGTTCCTAGGATAGTTGACAAATATGGGAAAGAGAGTTTTATTTTTATGCATAATTTTACTAGAATGGTACTACCTATTTCAACTGATTACTTAAATATAGCAGGAAAACAAGTTAGTGACCAAGTTAGTGACCAAGTTTCAATGTTGATTAAAGTGCTGGATGGTGAGATGGATAGCATTGAGCTACAAACATTGATAAATGTTAACCATAGGACTTATTTCAGAAATAATTATATTAAACCAGCAATTATAGCAGGTTACGTAGAACTAACAATTCCTGATAAACCAACTAGTCGGAATCAAAAATATAGACTTACTAAAAAAGGTGCTGAGTTGAAAGGTAAATTGCAATTGTAAGCATAATTATAGGCATTACTTTTTGCGTGGAGTGTTTAGTGTTATTACTGCTGTGGATATAATTATTATCCCTATGGTTGCGCTCCATGTAGGGTATTCATCAGGGAGTAATAGCCAGCTTAATAGTACTCCTACTACTGGAATTATGAATTTTAGGATATTTAGTTCTGATACCTTTACGCCAGGGCGTTGTAGTAGATGATACCATGCTGTGAAACCTGCTGCTGGAATTATTGCTAACCACAATAGAGCTAAATAAAACTCTATGGGTAATGTACTATGTAGTGCATCGGTAGGCTCTATAAACAATGAAACTACTAATAGTAGCACACCCCCTGATAGGTTAGCTGCCATGGTTAGTAGTACTGGTGATATTGGTGTGGTACGTTTAATTACCATTATATTTGTATATGAGCCAACTATATTACTAGCTATAAGTAGTACTATACCACGTATAAAATGTGGGTTAGTTGTGTTAAATGAATCTCCAGTTATACTTATAGATACTACTCCTGCCAGTCCTAAAAGGATTGCTATGCTTTTGCGAGTAGTTAATTTGTCATTTTTTATAGCAAAATGTGCCATAATTGCTATAAACAGAGGTCCCGCTCCTATAATTATTGCTGCAATAGCTCCAGGAACAAGATTTAGCCCTGCATAAAACAACCCATATTGCAGGAAGGTTTGGACAAAACCGAAGAGTAGTATAAATCGCCAATGTTGTAGCTCTTTACGCCAATTAACCTTAAGGGGACTTCTAAAAATTGAATTTTAACGCTTTTCTATTTTGATACATCATCTTCGCATTTTACAAAATGCACCGTAGCCACCGCTACGCTCACATTTTGAAAAATACAAATCTAAAGCATCAAAATAAATAATCGAATAAAACCAATTATTAGAAGTCCCCTTAAAGATAAATATCATAGGCAATAGTAGCAATCCAGCTAGCATAAACCTAAACCCAGATAACATCATAGGTGGCATATATTCAAAACCTATCTTTGCACCTGCAAAGGCTGAACCCCATAGCGTAGTGGCAAATATGGCTAGAGCATAGTAACTAAAATTCTTACTCTTGTTTTCCATTAGAATAGTAGTACTAATGCGGATATTAATGTTATCCAGATTACTAATTTACGAAATAAGCTCTCAGGAACAACTTTAACCAGATATATACCCAACACTGAACCTATAAAAATAAATGGAATCATAACCAATCCTATCATAATTGAATCATAATGGATATTATCCCAAACCCAGATCTGCAATGGTAACTTGATATAATTGATAGCCATAAAGAACCATGCGCTAGTGCCTACAAATAACATCTTTGGCATCTTGACAGATAATAGATAGACAGACATAATAGGACCTGCAGCATTACCTATCATTGTAGCAAAACCTCCCATAACACCATACACGGGTAGTAACCACTTTGCTTTAGTAGTTGAGGTGTCCCTACGTTTTTTAACTTCGTTAAATATAAGTACCACTACACTAATAAGTATTGAGAATGAAAGTAGATATCTGAACCATGCTGATGGAATAAAATGGTCAATAAATATCCCTACGAATAACCCAACAACTGCCCAAATTAATAATTTAAATAGCGAATTCCAACTACAACTACGTCTATAATATATAATTGCGCCGACATCTGCTAGGCATAGGATAGGGAGTAATAGCCCTGTCGATGGTTTAGCCCCGAAAGCTAACGCCATAATAGGGACAACGATAGTGCCGATAGCGGCAAAACTAGTTTTAGTAAAACCTATCAATACAGCGCATAGTATCATTACCCACCATAGTGCTGGATCAGGGAGTAGATTTATTATATATTCCATATTACTCGTGGGGAGCTCTAAAAACTGATTTATCAATATTTAAGATGAAACAGTTGCATTTCTCCCATAATTAAAGTGTTATTATTTCTTAGGGTCAGTTTTTAGAACTCCCCACTTATATTTTAAGTGGTGCAAAGGTACACTTTAAAAATATAAATCGTAAGTCAGATGCGTTTAAATTATGGTTAATTGTCAGAAAAATCGTCATATATATAGAAAAATGCTATTTTTTAGTAGAAATCATAAATTAATTTTAATCTGCATGGTTGGAATTAAATATTATTATATATTTTTGTGAAGTGCTGATAAATTTTTCATGAATGACAACAAAACAGTAATGATATTATGGAGAGATTAATTGAGAGTAAGGAGAATGTGAATAAGTGGATGCAACGCTTTGGTGTTAAGTTCGGAGTTTATAAAAATGGTAAATTTAATGAGCAGATATTCCCATTTGACTCAATACCTAGGATTATAAGCAAGGATGAATGGACTGAACTGGAAGCTGGTTTAATCCAACGTGTAAATGCGCTTAATATGTTTCTATATGATATTTACCATGAGAAGAATATTATTAAGGATGGAATTATTCCTGAGGAGTTTGTCTATTCATCAAAGGATTATTTGCCCCAATGTGAGGGTATCACTCCATCTAAAAAGATTTACTCACATATCTCAGGTATAGATTTGGTTCAAGCTAAGAATGGTGAGTGGTTTGTCTTAGAGGATAATCTTAGAATACCATCTGGTGCATCATATCCAATGATAGCACGTACCGTTACACGTAAAGTTTCCCCTGAAACGTTCCATGAAAATGCAATTGCTGATAATAGAAACTATAATATCCTATTGAAGGAGATGATGGATTATGTTAATGATGAGCGTGGGTTAAATGTAATCTTAACTCCAGGTCGTTATAATTCAGCATTCTTTGAACATTCATATCTAGCTGAAAAGGTGGGTGCAGTGCTAGCATTCCCAGGAGATTTAATTGTGGAGAATGATATGTTATATTACAATGGTATCAATAATCGTAAACAACGTGTGGGTGCATTATATCGTCGTATATCAGATGATTATATGGATCCTATGACATTTGAATCATCATCAATGTTAGGTGTTCCTAATCTTATGCAGGTGTATAATAAGGATAATGTAGCATTAATAAATTCATTAGGTAATGGTGTGGCTGATGACAAGGGTACTTACTATTTTGTTCCTAAGATGGTTGAGTATTATTTGAATGAGGAACCTATCTTACATAACGCACCTACATATCTACCATACTATAAGGAGGATTATGATTACATCCTAGCCAATATAGAAAAGTTGGTAATCAAGGATGTTAGCGAAGCTGGTGGTTATGGCGTGGTATTTGGTCGTGACCTATCTCCTGAAAAATTGGCTGATTTGAAGGCTCTAATTGTTGAACAACCACGTAGATGGATTGCGCAAGAGGTAATTGACTTTAAAGATTTAGCGATATTAGATGAAGATGGTGAATCTACAATTGAACGTAAGGCAGACTTGAGGGTTTATGTCGTTTCGGGTGAAGATACTAAGGTGTGGAAGAGCGGATTAACACGCTTTTCGATGGTTGAGGGTTCATTCGTAGTAAACTCATCACAAGGTGGTGGTTTTAAGGATACTTGGGTAATGGAAAAATAATTAGTTAAACTTAATAAAAGAAATATCATATGGAATGCAATATAATTACAGCCGACAAGGCAAATAGACTTTACTGGTTAGGACGCTATACCGAACGCATTTATCTAAGCCTACACCTATTACGTCGTTATTATGATAAAGTGATTGATGGAGATATTAATGACTTAAAGGAGTATTACGAGTGTCTGAGCTTAGAGTATTCAGACGAGGATTTAAACAATGAACGCGTTCAGCTGTCACAGCTGTATGACCCTGAGAATGTATGCTCAATAATTTCTAGTATTAATTATGCTAGTGATAATGCTATTATGCTTAGACGTGATATAACTAGTGAGAGCTTATCATATATCCAAATGTCACAAGTGATAATTGATGAGTGCGCTGCAATAAATGAACAGAATATATCTAAACTGCAACCAATCACAGATTACATGCTAGCATTCTTCGGTTCTATTGATGAACGCGTTTTTGACACAACAATCCGTAGATATATCAAGGTTGGTAAACTGATTGAGAATTTAGTGTTACATGTTCGCTTTAACTATACATATCAACGTATTGCAGAGGCTTTTGAATTGCTTAAAGAGTATATTAAACAGGATGCAGCAATGTATGACCATGTTGTTATGCAACGTTTAAATGATCTTATTACTGAAAAAAATTATACAGTTCAGGCAGATAATTATAAGATTACTCTACTAAGAAATTTAAACTGTTTAATTTGGGTTTAATGTTATGAGAAAGTATAGATATAGCTATCAGACAATTGTACAGTATAGTACCCCAGTGGCTGGGCATCAATTTATGCTTAGATGTATTCCGTATGAATATGAATCACAGCTAATAGTTGAACAACATATGAATATGTTAACCTCAGCTGAGATGTTTAAGAATAGAGATGTATTTGGTAATTATATTACTTATGGTAATATGATGGAGGCGCATGATATATTTGTAGTAGCATCTAGTGGTGTGGTACATTGTAGCGAATATAAAATTAGAGATAATGCACCTAACCCTATCTATTCAGTACCAACCCGAGTTACTCAGGTGAGTAGTGAAATGTTAGAGATGGGAGCAGCTGTAAGTAAGAGCGGTACGCCATTGGAGCAAGCTAAGGCTTTAGCTGCTGAAGTAAACTTTCATATGCGTTACACCAAGGGGAGTACTAATACTGAAACCACCGCAGTAGAGAGTTTCAATCTAGCTCAAGGGGTTTGTCAAGATTACGCACATATTTTGATAGCACTTTGTCGAGAAAGAGCTATCTTTGCAAGATATGTTGTAGGATATGTAGTAGGAACAGGTGAAACTCATGCGTGGGTCGAGATATTTAGTGATGGTGTCTGGTATGGGATAGATCCAACTTATAACCTATTAATAGACTATGGATATATCAAAGTGGCTCAGGGGCGTGATGCTGCTGACTGCTCAGTAATAAGGGGTGTTTATATAGGACGTGTTACCTCTGAAACACAAGTAAAAGTTGTAGTTGAGGAGATTCCGATTTAAAAAAAAATGGTAAAAGATGTAGTATCAATATCACTCCCATTAGAGGAGAAATTATTGATAAGAAAGAATGTTATCTCATCTGGAGATTCTAAACAAAGGGTCTGTATTGTCACTGGAACTCACGGCGATGAGTTGGAGGGGCAATATGTATGTTATAAATTAGCTAATATTCTGAATGAGAGTTTAGATAAGTTAGATGGTACGGTTGAGATATATCCAGCCTTGAACCCTCTAGGGGTAGATACTATCTCAAGGGGTATTCCTGGGTTTGACTTAGATATGAATCGCATATTCCCAGGAAATAAGGATGGTGTTATGGCTGAACGTGCCGCGTATGAAATCTTAGAGGATTTGAAGGGAGCTAGTATGGTTATTGATATCCACTCCAGTAATATATTCCTGCGTGAGATGCCACAGATTAGAATAAATGTAGATTCATCAGACAGATTAGTGCCATTGGCACAACAGCTAGGTGTTGACTTCATATGGGTTCATGAAGCAGCCACTGTATTAGAGGCTACATTGGCACACTCACTAAATTCAACAGGTACGCCATGTTTAGTAGTTGAGATGGGTGTTGGTATGCGTATTAACCACTCAATAGGTAATAAATTAGTGGCTGGTATTCTGAATATGCTTACTGAAATGGGTATTTGGAGTGGTGATGTTGATAAACAATTACTGTCTAATGCGATTATTTCCGTTGGGGATAAGGTGTCATTTATCAATGCTGATATCTCAGGGATATTTATAACCGAGCATAAAACAGCCGCAATAGTAAGTGAGGGCGAGGAGATAGGTTCAATTGTTGATCCATTAACAGGTGAGATACTACAAAATATTTTATCTCCAGTCAATGGATATCTATTTACCTTACGAGCTTATCCAGTAGTCTATGAAGGCTCATTATTGGCACGAATACATCAAATGGATTAAACGAACGAAATGGAAAAAGAGATATTATTTCAGATGAAATCACCCTACCGTGATGATTTCAAGATTTATGGTTATCGTTTCGGTAAAGGAAAAAAAACAATGGCAATTGTTGGCGCATTGCGTGGTGATGAGATACAGCAACAATATACATCAGCACTATTGGTAAAACGATTTGCCGAGTTAGAGCAATCTGGTGCGTTACTTCCTGATTGTGAAGTATTGATAATACCATCAGTTAATCCATCCTCAATGAATATAGGTAAACGATTCTGGTCAATGGATAATACTGATATCAACCGTATGTTCCCTGGCTACTCTAAGGGTGAAACAACACAGCGTATTGCCGCAGCTATATTTGAGAAAGTCAAGGATTATAAATATGGTATCCAGCTAGCTAGTTACTATATCCCTGGTGAGTTTATCCCACATGTACGTATGCTTAATACAGGATTCCACCCTGAAAAGGAGGCTGCATATTTCGGTTTACCATACATATATATTAGGGAAGTTACACCGTATGATACAACATTATTGAATTATAATTGGCAGATATGGGAAACTAAAGCATTCTCTGTCTATACAGGATTAACCGATAAATTGGAGGATAGCAGTGCTGAGATAGCTTTGCAATCGATAGTGAGATTTATGGATAAGATGAATATTATCAATGCTCCAGTGCGTCCAGGGTATCATTCACAAGTAATATCCAATGCTAGTCTAGTAACGGTAACAAGTAAAACTTCAGGATTACTTAGAAAACTAAAATCAGCGCAAGAATATGTAAGTAAAGGAGATTTATTAGCAGAGGTAATAGACCCATATGACGCTACTGTTCGCGAGCAAATCACCGCACCAGTTAATGGTGTTCTATTCTTTGCACAAGAGAATCCACTGTTAGTAGAGGGTGCGCGCGCTTTTGAGATTGTTGCTGAATAATAAATAAACTCTCCCCAAGAGGTAAAACCTTGAGGAGAGTTTATTTATTATTCATTTGTTAGCGATAGTTACACCTTAACATAACCACATTTAGGGCATACACCATTTTCATTCATAGTTATTCCACACTCAGGACATCTATCTATTACGTTGTTAGTCTTAAACTTTCCAGATGCAATATTTACACCACTAGTGAATGTTATCTTAGCAATATTAAGTTTATCTTTAAGTAGATCATAAACAATTTTAATCATCCCTTCAACAGTCATAGTCTCTTTAGTAACTACAAGGCGAGAGTCTGGGTATGCAGTTGCTAATTCTGTTTTAAATGGAATCCCCTTCATTGTGTTTTGTGGATGTCCATCCTTAATACCCTGTTTCTCATAGACCTCTAGGATAGCAGGTAGTAGTGGGTCATCCTCACGTAGTATTAGCGAATGATCAAAGTTCTTTAAGTAACTCCACGCAATCTTCTGAATCTCATTACATGGATATACCATATTTACACCCTCGTTAATACTATCTTCAACTTCGATAGTTAGCGTACCAGTGTGACCATGAAGATATTGCGCTTCACCCTTGAACTCATAAAATCTATGTGCATATTGCAAGTCGAATGTTGTAATACTTCTCATATTTCTAAGTTTAAATTATTAATAGGCTTATAACCTATATACAATTAAACAGTTATCTATGAGTTTTGTTTTTTCTACTATTTTGAATATCTTTTTATAGTCTGAAAACGATAGGTATTACATAGCGAACCTTTACCTCTTGACCCTTCTCTCTACCAGGTTCCCATTTAGGCATATTGTTAATTATACGTACAGCCTCATCATTAAGGCTAGTTTCAACGCCGCGGACAATTCTGATATCACTAACTGATCCATCTTCATTGATTAAGAAGCTACATAAGACACGCCCCTCAATTCGATTAGCGTGTGCTTGATATGGATATTCGCGAGTTTGATTAATATACTTAGTTAATCCATGTTCTCCACCTGGGAAGTGTGGTTGTTCATCAACATAGTCATAATTATAAACACCATTAGTAGGTGTGTTACTATTCTGTGCATATTGTCTAACTAATTGCATTTGAGCTATTACTGGGGCAGTTATAGTTGATACTATAATTGCAATTAGTAATAAAATTGATTTATGTAGAGTTAGATACATCTTTAAAATTTAAAGTTAATGGCGTTATAAAAACTAATTTATTGCCCATTTCATTTGGACATGTGCAAATATATATCTCATTTTCAATTAATACAAAAAAATCAGTCTAATTTGTTAATCCTTAATATCGTTTTATTATTTTTTAAATAAATAAAGTGGATAAAAGCCTTAATTTAATAATGGAGAGAGTAGTGAACCTCTTTTTTATGACGAAGCTATAATATTAATGATTCAATTACGTTACTAATAAAGATGGTAGATAGATTAAAGATATTAATAATTTTACAGCTAATAATTTTGGCTAGTGCGGGTTCTCTATTCGCTCAGGATGGAAGTAATGCATATAACTTTCTAAATGTTACATCCTCATCACATGTTTATGGATTGGGCGGAAATAATATATCAATTATTGAAACTGATGTTAATATGATAGACCAGAACCCTGCTTTATTGGGCGTTGAGTTTGATAAACAGCTGGGAATTAATTATATGCGATATCTAGGTTCAAGTAATTTCATGAGTGCTGCGTATGCTAATAGTGCAGGTGAGCATGGAGCATGGAGCATAGGTATTAAGTATTATGGTTATGGTTCAATCCCCTCGGCTGATGCTGATGGTACTATTACAGGTGAGTTCTCGCCACAAGATATAGCCTTTACAGGAACATATTCACATGACTTTACAGATAGGTTGCGCGGAGGTTTAACGCTGAAATTTGTAAATTCGACATATGCTGACTATTCAGCCTTTGCGGTATGTGTTGATTTAGGTTTAAACTATTACAATCCTGATAGAGGCAGTTCACTATCCCTAGTAGTAAAGAATTTAGGGGGGCAGATTAAGCAATTTGATAGTGAGTCAGATACGATGCCTTGGGATGTTCAATTAGGTTGGACTCAGGAGTTAACTGAGCTACCATTAAGATTCTCAGTTACGGCAAATAATCTATCATCATGGAGTTTGCCATACTATACATTAGAGGATGATTCATCATCAACATCTGAATTAGTGTTGAAGGATGATTTTATAAATAATTTATTTCGTCACTTAATTTTTGCTATTGAGTGTGTCCCATCAGATAAATTTTATATTGGTTTAGGTTATAGCTACAAAACTAGAACTGATATGTCAACTTATTCTCGTAACTTTGTATCAGGATTTTCTGTGTCAACAGGATTTAATGTGGGAGCGGTAGGATTTGGCGTAGCTGTATCACAACCACATATTGGGGGAACATCTCTGATGTTCAACCTAACGACTAATATAAATGAATTATTACGCTAATAAGTTTATGAGTAACAATAGGTTAATTACAATCGCGATAGATGGTTTCTCATCGTCAGGGAAGAGTAGTATGGCTAAAGCATTAGCCCGAAAGATTGGTTATAAATATATTGATAGTGGTGCAATGTACCGTGCAGTTACCCTTTATGCTCAGGATAACGGATTGATAGATGCTGCACAAGTGGTAGATGTAGATGCATTAAAGGCTCAAATATCAGATATCAATATTGCATTTAAGGTAAATGCTGAAACAGGCGTTTCTGAAACCTATCTGAATAACCAGTGTGTCGAACAACAGATACGTGAGATGCGTGTTTCTAACTCTGTTAGTGTGATTAGTGCTATCCCTTTTGTTCGTGAAGCTCTAGTGGCTCAACAACAATGCTTTGGCGAGGATAAAGGTATTGTTATGGATGGTCGTGATATAGGAACAGTAGTTTTTCCTGATGCCGAGATGAAAATCTTTGTAAATGCATCAGCTGAAAAACGAGCTATGCGACGCTATAAAGAGTTAGAGGCTAAAGGTGTAGAGGTTATTTATGAGGATGTGTTGAAAAATGTAACAGAACGTGATTACTTAGACCAGAACAGAGCGGAAAGCCCATTGCGTCAGGCTGAGGATGCAATCCTATTAGATAATTCATCAATGAGTATTGACCAACAGAATGAATGGTTAATAGCTAAATTTACAGATATTGTTTCACAATAATAGATAATAGGGAGGAGGCTTTCAATATGGATATAGAGATAGATAAATGTTCAGGTTTCTGTTTCGGTGTAGTAACCGCTATTGAGAAAGCTGAGGAGGAGCTAAATCGTGCTGGACAATTATACTGTTTAGGTGATATAGTACATAACTCTAATGAGGTATATCGTTTAGAGGATAAGGGACTTATAACCATTACTCATGAGCAATTCAGAGAATTACGTAATGTCAAGGTGCTGTTGCGCGCGCATGGTGAACCTCCAGAAACTTATGCCGTAGCCAAAAAGAACAATATTGAGATAATAGATGCAACATGCCCTGTTGTGTTACAATTACAGAAACGTATCCGTAATCGTTATAATGACACCCAAGAAAATCCTACTCAAATAGTAATCTATGGCAAGAATGGTCACGCCGAAGTTAATGGATTAGTGGGACAAACTAAAGGTGAAGCGATAGTGGTTGAGAGTGCTGATGACCTATTAGCTATTGATTTCAGTAAAGATATTGCGCTATACTCACAGACAACTAAATCTCTGGAAGGGTTTAAACGTATGGTTGAACGCATCTCTGAAATTAAGCAGGGTCAGGGGTTTAAAAGTTTTGATACAATATGTCGTCAAGTAGCTAATCGTATTCCTCAGATTCGTGAATTTGCCAAGAATCATGAATTAATATTATTTGTCAGTGGAAAGAAGAGTAGCAATGGACGTATCCTATTCGAGGAGTGTCGCAAGGTTAACCCTAATTCATACCAGATATCTAATGAAACAGAGATAGATAACGCATGGTTAAGTGGTAAAAACAATATAGGTATATGTGGAGCTACATCTACACCTGCGTGGTTAATGGCTAATGTTAAGAGCTATTTGGAGGATTATATAAAAGTGACTTCTAAAAATTGAATAAAACCAATTATTAGAAGTCCCTTAAAGGTATAAGCCCCCTCTAAAGTAAATTTGCGATTTTTTCTGGATGTTATTGTAATAAAACGGTTTATTACGGTTTATTAAATGCTAATTGTTTAGTTTCTTTTATATATAGTTTGTATTTTATATTATTTTTATTAGATTTGTAGGATTATACTGTGGATTAAAACAATAATAATATAAAAACAACTAAAAATGAAAGTTACGAATTTGTTTAGAGGCGTACTAATTGTATTTTTGGCAACGTCGCTATTTACTTCATGTAAATCTAAGAATGAAACACCTGCTCCTAAGCCAGTCGAATTATCTGCTAAGCAACTTGAGCTAAGTGATGCTACATTATTTAAATCATATCCTGCTACAATACAGGGTAAAAATGATGTTCAAATTAGACCACAAATCACAGGATTTATCACAGCAGTACATGTTGATGAAGGTGCGCAAGTTAAGAAGGGTGATCTGCTATTTACTATTGACCAAGTGCAATTAGAAGCTGCGGTACGTTCAGCAAAAGCATCATTAGTAGCTGCTGAGGCTAACGTGGCAACAGCTCAATTAACTGCTGATAATGATAAGAAACTTTTTGCAAAAAATATAATCAGTGAGTATCAATATAAAACATCAGTTTTAACGTATGAAGCAACAGTCGCACAGATGAAACAGGCTGAGGCGGCGTTAATCAATGCTGAAAAGAATCTGTCATACTCAGAGGTTACAGCTCCAGCAACAGGTGTAGTTGGTGCTATCCCTAACAGAATAGGTACACTAGCATCTCCATCATCAGCTGACCCATTAACTACAATTTCAGATGTGTCAGATGTTTATGCTTATGTTTCACTTAATGAAAGAGAGCTATTATCATTAACTAATAATGGTGCTATTAGCTTAAACCAAGCTATTAAGGGTATGCCTGAAATTACATTAATTCTTTCTGATGGAACAGAGTATGCCGAAAAGGGTAAAGTAGCAACTATCTCAGGGGTTATGGGAATGAATACAGGTTCAGCATCTGCACGCGTATTGTTTAAGAATAAAAATAATATGTTGCGTAGCGGTGCAACAGGTACAATACTTATACCAGAGGTTATGACTGATAAAATTTTAGTTCCACAAAAAGCTACCTATGAGTTACAGGATCGTAAATATGTATATTTATTAAATGATTCAAACAAAGTTGCCTCTAAAGCTATCGTAGTTGAGTCCGTAAATGACGGCGTTTCATATATTATTAGTGATGGCTTAAAAGCTGGTGATAAGATTGTAACTGAGGGTGTAGGTACAATAGTACGTGATGGTATGACTATTGCCCCTAAGATGGAAACCAAATAACCGACCCAAAAACTAATACGATAAAATATGAAACTAGATAATTTTATTAATAGACCAGTACTGTCAACAGTAATATCAATATTCCTAGTTGTGTTAGGGGTTATTGGTTTGGTCACATTGCCAATTAGTCAATATCCAGATATTGCACCCCCAACAGTCCAAGTAAGTACTACATATACTGGTGCTAATGCACAGACGGTGTTAAACTCAGTAGTCGCACCTATCGAGGAGCAGATTAATGGTGCGTTGAATATGACTTATATGAGTTCGTCAGCAACTAACGCTGGTACAGCTACTATTAGTGTTTATTTTGAGCAGGGATATGACCCAGATATGGCGGCTATTGATGTTCAGAACAGGGTTGCTAAAGCGCAAGGATATCTTCCTTCTGAGGTAACTAAAGTAGGGGTTATCACTGAGAAGAAGCAAACTTCAATGCTATTAGCTTTTACTCTATCAGCTCCTAATGAGGATTATTCAACTGACTTTATGGAGAATTACGCATCTATTAACATTATCCCAGAGGTTAAACGTATATCGGGTGTGGGTAATGTGATGCTTATCGGT
>JAWXTT010000008.1:0-28480 GCA_044433325.1 Bacteroidales bacterium
GATCTTAGTGTGAATCTTAGCATCATTTGATACGCATAGATTCTTATTGCTCTGATACGCCTCGGTCTTAATAGCACCCTTAGCTACATATACGCGACCGACAAAAGCTCCCTTAGAGTTATCATCTAATACATATTTAAACAGCTCCGAGCTACGTGTATTAGGCACATCATGTGAAATATATGTGCAGTTATCTATATGTTGATTTTTGCTAGAGATAGACATCCCTTGCAACTTACACTCGGCATACTCACCACTGATTTTTACATTTATATTATTACGCGTAACACCATTAGTTAGGGTAATACCATTAATCAATAGATTAGAACTCTTTGATTGCTCAGCATAGATTGAGCATACACGGTTAGTAGTATCACTACCCTCCTCAATATCATATAGGTCAAAAGTTGCACCCTCACCTACAAATATTTCAAATACCTGCGATGATAGATAATCAACCCCCGAATTCTGTGTGTGATCACAAATCAGCATCTTAGCCTCAGCGCGCTCACCAACTACCACTAATACACGACGATTGGCCAAAAGTGGTGATGTACTGTTTAAAATGTTAATCAACTGAATAGGTCGTTCCATAACTACCCCATCAGGAATATAAAGGAATAGACCATCCTGCACCAATAGAGTATTAAGAGCAACCTCACCACTACTCATATCTGCAATCTTGCCATAATATTTGCCCACTAATTCAGGATAATCAGTAGCGGCTTGGTTAAGTGATGTTAGTATCACCCCATTAGGAAGATTACTATCCGAGCGTTTAGATACCATAAAGGTATCATTGTAAAGGAAATATAGTGATGCGTCCATATTAGGGACATCACAACGGAATGAATCAATAGGTGCGCTATTCATATCAATACGATTAATATTTACCCCATAATCAGGTGCAAACATAGCATCAATATCAGTGATTTCATAATTCTCATCACCCTTTTTAGGCAAAGTAACACCATCTCCAGCTAACAGAGCATAAGCACTCTCCCTAAGCCTATTTAGGATAGCGGCTGATTTAGAATTAATCGCACCTTTACATTCATTAAATAAATCTATATATTGTTTTATTGCTGACATATAAGTCCTCTCTCTATTCTAATTCTTTCTTAATCCAGTCATAACCCCTCTCCTCTAGCTCCAAAGCTAACTCAGGAGTGCCAGATTTAACAATCATCCCCTTATAAAGGACATGAACAAAGTCTGGTTTGATATAATCCAATAGGCGTTGGTAGTGCGTAATCACAATAGTTGCGTTATTTTCAGTCTTTAACTGATTAACACCACCTGCTACGATACGTAATGCGTCAATATCTAAACCACTATCAGTTTCATCTAGGATAGATAGTTTAGGCTCAAGCACCGCCATTTGGAAAATCTCGTTACGTTTCTTCTCACCACCTGAGAAACCCTCATTAACCGATCGTGAGGCTAACTTATTGTCTAGCTCCACAATAGCGCGTTTCTCACGCATAAGTTTCAGAAACTCCGATGCGCTCAACGGCTCTTGGTTAAAATATTTACGTTTCTCATTAACAGCAGCACGCATGAAATTCACCATGGAAACACCAGGAATCTCAACAGGATATTGAAACCCTAAGAAAATACCCTCATGCGAGCGATCCTCAGGAGATAATTCCAATAGGTTCTTTCCACAAAAGTCAACCTCCCCTTCGGTAACCTCAAAGGCGGGGTTACCAGCCAATACCGATGATAATGTACTCTTACCTGAGCCATTAGGACCCATGATAGCGTGAACCTCACCAGGGTTAACAGTTAGGTTAATCCCCTTTAATATCTCTCTGCCATTAATATTGGCATGTAAATTCTTTATCTTTAGCATATTATCCTTTATTTTTATCCGACTGAACCCTCTAGGGAAATTTGTAATAACTTCTGAGCCTCAACAGCAAATTCCATAGGCAACTTATTCATTACCTCCTTAGCATAACCATTGACTATTAATCCTATAGCCTCCTCCGTTGGGATACCACGTTGGTTACAATAGAAAATCTGATCCTCGTTAATCTTTGAGGTTGTTGCCTCATGTTCCAATACTGACGAACTATTATTAACATCCACATATGGGAAAGTATGCGCACCACACTCAGCCCCCATAAGCAGACTATCACATTGCGTATAATTACGGCTATTCTCAGCCCCTTTAGTAATCTTCACCAATCCGCGATAGCTATTCTGGCTCTTTCCTGCTGATATCCCTTTAGAAACTATGGTACTCTTACTGTTCTTACCCACATGAATCATCTTAGTTCCTGTATCAGCTTGTTGATAATTATTAGTCACCGCTACCGAGTAGAACTCTCCTACCGAGTTATCTCCTGCAAGTATGCAACTAGGATATTTCCAAGTTACAGCCGAGCCTGTTTCAACCTGCGTCCATGAAAGTTTCGAGAAATCACCACGACACAATCCACGTTTAGTTACGAAGTTATATATACCACCTTTACCCTCCTTATCACCAGGATACCAGTTCTGCACGGTCGAGTATTTCACCTCACCACGCTCCTCAACAATTATCTCAACAATAGCAGCATGCAACTGATTCTCATCACGTTGTGGAGCTGTACACCCCTCGAGATATGATACATAAGCATCATCATCAGCAACTATCAGCGTACGTTCAAACTGGCCTGTATTAGCAGCATTTATACGGAAATATGTTGATAACTCCATAGGACAACGCACCCCCTTAGGGATATAAACAAATGAACCATCCGAGAATACCGCCGAGTTCAATGCCGCATAATAATTATCACGATATGATACCACACTACCTAAGTAACGCTTAACCAAATCAGGATAATCAGTAACAGCCTCAGAGAATGAACAGAAAATCACCCCCAACTCAGCCAATTTCTCACGATAAGTAGTCTTAACAGACAC
This sequence comes from Bacteroidales bacterium, assembly GCA_044433325.1. Classification (GTDB taxonomy): domain Bacteria; phylum Bacteroidota; class Bacteroidia; order Bacteroidales; family Muribaculaceae; genus HGM05232. The sequence continues at coordinate 2,917 of JAWXTT010000008.1, forward strand.
ACTATCCATAACAGCATCCACCGCAATACCTGATAAACGCATCTGTTCCTCAAGCGAGATACCTAGCTTATCAAAGGTCTTACGCAATTCAGGATCAACCTCATCCATAGATTTGGGTGCATCCTTCACCTTAGGTGCAGCATAGTAGCTAATACTCTGATAATCAATTTCAGGTATATCTAAATGCGCCCACGTAGGCATCTGTAACGTCAACCAATGACGATACGCCTTTAATCTAAACTCCAGCAGCCACTCAGGTTCACGCTTAATATTAGATATATAGCGTACAACATCTTCACTAAGTCCCACAGGTATAATATCTGTATCAATATCAGTTACAAAACCATACTTGTAGTCACTATTAGCTACTTCGTTTATTATTTTTTTATCATCCTTCTCTTTCATCCAACAAATATCCTTTTAATAGGAAATAACCTTTATACTTAACAGACTAGATAGCAACTGAGTTTATTGCTATCTGAGAATCAGGTATAATATCAGCATTCATTACCCATGATGCCAGTTTATATACATAATTATATAACTCACCATCAAATAGTTTAGCATTCACTCCAGCATCACCGCTAGGGAATAACATCATCCAAATATTTAATATTATACTTAACGCTAGTAAATATTTAAAAGCACATAAAACGGCACCTAATATTTTATCAAAGAGACCTAAAGCCAACGCATTAGTTACGCTACGCAACAACAGAGCAATCAACGTTAAAGCCCAATATATTATTACGAACAATAGTGTATGACTCAACATACTAACGATAGTGGAACCATAGTTCATCTCCAATAGTGATGGGAACCAGCCCGACATTAAGCTAGTCATCTGACCACCATAGATATTACATCCAATAACTCCGAGTATAATCCCTACTAACGAACCCAACTGCTTAATCAGTCCCATTATACCACCACGCACTAATCCAATTCCAATAATTACTAAAATTATTACATCTATTGTCCCCATAATAGCATCTTATTTATACGTAACGACTGTCTAATAATTCTTGGCAGAATCACTAAACAGCCGCTACTAATATCATTTTATGTACACTTTAATTAATCATTATGCACCATAATACTCACGTATTAGTGGCAACCGCCGCAACCGCCAGCACAGCTATTGTCATCACCACAACCGCTACCGCAATCACCACAACCACAAGAAGATTTAGGTTGTAGCTCCTCAGCAGTGGCAGGGCGTACAAGACGTACATAACCGCTATAACGGATAGTTTGACCAGCCAATGGGTGGTTAAAGTCCAATGTAACATTTTCCTCAGTAACCTCAATAACCTCACCAGGAACACGATTACCATCAGCAGTCATCATCTCAATAACATTTCTGACCTTGATACGCTCGCTATCAAATACACCATCAACCATAAACATCTCCTTGTCAAAAGTAACCACGTACTCATCAACCACCTCACCGAAAGCATCCTCAGGAGCGAATTTAAGATCAAACTTCTCACCCTCTTTAAGGCACTCAAGAGCCTGCATAAATGCAGGAATTATATTTTGGTCAAGACCAAAGACAAAACTATCAGGCATCTGTTCAGTAGCTTTCATCATTAGCTCCTCATTCTCACCATCTACTTCATAAAGGTCATATATCAACTCTACAAATTGTCCTGCTTTAATACTATTCATAATTCAACTATTATTTTATAATTAATATGCAAAGATAACTATTTTTTCTCACCTACTCACCTAATTAACAGAAATAAACAGAGCGCACCCACAAAACCCCAAGTTTCATAAATACACCCCGTTTATTTAAAGATACTGAGCAAATTAAATTCCACACCCGCACAGTAAAAACGTCAGGCGTGATAAATGCGAGTGCAGGCTCTGCACAATGAGTTCCCACCAACGTTTTAAGTCGTAGAGTGCGTTAGTTTTTGGGCATCGCATAGGTTTATAATCCGCAGCGTACATCAGGTACGTGAGGAATTATAAGCCTGTGGGATGTGCAAAAAATGACGTGCTATACGACTTAAAACAAGGTTAATATTCTTCTTCGTTGAAAAAGAAGTCCTCCTTACTCGGATAATCAGGCCAAATATCCTCGATACATTCGTAGGTTTCCCCCTCATCCTCCATCTCTTGTAGATTTTCGATTACCTCCATAGGAGAGCCTGAACGCATAGCGTAATCAATTAATTCCTCTTTAGTTGCAGGCCATGGTGCATCTTCTAATTTAGATGCTAATTCTAAAGTCCAGTACATAGTAGCTTTATATTTTGATTCTTATTTATTTTTTCGCAAAAGTAATGTAATATCTGAGATATTAACAATTTTTATCCCAAAATAATTCCTCGACACCCTCATTAAAATTGTTAAATCTTGCAAAAACGAAGAAAAAATCACTCAACCTATTCAAATAGGTAATAATATTAGGGTCAACATACGTCATATCCGCAAGAGCAACAACCAAACGTTCACAACGACGCGTCACTGAACGACACACATGCGTTTGCGTAGCAGCCACGCCACCCGTAGGCAAAACAAAGTTATTAAGTGGAGGCAACTGTTCATCCACCCAATCAATCATACGCTCAACGGCAGTGATATTATCGGCAGAAAGACCTTGAACCACCGTTTCCTTATTCTCAGGATTATCAGTAGCTAGATATCCACCAATATTAAACAACCGATTTTGAATACGGATAAAGAAATCTTTCATTTCACCATCCATATTAGCCACCGCCATAACTGATCCAATCAATGAATTTAATTCATCCACCGTTCCATAAACATCTAGACGGAAATCACACTTCTTAACCCTCTTACCACCAACTAGTGAGGTTGTACCCTTATCACCTGTTGCTGTATAAACCCAACTCTTTTTCATATACTATATATTAATTCTTTAATTTTAGTTTTCCACACTTAATTTCAGAAAGGTACAACTCATAGACATAAGATGAACTTTCGATATATAAACCCGATTCTTCAAGAATTAGTTTACTAAAGGTTTCAGAGTTGTGAAACATATTTAGTGCAGTTGGGAGATCTATTGATTCATCATCCTGCATTATATATATAACTATATCCTTAGTAATTCCCTCTACTAAATATCTAAATTTTCCGTTCATAGTCCCCTTAAGTATTTTAATGATGCAGGGGTATGAAATAAGTATTGTGATGAAACATTCTTGTATTTCAGACCACTAACCAACATATCTAAGTCAATAATACCATCGTCAAAGTTACGAAATAGAGTTGCTATTGTATCATCTGCAACAGCTCCAATAACTATGTCGTAGTCATGTATAGGGTGCGAGGCTTGTCGGTTTCTATTCTCCATTATGAATAACGCCCACTCCTTGTTAGGCTCATCAAAACGTTTGATTCTTAGGGTGGTATCAGCCATTGCGCCCACCTCGTCAAAGTTAAAAGAGGTTACAGTCGCCTCACCGCCAAAAATAGTAGAACTCCTACGCGCCATCTGCTGAGCCTGCTCCTCAATCTCAGTCAAATAGAAACCCTTACCGAAATCCTTGTAAGGTCGACACCTCTCTAAGTCTATATTCTCTATCCTAGTATTTGATCCATGAAAAAGTATCATTATAATCCACCCCCATTATTACTACAAACTTGCGCCAAATCCTGCACACTATCCTCAATAGACAAAAGATGTTGTGCCTCGTAATGTATAGTTAAAAATTCAAGCCCCTTATAACGTTTCAGATAGTTACTCGCTTCCTTAATAGTAAGATTATATGCCGTAGCAAATTCACTAATACAAGCAACTACAAAACCAGCCACTTTGTGACTAATCACACGTTCTGATTTAAGTTGAACCACAGCTGACATCTCAAGAGCCTCAACCACTTTAGCAACCGTTTTAATTGTCATAGCATTGCCACTCTCAACTTTTGATATCTGTGCCTTACCCACACCAACAAGTGAGCCAAGTTCCTCTTGGGTCAAACCTCTGCTAAGGCGTTCACGCTTAATAAGCAAACCTATTTTATTAATATCCATAACTTTCACCATTGATATTTTGCAAATATATAACTTAGTTTCCTATTTAGGAAACTTTTTTTGTAGAAATTATGATATATGAAGATTTAATTGTTCTATTAGTTCATCCTTAGAATTAACAACCGAAAGATACTCCATAACAGATTTATTTGCAAATATTGAGCAAGATAAATCACTCAACATAGCCAAAAGCGTATCAAATACCCCATTCACATTAACAACAATTACAGGGCGAATAGTTTCAGGAGCAACCACAAATTGCGCCAAAGTAGAGATAAGCTCATCAGCAGTACCTATCGAACCAGGCAGTGCAATAAACAGCTCACCACGCACTATCATAACCGACTTACGTTCGGCCAAATCCTTAACCAATATCAGTTCATCACACACCTTATCAGCACGATGGCGCATATTCTCAGGAATAACGCCTATGATACCTGCACATTGATACCTAGCCACACCGCACGCAACTATGTGCATCATCCCAGCATCAGCACCACCATAAACCAACGTATCACCACGGCGACCAATCCACTCAGCCACACACTCAGCACACTCCAAATAAACCCTATCCATATCCCCACGTGAGGAACAATACACCACTACTTCCATACTACTACTCCCATTATTTAAATACAAGTGTAAAGGTAACCCTTTCTGGCTCATTTACAGTTAAAGATAATAATCCACCATGTAGCTCCATTATCTGTTTTGATATATTAAGACCTACACCTTTACCATCAGCCTTAGTGGTAAAGAATGGAAGAAATAGATTCTTCACCACCTCACCATCTATCTCACATCCATTATTACTAATCTCTATTATTACACTCTCATCCTCTCTAATATACCCATCAACACTTATTCTTTTATCACTCCTACATTCAGTCGCTTGTACGCTATTCTTTAATATATTTAGCAATACTTGTAATACTAAATTTTCATCAGCAAATAACATAATATCACTCGGATTTAGATTAACCGTTACATTTATATCCTCCGAACAACTTAACGATATTAATTTATTCAATAATGGTTTAACTTCAAATGGAGCTTTATTTACCCTAGTGATTGAATTTATATACCTAAAATTATGTACATATGATATTAATGATTTGCTCGTTTGGTTTATCGTAATTAAATGTTGATTAATATCTTCATCCCTATTTAGCAATATCAGGGCATCACTAAGGGAGCGTATAGGTGCTAATGAATTCATTATCTCATGAGTTAATACCCTAATCAATTTACTCCACGCTTGACTATCACGACGCTCTAACGCACTCTCCATATTACTAACTAATATTAACTTCAGTTTCTGGTCGCTATGTTTAATATAGGATGTTGTGATTAGTAATGTAACTGTTATTAATGAGTTTTTAATGACTACCTGCTGCGGTTCACTAGGCTCAACATTTAGGATACTATTTGCCAATTCAACTGATATATCTGCAATCTGATTTATATGCGTAATAACATCTAATCCCAAGATTGTGTACATTCCGTTATTAACCTGCGTAACTCCACCCCTTTCATTTATAATCAGAATACCAATATTAAGATTATCAAATATTAGCTTATAATAACGCTCCTGCTCAATAGTTTTATCTTTATAAACAGCTACTAAATCACGTATTTTATTAAGCATCTCATTTACAGAATTATCTTCTGCATAGAAATTAATAGTAAAATCATTACAATTAAGTGCATCAACCAGATATTCAAACCTCCTTCGTGGTTCATTGTATATATTTATTATTTTTACAATTAACCAAATAAGAATTACGCCACACAATATGTATAGCCTATTATCAATCATAAATAGCACCACACCACAACCAACTGATATAATTATGGTTATCAGAATTATAATGTAATTATTTATTATTTTCATCATAAGTTATAGCGTTTAATCTTATTATATAGTGTTTGACGTGATATTCCCAATTCATTAGCTACTGCTGACATATTTCCACCATTACGCTTAATTGAACTTTCAATAGTTTGTTTCTCCAGCAGCTCTAGTGTTATCACCTGCGGACTAGTATCACTCTTAACTATATCTGGATTACTCTTTAGGAGTAAATCATTAAGTTCCACCCTATTGGTTTCAGATAAAATAACAGCCTTCTCAATGGTGTGTTGCAACTCACGTATATTGCCAGACCAATAGTGTGATTTAAGACCCTTTATAGCATCTGATGATATTGATTCTACTCTCTTGTGGTATCTCTCAGAATAGATTTCCATAAATAGTTTAGCTAAAGGTGCTATATCATCCTCACGCTCACGCAATGCAGGTATCTTGCATTGTATTGTATTAATCCGATAATACAGATCTTCTCTGAATTTACCCTCAGCCACCATCCTTTCAAGATTCATATTAGTCGCTGATATTAGGCGAATATTAATATCAACGGGGGTATTGCTCCCTACCTTTACAACTCTTCGGCTTTGTAGCACAGTTAATAATTTAGCTTGTAAATATAGTGGCAAATTCCCTATTTCATCTAAAAACAGAGTACCACCACTAGCCGCCTCAAATTTACCCTCATGCTCATTTATTGCCCCAGTAAATGAACCTTTAGTATGCCCAAATAGCTCACTTTCAAATAGTGTTTCAGCAATAGAGCCAAGGTCAACCGTTATTAATTGCTTATCTCTTCTGGCTGATTCATTATGAATATATTTAGCCAATAGCTCCTTTCCTGTTCCATTCTCACCCGTTATTAGAATATTTGCATCAGTTACAGCTACCTTATCTATACTGTTTTTCAGCCGTTCCATTACTGAGCTATTCCCCCAATATATACTATTATCACCCACCACTTTAAATGTTTTAGGCTTACAACTCACCCCTTTATAAACTTCTTGAAGGAGAGTTATTAACTTACTATTCTCCCACGGTTTGACTATGAAATCGCTTGCTCCACGCTTTAAGGACTCAACCGCTAACTCTATATCAGCATAGGCGGTAAACATTACAACAGGTAAATCCACACGCACACGTTTAATCTCACTCAACCAGAACAATCCCTCATTACCTATATTGACTGATGCCGTAAAGTTCATATCCAACAACACTATATCCACACGCTCACTACGTAAGGTTGGGATTATCAGGTTGGGATTATTTATGGTTAACACACGTTCAAAATAACTACTCATCAGCAATTTTACAGCTGACAAGATAGCTCTATTATCATCTACAACTAACAGTGTTCCCTCTCTTTTCATAATGACAAATTTAATAATAAAGAATATGAAATACTACAACTGAGAAAATTTATTTATCGCTCACGTTTAGCCCAAGTGTCTAATTATTTTACACTTATGTCAATAATATAGACACAACCACCGCCACTACAAATACTCAATTCCCTATATACATGATAGTTACAACTTTGGCACAGCTAATGTAAATAATAGAATAAAGGGGAGTTATAAAATTTGAATTTTAACGCTTTTCTAAATTTAATCAACGTTATGAGAAAAAACTATTTATTATCACTAATAATAACAACAACCATATCATTATCTGCCCAACAGCAGTTAACCCTCACTGATGCAATACAATATGGAATAGAGAACAACCGAGAGATAGAGCAACAAATTTTACAAAACAGAAACAACAAACAACAATATAAACAATCAATAACAAACCTATTCCCATCCCTATCAGGTGAAACTAGCATCAGTAGCTCCTACGGGCGTTCCGTTGACCCTGAAACTAACGCATATACTAATATGGGGTATCTCTCCAATAGTTATGGCATTAGTAGTGGTATTACACTGTTTGATGGATTAATAACAATTAATAGCATCAAAGCTAGCAAGATAGGAATAGAACTTGGCGGTTCGCAACTACAACAGATTAAAGATCAGAAAGCGTTAGAGATTATGCAACTCTACTTTGATGCACTCTATTATCGACAAAGCGCAAGAGCAGTAGCCGAACAGTTAGAACTTTCCCACAAGGTACTACTCCTTACCCAAAAAGAATGTGAGCTAGGGATTAAGAGCGAAGCTGATGTAGCACAAATCCACGCACAAACAGCTAACTATGATTTGCTACTTACTAAAGCTGAAAATAGTTACCTACTAACCACACTCACACTTAAGGAGGCTATCAACTACCCCTTAGCTAAAGAGTTTAAGATAGTTGAACCTGTAACTACCAGCAACGCCCTAGAGTTAGATGATTTAATCATAGAGCTAAACCCCGAAGTTATCACAGCTGAACAACAATTACAGCAGAGCCGCATAAAACTTAAAATAGCACGTGGCAACTACTCCCCACAGATTACTGCATGGGCAGGATATAATACTAATTACTTTCACAATATGGATATTGACACCGCACAAACTCCATTTAAAACTCAGCTACGTGACAATTATGGATACTATTTCGGGGCAACGCTATCTGTGCCACTATTTAATCGGTTATATTATCGTAGCAATGTGGTGTATAGTCGCAATAATATGCTTATTGCTGAATCTAAACTAAAGCAGACACGCACACGTATCGAGCGTACCATGCAACAAGCAATCCTTGAGCGCAACAGCTCACTAAAGGAACAACTAAGCGCACAATCTAAAGTAGCTGCCAGTGAAATTTCATATCATGCAATGGAGCGGAAATTTCAGCAGGGAGTATCTAGTGCAATAGATTTACAAACCACAGCCAACGAATTGCTCAGTGCCAAGATTGAGCTACTACGTGCCAGCTATAATCATCAAATACAGAGCCGTCTAGTAGAGTATTACAGCGGCACCCCACTATGTAAATAATCAATAATTAATCATGGACAGTATAATCAAACAACCCACAGGAATCAGAGCAGTACTACATAGGAAGAATCTTATATACGTTGCACTAGCATTTGTTATAATAGTAGTGTTATACCTTATCTTTAGCGACAAACAGAGTAAATTACGTATTAATTCAGATTTAATCACCGTTAGTACAGTAACTTATGGTACATTTAATGACTACACACGCATTAGCAGTGTTGCACAACCTATAAACAGTGTTCAGCTCAGCCCATTAGAGAGTGGTGTGATTGAAACGATTATTGTTGAGGAGGGTTCAAGCCTAAGCAAAGGGGATCTGATTGCTACCCTAAGTAATAACAATTTAAGTCTAGCTATCCTAGATAGTGAAGCGCAACTTGCCGAGAAACAGAACTTTCTACGTAACACACAGGTAACTATGGAACAGGAGCGTTTAAGCCTTCAACAGGAGCGTTTACAACTAGAGCTTGATGTTAAACGAAAGCTACGCAGTTATCAACAGCAGAATAATCTATACACCGAGAAACTGATAGCTCGTGAAGATTGGCTTATAGCCAAAGAGGATTATGAACTAGCTGTTAGTAATTACCGTTTAATATTGGATAGACAGAAACAGGATAGCATATACCGCTCCATTCAAGTATCACAAATGGAGGAGAGCTTACATAATATGCAACGTAATATGCTCCTTGTACGTCAGCGTATAAATAATTTGAATATCAAATCGCCCATTGATGGTAATGTAGGTATATTAGATTTCGTTCTTGGTGAAACTATTAATGCAGGGGATAATATAGGACAGATAAATAATATATCAGACTTCAAACTTGAGGCTAACATATCTGAAACATATATTGATAGGGTGCATACTGGGTTGATAGCTGAGTTGACTAATATTGGAGGCGATTATTCAGTTACACTTTTCAAGATTTACCCCGAAGTTACTAATGGAACATTCCGTGCCGAATTTAGATTTAATAATTCTAAACCTAAAAATATACGTTCAGGACAAACCTATTACCTAAATTTGCAACTTGGTGAATCTAGTTCAACCCTAATGGTAGAACGTGGAACATTCTATCAAGGCAACGGAGAATCCTACGTATATGTAATTAATGCAGATGGCGATAAGGCATATAAACGTCCTGTTAGGATAGCTCGTCAAAACCCTCGATACTATGAGATTACTGAGGGGTTAGCCGCAGGGGAGCGAATTATCACATCCAGCTACAACCTATACAAAGATAAAGATATACTAATATTTAACAAACCATTATAATAATATGAATAAACTACGAAAACAACTAGGCAGATATAAAGCATCAAATCTACTTAACATATTAGGTTTAAGTATTGCCTTTGCCTCGATTTACCTTATAACAGTACAGGTTAAGTATGAATTATCATACAACCGTGCCATTGCTGATTCTGATAGGATATATCTATTGGAAGCCTATGACGAGTTCATGAATCTTTACTCCCATAACCTATCACGTCCAACGGGTGAATTATTTGCTAATTATGGAATACCTGAGATTGAATATTTTGCCCCTATTCGCACCGAAGGGAACGGTACATACACTTATATAAGGGATAATCAAACGTCACAAATTAACACATCATTTGCCAGTATCACTAAGGATGTAATAGATTTACTGCAAATAAATATTATTCAGGGGGATAGAGCCGCATTTAATCTAGGGGATAACAACCAAATTATTATATCTAAATCACTAGCAGATAAATACTCTATGAAAGTGGGTGATGGTTTATACGTAGGCTTAGATATTAATCCCCATAATCAATATAGTATAGCAGCAATATATGAAGATTTCCCTCAGGGGACGTGGCTGAAAGATACGAATATATTAGTGAATTTAGGCTCAATGGATTTAACTAATTACACTAACTCTTCATATTCTTATTATCTTAAACTCAAAGATGGAGCTAATGTAGAGTCTGTTTCTGAATCAATCCAGAAGATTGTAATAGATATACGCCTTAGCAAATATGATAATGTAAGTGAACAACAGAAACAACAGGTGATAGAGTCTGTCAAGAAAGATTATAACATTCGTCTATTACCTATAAATGATATATATTTCAGCCAAGATAGTCTTATGGGTGTTGCCGACAAGAGCATAACATACACCCTTATTACAGTAGCACTGTTTATATTAGCTATAGCATTGGTTAACTTTACTAATTTCTTCTTTGCTCTTATTCCACTTAGGGTAAAACGGGTAAATCTATGTAAGTTATATGGCGGCACTAGATATAATCTTATACGAGATTTCACACTTGAGGCGTTAATGCTTATATCCATCTCATTAGTAGTCGGTGCTATTATTGTAGCGTTCATACAGGATAGTTTTATAACATCATATTTTTCAACTTCAATAGCATTTATTGATAATCTTCCACTAATAATTACATTCATCTTTATAGCAATATTAGTATCTATATTAGTTGCTATATATCCTGCTATATATATTACCTCATTCCCTATATCTACAGCTCTAAAGGGAAATTTTAGCTCATCCGTATCTGGGCGATATTTACGTAATATCCTTATTGGTGTACAGTTTATAGCTACAATCATATTAATGTGTGCAGCAATATTTACACAACTCCAATATAAATATATGCTCAACTATGATATGGGGTTTAACAAGGATAATATTCTTAATCTTTACCTTACCCCTCCCATAGGGAATAATATAACTATCAGAGATGATTTTTCACAGAAGCTAAAGGATAATCCCAATATTTTAGATGTAACATATTGTGATGGTGGATTCCTCTCTGAAACTCGAATGGGTTGGTACAGAGGTATTAATAATGGAACTGAGCTGGTATTTATGGAAATAACGCCTGTAAGCAGTAATTTCCTTAATTTTATGGGGATAGATATACTTGAGGGTCGTGATTTTAATCAAGCTGATGAAAATAGCTATAATGGCACACTAATAATTAATCTGCAGATGGCTCAGGAGTTTGGACTAGACCTAGATAGTAAACTCACAGGACATACAAATAATATAACCAATCTAGTAGGTATCTGTGATAACTTTAATTATAAATCTATTAAGAGTAATGTATCATCATTTGCATTCTACGTATTTGGCAACAACCCATGGAGAATGCCCAATAAAGCATATATCCGTACAACTGCTGATGCTGACATATCTGAGATTAAGGATTATATAACTCTCTGCGTCAATGAATCAGACCCATCATTTAATTACGATATATATATCAGCTCATTTGATGATGATGAATTAGGCTCACTATATTCTGCCGAGAAACAGATTACTACACTAATATCTATTTTTACATTAGTTTCAATTATAATTTCCCTTATGGGAGTATATGGATTAGTGTTATTTGAAACGCAATTTCGTCAACGTGAGATAGCTATCCGCCGCACACAAGGTGCTAGCATTATGGATATTCTGTGGTTGATAAATCGTAAATTCATTATAATAATAATCACATGTTTCGTTATATCAGCTCCTATTGCATACTTCATCATACAGAAATGGCTTGAAGGATTTGCGGCTCATATCTCCATTGATTACTGGGTGTTTGCTCTAGTATTAGCAATAATAACAGTATTGGTGACAGCAATAGTGACTATACGTAGTTATAGAGCAGCTAATTGCAATCCAACAGAGTTAATAGGTAAAAATCAATAATAACTAAAAACTATATACATTATGTTAGAAATTAAAAATTTAGAGAGGAAATTCCGTACTGAAGAGATTGAAACGAGGGCTCTTGCAGATGTTTCATTTAGTGTCAATGAGGGTGAGTTTGTATCAATAATGGGACCATCGGGGTGTGGCAAATCTACACTGCTGAATATACTAGGGTTGCTTGATACTCCAACCGCTGGGAGCTATAAACTACTAAATCAGGAGGTTGCTACCATACGTGAAAGTGAACGCTCTAAACTACGTAAAGGGAATATCGGTTTTATATTTCAGAGTTTCAATCTGATAGATGAATTAACAGTTTTTGAAAACATAGAACTTCCACTTATCTATCTAAAGGTGGGAGCAGCAGAACGCAGGAAACGTGTGAATGATATACTTAACCGTATCTCAATAAGTCACCGAGCAGGACATTTCCCTCAACAACTAAGTGGCGGACAACAGCAGCGTGTAGCAATAGCACGTGCCATAGTCTGTAACCCTAAACTTATTTTAGCCGATGAGCCAACAGGTAATCTTGACTCTAAAAATAGTAAAGATGTAATGGAGCTACTAACTGAACTAAACCATGATGGTAGCACCATAATAATGGTAACACACTCACTACATGACAGTGCATACGCCACCCGAACAATAAACCTATTCGATGGCAAAATAGTAAATGACATCTCTAAAGAGCTATAACCAGTACATATTATTTGAGTTGTCCAGTAAAAATAGCTACTGGACGACACAAATATATCACTCTCTAATTTTGCACCAAGTTGGTGCAAAATTATATCTGATTGACAGTAAAACAGATAGAACATTTTACAGTAGCGTAAGTTTCTTGACGAGAAGCCCTTCATATCAGGAAACTCACGCATTAAGTCCGCACTTAATCTAGTGAAGAAGCTACTTCCCCATGAACTTTCCAGCTGCTTATTCACGATATCCTCGTCCAAACTCCAATACAACTTTAATAGCTCTTGATTTACCTTGACAGCTGCCTTAATCTGGCTATGCTTAATCCTACCCTTTAGTTCAGATAGCCAATCTTTATAATCTACATTTATTAATTCTGTCATAAAATATGTGATTAATTAGCGGTTACGGATGATGCTCCGCTGGTTTGGATTGTACCTTTAGCGTTGCCGCTGTACTTCACTTTGGATGCGCCTGAAGCTTTACCCGAAATGGATTTGGTTACATTTATCATATCCACGTCGCTAGCTCCTGACGCATTAACACCTAACTCTTCACACGTAAACCCTTCAGCATTTATATCAGATGCACCTGATAGTTTCATACTTAAGCCTTTAGATTTTCCTGAAATATCAGCACTAGATGCCCCTGATAAGATTATATCCAGATCTTTACTTATTATTAACCGACCCTTAAAGGTTGATGCTCCTGATAGTTTAATGCTATATTCGATATTTACTATTGAATCCACAATCAACGCATTAGATGCTCCTGATACAATAATATCATTATACTGTTTGGCTGAGGCGTAAACCTTTATATCCGCATCTAACCAAACGCCACTCGGCTTGGTGCAAATTATCACCTTATCATCAGATGATACAACCGAGATATATTGATGGATATTCTCATTGGTTTCAATCTTAATCTCACCACACTCCATATCATTGGTTAAGAGTAGTTCAATTCCGCCAGCTACCGATATTTCATCTGCATCTTTGCTTATCTGTTTTGTGACTGTGGTTATCTCTCCCGCCCCCTCAATTCTCTCACGGTTTACTACATAGATACATGAACTTAGCAGTAATAATGGTACAATAAATAGTAGTTTTTCCATAATCAGTTATTTTCTTAGTTTATTAATTTACCCCTTCACTTAGGCGTGAGTCGTCGGCATCCCCTTCAACCTTGCGACTGCTGAATTTCTTTCCTGAGTTGAAGTTGTATGTTATTGATGCTTTTATACCCATTCTATTTTTGCTGATCATCTTAGTTGAGTATTCATCTGTGATACTTGCAAAATCTCTTTCACTGGCAATTAGGTTGCTACTACCTAGTGATGCAGTCCATTTCTTATCAGCAAATGTTTTCTTAATATTTATATCAACACAGTAGAATGGCGAAATACTAACATTAGTAATATTAATTGCTGAGTTTGCATAGGATTTTAGTTCGATATAAAAATCTTTAGGCAATGTGAAATTCATACTACAATTCGCATAGAACATATTGCTGTATGTGATATCCTCGTCACTATCCATCTGTTCCGAGTGCAACATATATGTAAGATTTGCATTCATACTCCACCAAGGAGTAAACTGAATAGGTGCGTTAGCTGATGCAACATAATTAATGGTATGTCCTATATTTGCAAACGTTATATAAATATCCTCAGGGTTATCAGTATTAGTTGTAAATAGTTGATTATATTCATCCGTTGATATTCTTGTACCTAAATACAAGCTATATTTATATGCAAATAACCAATGTAATGAGATAGAGTTCGCATAGCTAGGTGTCAAACTTGGATTACCAACTTGATAAGTGTTTTCAGAAATTTGTCGGCGTGTTGGGGACAATGCCCAGAATGATGGTCGGCTAATATAGCGTGCATACCCTACTGTTACGGAGTAATCACGTTTTTCGGTCAATGCATACATAATATTAGCATTGGGGAAATAATCAAAGTAGCTCTGCTGAGGATAATCTCCACGCCCCGTTGTGTAAGTATATTCACCTCTAAGGCCTCCCTTTATGCTCCAACGGTCAATATTCAAGCTACCAGTGGCGTATAAGGCTGCAATATTCTCTTTATACTGTACATCATAGTCATATCCGCTAGATGGCAACCACGTAGCTTCCTTTTGGTACTCATAATTAGCGGCGGCATCCATACCATTCAGTGAGTATTTACCCCCTGCTGTTAATGACCATTTATTATTTAGTTTCTTAAATAGGTCAACCCCAATATTCAACATTTCATAATCACTAAATGAGTTATCGCGATAAACCGAATCAGTAGCCACAGCACCACTAACCGCACTTAACAAGTTATTATCGGCACTATTATCAGAGCTAGATTTAATATAGTTAGCCAACACCTTTAGGGTAGAGCCAATGGTATCTATTTTACTAATATAGTTTAGCTTGGCATTAACTTTATGACTATCGCTATTCTGATTAAACTCCCCTTCAGTAAGGGTAGTAATATCACTACTAATCAACTCGGTATTACTATTCATCATATTGTTACTACCCCTAATATTAACCTCAAATTCAGCACCAATCGAGTTGTTTTTATTTAGGTCATAAACAGCACCTAACACGGCACGTCCATAACCATATTTACTCTCTTGAACAGTTGAGGAGGATGAATAAATATTGCTTGCAAAATACTCTGTTTCATAACTTTGTTTATACACGCTACTAGGGGAAACAGACCCTGAAATGGCAGCATTCATATTTAGCTTACCCTTCATATAATATAGATTAGCACGTGGTGAATAGTAAGAGTAATCCTCGCCAATACCCATACTGACGCCAACACTACCCATCAAACCATTATCACGATTCCTTTTCAGGGTAATCTTAATAATCCCCCCTTGTGAATCAGCACTAAACTCAGCACCTGCAATGGGGATAACCTCAACTGTGGCAATATCCTCAGCACTTAGCGAGTTTAAATAGAGTATCAACTCCTCAGTACTCATCTTCATCTCCTTATCATTCACATAAACGGTGCTACCTGACATACCATTGATGGTTATTCCATCATCAGAAACCCAAATACCAGGAGCTTTCTTCAGTAAATCCTCAGCCGAGTCACCTATTACAGTGGGCATATTCTCCACCACCATGGTATAGCGGTCAGCCTCACGAATAATATGTGAAGCCTTAACCTCCACCTCCTGCATCATTACAGATGAAGATTTAAGCACCAAATCACCCAAATCAATATCTCCACTGATAGTAATATCTTTACTATATGTTTCATACCCAATATAGGTAATTACCAATTCAGCACCACCCTTAGCTGAGGTTTCTAACTTAAACCTACCATCCATCTCAGTTACACCACCTGCCACTTGCACTGAGTCCTGCAACAAGACCACAGTAGCAAACTCCACAGGGGTGTTAATAGTATCAGTCACCATCCCAGTGACTACACTTGCATTTGCACTATTAATAGCTAAAATAGCTATTACGATTAATAACGTGTTTTTCATTTCAATCTATTTTTATTGTTTATATATTTGTCAACTCTCTAACTCTGCAAGGATGCGTTTTAGCTCCTCATCAGTTGTGGTTAATTTTGCCTTGCATACCTTTAGTAGCTCCAATGAGCGTTTGGTGTAGGCTGATAGATTATCTATGCTACAACTATCCTGTTGCATCTGTTTTACTATTGTTTCTAACTCAGTAATTGCTTGTGTGTAGGTTAGTTCCTCTCTCTCCTTTTCCATATCTGTTTATTTTTTATTTTATTATTGAAATCGTTTTACCATCTGGTAAAATTGTTGTTAATTCATCTCCACTCTTTAGTTGTTCGATAGATGTTATAGCACATCCATTAACTTGACTTATCGAGTAGCCACGTTTTAGAGTATTCACAGGTGATAGCACTGAGACCATACCCTCTAAACCACGTATGCGCATACGCTCCATCTGCAGGTGTTTATCTATGCTTTGCTGTAACTGTTGCGATAGCGATCGTTGGTAAGCTGTTGCCGTTGCCACTCGCCCAGATATAATCATAGGAATCTGCTCACCATAATTACGCAGTGCGCCCTGAGCAACCACCAACTTATTCTGCACTATAAATGGGATATTATCACGATAATAAGCCAGTTGCTCCTTAGCACCACTCAAGTACTCCTTGGTGATATCTATTACTGATTGTGACAGCTCATTGACAAGTGTTAATTCCTGCTCACATCGTTCAATAAGCCATTCAGCCGCCGCTGTTGGGGTCTTTACCCTAACATTAGACACATAGTCAATAACTGTATTGTCACGCTCATGACCTATACCTGTGATTATAGGGATAGGGAATTGCGCCACATGAGCCGCCAAATCATAATCATCAAAGGATATTAAGTCTGAAGTTGAGCCACCACCACGAATAATAACCACACAGTCAAACATATCAATATATTCATATACCCGATCCAGAGCATCCATAACCGATTGCGGAGTATTTGCCCCCTGCATAGTAGCCGCAAATAGAGCTGTATAAAACACTATCCCCGAACTATTCCCCCTAATCTGTTTCATAAAGTCCTCATATCCAGCAGCTGATGGAGCTGAGATAACGGCAATACGTTGTGGTAGTCGCTCCCACTCTAGCTCTTGATTCATCTTTAAGATACCCTCAGTCTGTAATCGACGTAGTATCTCAGCACGACGGCGCACAATATCACCAAGTGTAAATTCAGGATTTATATTACTAATGACTAGTGACAAGCCAAACTGCTCATGAAAATGAGCTGAAACCTCAACCATCACCTTGATACCACTGCGTAGGGGTTGCCCCGTAACCTGCTCGAACTGACGATGTAGATGCGCATAGGTGTTTGCCCAAATAATACCTCGCGCCTTAGCCTTAGTAGTGCCTCGCTCAGCATCCTTCTCAATAAGCTCTAGATAGCAATGCCCACCACGCACAGCCACATCACTAAGCTCAGCCATCACCCACGTTGACTGCAAA
This sequence comes from Bacteroidales bacterium, assembly GCA_044433325.1. Taxonomy (GTDB): domain Bacteria; phylum Bacteroidota; class Bacteroidia; order Bacteroidales; family Muribaculaceae; genus HGM05232. The sequence goes on from JAWXTT010000008.1 coordinate 21,109, forward strand.
TGAGATACTCGCAACTGTCTAGCAATCCGAGTATTAAATTCTAATAACGATATAGCACCTTTACTCTCCATCATATCTGCATCCTCCTAATTCTATAATAAGATAATGTTAACATAGTCACTGGCAACACGCCATAGAATAACACCCATATAAAATCTGTAATCCAACCATATTTAGCCTCGTAAAAATTATTCTCTTCACCATCTACATAGTAAGTTTTGTTATCAAACTGGATTAATCCATTTTGATTATCTGAATTATCCACTACCTGCATTTTGTCAAATTCAGACCTAATAGCACTATATGCAATAGATGAACCTATACTACCTATTATCATTGAGGCAAGCACTATTGATAAAATAGTCTTAGCCACTTTAGATTTCTTAAATAACAAGTTACAATATATGAAAATGGTAGAGGTAACTAGATAAGATACCCAAATTTTCAGAGTAGCTTGATTAAAGATATCAGCAAACGACATATATTGATTAGAGTAAAAATCGTTAGATATCGTAACCAATAAAGTATCAACCGCTAACATTGCCAATATTAATAAAATAGGTGAACAGATAACAGCCAATATAACCATTGAAATAAATTTCTCTAACGAGGATGCTGGCAGCATAAGATAATCAGCTCCACCCTTTTTATTATTCACCCCTCCATAAACTTTAAATAGCGTAAATAGCGAGTAAGTCAAAGCTACTACTAGAAAAAAAATAGCTCTATCCTCAACACTAGCTTTAGACATTAACCACCCCACAACTAAGATAGTAGCTAATACCGACAAAAAGCGCATACGCTCCTGTAACCAGTAAAAAGAGATATCACTCTTTAACACCTTCCCAAATCGTTTCAATTCAAATATATTATTCATAACTATTCCTGTTTTTTATTTAATTCATTTTCTATACTCTTAATATCTATTCCCAATAGTTTCATTCTTGCCACAAAGGCTGGTAGTTCCTCTCGCATAAAGTGTTTGCGCTCCGCTCTGATAATCTGTTCATAAGCATCTGAGCAGATAAAGTAGCCAATACCACGTTTATTATAAATAACCTCTAAGCTCTGCAAATACTCGTAAACCCTCATAATAGTATTAGGATTCACCCCTAGCGATGTTCCCAACTCACGCACCGATGGGATACGAGCGTTAGGCAACCACTCTCCCGAAAGAACACGGTTACACAGGGCATCAGCAATTTGCAGATATATAGGTTTATGTGGATTAAATTCCATAACTTAAGAAAATAACTCTTTATAGAATGTTTTATTGGCAAGAACGCTATTAAACAGCACCTCAACATCCACCAACGTTTCAGGTATATCATCATCCATACGGCGGCGCACATTTATGTAACCATTAATGGTTTGTTCGCTGTAAATAGCATCAGCATCACGCATTGACTCCAAACAGAAAGATAACTTATGAGTAATCTGTTGGATAGATGCGTTAAGCAAAGTTTCCTTATTATCAAGAATAATAATAGGATCAATAAGATTATCCAAGTCACGCACTTGATGAGTTGAGATAATTATCAGCTGCTCATCTGAGGCATTCTCGGCAATCAAACGTCTAAGGACTACCTTTGATGGAATATCTAATCCATTAGTAGGTTCATCCATAATCAACACCTTAGTACCAAGAGCTAGTGCCAAGGATATAATCCCCTTCTTCTGCTGACCAAAAGATAGTTTAGCGAATTTAGATTTCACATCTACACTAAACTCCTCAGCAATTTTATAGAAACGCTCCGCAGAGAAATTAGGATAGAAACCACCCACACGCAACGCATAATCCTCAACCTTAACATTACCTCCAGCGAAATCCTCAGGCAGATAATATATATCACTCAAGAAACTAGGCAACCTATCATACGGCGTTAACCCATTAACCGAGCAACTACCATACTTAGGAGCTAATAATCCCGAAATCAATTTCAACAATGTTGATTTACCCACTCCATTTTCACCCAACAGACCATAAATACGCCCTGCCTCCATATTAAGTGTGATATTACTCAACACCTCTTTAGCTCCATAGCTAAAATTCAAATCCTTTATCTCAATCATAATCCATAAATTTAAAACCCCACTGTATTAGTTTACTAGTACAGTGCAAATATAAAGATAAAAACTTCCACAACAAACAAAATAGCAACTTTTTTCAAAAAAACTTCACATTTTTATTACCGCCCTAAGTTTCATGCTAACTTTATAAACTCAGTAAAATTAAAGTCATTTCATATTGGTCAATTGGCAGACTAATAGTAGAGGATGAACAATAGGGTGAACGACGTGCTGAATATGGTAAAGCAGTTTTACCTGAATTATCTTTACGAATAACGGAAGAGTTTGGTAAAGGTCTTACAGTCACTAATTTGCGTTACATGCGCATGTTTTACTTAGCTTTTCCAATTCATCACGCACTGCGTCATGAATTGAGTTGGACTCATTATAGATATGCGCTAAGAGTAGAGAACGGCAAAGCCCGAGAGTGGTATATGAACGAGGCGACAAATGAGGAGTGGTCTAGCAGACAATTAATTTGTGACTTAGCTAAATAATAGCAAAAAAAAGAGTGACTAACAAACCTATTCGCTAGCCACTCTATATCACCCCAAAATAAATCAACTATTCCAGATACCCCTCAACACGATATTGAATACCATCTTGTGTTGGAATCTCTATATATAAAATATTATCGAACTCATAATAAATTGTACCATCAATTCTAATAGTACTAACATTTACAGTAGGGAGTTCAGGCACTATCATACCCACAGTAGGCTCAACAACTACATATTCATTTCCTGAACGTGCGTATATCACACCGCTAGCACAATAGTAACTAACCGCACCAAAAACGAAACGAGTAAATCTCCTAGGCAAAGTAGGTACTCGTAAGCCAAATGGTGGAGGCGAAACTACATACTTGCCACCCGACCTCTTATAATACTTATTATCTTTCTTATAGTAATTATTCCCTTTATGATTTACAGTAACTGCTTTTTTAGGCAGTTTCTTTACTGTTGTAGTTTTGGGCTTCTTTACAAGCTCAACTTTTTGCTTTGACTTACTGTTTTTATGACTTTGTGAACTCTCTACGCTCCCATTCGATGACCTACCTACTGCATAAGCATTACCAACATTAACTGTTGCTAATATAATCAATGATAGAAATAATACCGATAATCTTTTCATTTCATCCAATTTTAATTAATAATTTACTTATATATTTTCACAATACATATATAATATTTAACCCTTATCTGAATCATTAGTTTTCAAAAATAATATATTTTATCTTAAATGTCAAATATATACATAAAAAATGAGTGATTAACAAGCATTGCCAATTAATCACTCACATTTATATTTAATCTCTATATAGGAGAGTTCTTAAAACTGACCTATAAAAATTATTACATCATAGATTGTGGGTCAAGGTGATCCTTTTCAATATCTTTGAAATATTTATATGTACCTACTTTAAGTTCAGCTGTTGCATCTTCATCAGCTACAATAATAGCTTTAGGGTGCATCTGTAATGCGCTGATAGTCCACATGTGCGAAACTGAACCCTCAACACCATGTTGAAGCGCGCGTGCTTTGTTGTAACCGTTAACAATCAACAATACACTCTTAGCATTCATAATAGTACCAACACCTACTGTTAATGCAGTCTTAGGAACTAGGTTTACATCTCCATTAAAGAAACGTGAGTTAGCTATGATAGTATCTTGAGTAAGAGTTTTCATACGAGTAAGTGAAGTCAATGACGATGCTGGCTCATTAAATGCGATATGTCCATCAGGACCTACACCACCTAAGAATAGGTCAATACCACCGTAAGTAAGAATCTTAGCCTCGTAAGCTGCACACTCAGCCTCTGGGTCTTCTGCATTACCATTAAGGATATTTACATTCTCCTCTTTAATATCTATTTGGTTAAAGAAATTAGTCCACATAAATGAATAGTAACTTTCAGGATGTTCCTTAGGGAGATTACAATATTCATCCATATTAAATGTAACTACATTGGCAAATGAAACTTTACCAGCCTTATTTAGCTCAATTAATTTACGATACATTCCAAGAGGAGAACCACCAGTAGGACAACCTAAAACGAATGGTTTTTCAGCAGTTGGATTAGCTTTATTAATAGTTGAGGCAACATAATATGCCGCCCATTCTGATACTTTGTCGTAAGCAGGTTGGATAATCAGTCTCATAAATATTTAATTAGTTTTGTTAAGTTTATATTTTTAGGCAAAAATAAGAAAAAAAATAAATATTCTGCGGATTATTCAATAAAAATAAGTATTTTTGGTAAATCTATGAGGAATAACTACAAATAATAGTTTCCAAATATTAAAATTAGTGAAATGTGATTTAATGTGAAAATTTATTCATAAGTTTGTACACCCAAAAATATTACACAAAATGAAAACAGATTTAAGCTCAAAAATTCAACTTGATAGAGTTTCAACTAAATATTATAACCCAAGTAATGATATAGATATGGCTGAAGTTACTCGTTGTGAGAAAATTTCAACCAAAATATTTGAATCAGTACATTGCGGATCTAAATATGCAGCCAAAAGAGTAGCACAAGCTATTAATAAAGCTGTTAACTTAAAAGGTAAGTGTAATATTTCTCTAGGCTTAGGTCGTGGTATGGAGGGTATCTATAAAGAGTTAATAACACTATATGAGGAGAAAGCTGTTAGTTTTGAGAATGTTAATGTATTCGCATCAACAGGATTCCTAAATACAGATGGTGAAAAGACACTAAATACAGTTGCTAAATTAAACGAAGTAATTCTTAGCAAAGTTAATGTATCTCCTGAAAATATATACTCATTCGATATTATATCATCTAAAGAGGATGTATATGAAACATGTCGTAATTATGAAGCTGAAATAGCTAAAGCAGGTGGATTAGATTTAGTACTATGCGAAATCGGTCAACTAGGTAATCTGGCATTAAATGAACCAGGCTCACAAATCAGCTCATCAGCACGTTTAATGCTATTGAGTGAACAAAGCCGTAGCCTAGTAAAATCTGTATTTGGAACATCAGAAGCACCAACAGTAGCACTAACTCTAGGTATATCAAACATACTATCTGCTAAAAAAATAGTAGCAACTGCATGGGGTGAAGCAATTTCGGAAGTAATCAAGGATGCTATCGAAAACACAATAGATGAAAACATTCCAGCATCAAGTCTGCAAAAACATCAAAATATAAGATTAGTACTAGATCTATCAGCGGCTGAAAAGCTAACACGCATCAGCAAACCATGGCTAGTAAGTTCATGTGAATGGAACGACAAATTAATTCGTCGCGCTATTGTATGGCTATCACAAAAGATTTCTAAACCAATCCTAAAACTAACTAATAAGGATTACAACGAGAATAACCTTAGTGAACTAGTTGCACTATATGGTTCAGCATACAACGTTAATATTAAAGTATTCAACGAACTACAACATACTATCACAGGTTGGCCAGGTGGAAAACCAGACGCTGATGATACATATCGTCCTGAGCGCGCTAATCCATATCCAAAACGTGTGATAATCTTTAGCCCACACCCTGATGATGATGTAATCTCAATGGGTGGAACATTCAAAAGATTAGTTGATCAAAAACATGATGTACATGTAGCTTATGAAACATCTGGTAATATTGCCGTAGGTGATGAAGATATGTATCGTTACATTATGTTGATGGATAAGATAGCTAAAGATTTCGGTATTGATACTCCTACATACTTACAAAAGAGCGTTGAGATTGCTGAGGCTGTACAAAATAAAGTACCAGGAGCAATGGACACAGCTGACGTAAGATACCTTAAAGGGTATATCCGTCAATGTGAAGCAACTATCGCATGTAAACATGTTGGTATTGATGATGAGCATATCCACTTTCTTTCACTTCCATTCTATGAAACTGGAGCAATTAAGAAGGGGGATTTATCTCAAGCTGATGTTGATATAGTTAAGAAATTAATACAAGAGGTAAAACCTCACCAAATATTCGTAGCAGGTGACTTAGCCGATCCACACGGAACACATAAGGTATGTACAGATGCAGTATTTGCAGCTGTTGATGATTGCCTTGAAGAGGATTGGATGAAAGAATGCCGTATATGGATGTACCGTGGTGCATGGGCTGAGTGGGAAATGGATCACGTAGAGATGGCAGTGCCTATCTCACCAGAGGAGTTAAGATTTAAACGCAACTCTATCCTTAAACACCAATCACAAATGGAGAACGCTCCATTCCTTGGTAATGACGACAGATTATTCTGGCAACGTGCTGAAGAGCGCAACAGAGCAACTGCACAAACATATAGCGACCTAGGGTTAGCATCATACGAAGCAATGGAAGCATTCGTTGAGTATCACCCTATTCGTGAATAATAAAAAATATAATCTTAGAAAAGCAACAACAACAAATAAGTGAATCATAGGTTAGGAATCCAGACGCTCGCGATGAGTATCTGGATTTCGTTTTTTACAAACGAGGAATAGAGACATACAAAAGTCAAAACCGAGAATGTAAACACTACATCCTCGGTTTTTAACTTTTACACTCTACAATATTGTAAATGGCTTAATTTTACAATTAGTAGAAAAAATAGATTGATTAAATAACTAAATTAATTCACTAATTTCTAGCTCCTTTTTATATTACAAAGATAATCTCAGAATCCCTCACCCACAATCACCATAAATAGGTAAAAAATCCCATAAATATCTCTAACAGTAACTATTATTAGGGAATCATATAACTTTAAGATGGTATTATCCTGTATATAAGATGTATTATAAGCCAAATGACAGGGATTGTTAGGGTGAAGATTAACATATTGCGGGCTGTTTCCCCTAATATTTTATTTAGAGTAGCTCCGCGCAATCGGATTAATTTCATCCAAGTCAATGTGTGTAGCGTAATATATATAATTGCGGATATAGGTGTTACTATTATGTCAAATGGCAACTCCCAAATATATAGAACCATGGCTGCATAGCCACTAATCAGATATGCACGCCCCATTGTTTTACGTCCGAAGATTACTACTGTGGTGCGTTTCTTTGCATCTATATCATCCTCCATATCTCGATAGTTATTAACTATCAGAACATTGCTAGCTAGCAAACCAATAGCTACGGAGCATAGCAAACTATCCACACTAAACTCACCAACCATTAGATAATAGGTCATATTAACAGGGACAATCCCGAAAAAGATAATCACGGCTACGTCACCCAACCCATTATATGACAATGGAAATGGTCCTGCACTATATGCTAAGGCAAAGATGGCTACTGCCACCCCTACCCCTATTAGCCACCAACC
>JAWXTT010000009.1:0-26337 GCA_044433325.1 Bacteroidales bacterium
CGGTAGCTGTGAGACCTCCAACTTACGGAGTTCTTCAGGTGTATCAACCATAGATAGAAGTGAATTTGATATAGTGCTTATGTTTTTTTCGTTATTAACTTTCACAATTTTACTTTTTCTAGTTTTGTGTATTTATCTATTTGAATCCATTTAATTTTTCTTGCGAAAATACTTTTTATATAATGGAACAAATACAATTACAGCTGAAAAAAGAATTAATAATATATTTTTACTACTAATCCCCCCTTTGTCGATTAAGATATAACATAATGCTAACCAGAGGATTAATAAACACGAAAGACGAAAAATAATATATTTACTCATTTTTGCAGTTTCTAAAAATATTAAGAATACAAATATACAAATGTTTTTGCAACTCAGCTATAACTATTAATAAGAAATAAATAAAATTTAATTGTTAATGTGATATTTAATTTGTATTTTTGTGCTTTCCAAAAGGAATGGTTAGCTGTTATATGTGAGATATTAAGCTAATTTTATTCAAGTAAGAATGAATTGTTATTGTTGTAAATTAAAATTTAAAGGTATGTCAAAAATTACAAAAGAGATGGCACTAGATTACCACAGAGAGGGTAAACCAGGCAAGATAGAAATTGTGCCAACTGTGCCATATTCATCTCAATCAGACCTTTCATTAGCATATTCACCAGGTGTTGCGTTCCCATGTTTAGAGATTGAACAAAACCCTGACGATGCGTATGAATATACTAGTAAAGGTAATCTTGTAGCGGTAATATCTAATGGTACTGCTGTATTAGGTCTAGGTGATATAGGAGCTGTGGCTGGTAAACCAGTTATGGAGGGTAAAGCGTTGTTGTTTAAGATTTTCGCTGGACTAGATTGTTATGATATTGAGGTGGATGAGAAAGATCCAAAGAAGTTTATTGAGATTGTTAAGGCTATTGCTCCTACTTTCGGGGGGATTAACCTTGAGGATATTAAAGCTCCTGAGTGTTTCGAGATTGAAACTACTCTTAAAGAGCAATGTAATATTCCTATTATGCACGATGATCAACATGGTACTGCTATTATTTCGTCGGCAGGTCTGTTAAATGCTCTTGAGATTCAAGGCAAGAAGATTGAGGATGTTAAGATTGTTGTAAATGGTGCGGGAGCTGCGGCTGTTTCATGTACTAAACTATATCTGAGCCTTGGTGCTAAGATGGAGAATGTAGTGATGTGTGACAGTAAGGGTGTACTTAATAAGAAACGTACTAACCTAAATGCTCAAAAACTAGAATTTGCTACTGATCGTGACATAGATACATTGGAGGAAGCTATGGTGGGTGCTGATGTGTTCCTAGGTCTTTCGGTTAAGGATGTAGTATCGGTGGATATGTTGATGTCTATGGCTGAGAAACCTATCGTTTTTGCACTAGCTAACCCTGATCCTGAGATTGAATATAGTTTGGCGGTTAATTCACGTAAAGACTTGATATTTGCTACTGGGCGTAGCGATTATCCTAATCAGATTAACAATGTATTGGGATTCCCTTATATTTTCCGTGGAGCGTTGGACTCAGGTGCAACAGCTATTAATGAAGATATGAAGATTGCGGCGGTTCACGCTATTGCTGACTTGGCTAAAATGCCTGTTCCATCGGTTGTGAATGCAGCATATAATATGACTGACCTTGCGTTTGGGGCAGAATATATTATCCCTAAACCACTAGACCCACGATTGTTAACTACTGTATCACCAGCTGTGGCTAAGGGTGCTATGGAGTCAGGTGTGGCTAAACGTCCTATCACTGATTGGGATGCTTATGAGCTGAAACTGAAACGTTTAATGGGATATGATAATAAGCTAATGCGTCGATTCACTGACGAGGCTAAGAGTAACCCTAAACGTGTGGTATTTGCTGAAGCTAATACGGATAATATGCTTAAAGCGGCTAAGGTTGCTTACCGTGAGGGCGTTTGTTTCCCTATCTTATTAGGTAATGAGGAGATGATTACTAAGCGTGCAGCTAAGTTGGGATTGGATATTTCTGAAATAGAAATCGTTAACTTACGTCATGACCGTGAGGCGGATAGACGTAAATGTTATGCTAAATATTTCTCTGAGAAGAATCAACGTAGCGGCTTGACTTACCCTGAAGCTAAAGAGAAGATGTTCGATCGTAACTACTTCGGTATGATGATGGTTGAGATGGGTGATGCTGATGCATTTATCACTGGTACTTACTCAGGTGGTCACCATGCAACTAAGATTGCTGAGGAGGTAATCGGTATTCGTCCTAGCTACAAGCATTTTGCAGCTATGCATATTATGAATACTAAACGTGGTACATTCTTCCTATCTGATACTATGATTAATCATACAAGTAATACTGAATCGTTGATAGATATTGCTCGTCTTACTCGTATGGCAGTGGAATATTTTGCTCATGATCCTGTGATGGCTATGGTTTCTTATGGTAACTTTGGTTCTAACCATGAACATGGTCCTGTTGAGATTCATGAAGCGGTACAATATATGCACGAGAAATATCCTGAACTAGCTATTGATGGTGAAATGCAAGTGCAATATGCTCTTAATAAGGAGTTGCGTGATAAGACTTTCCCATTCAATAAACTTAATGGTAAGGATGTAAATACATTGGTATTCCCTAATCTTAGTGCGGCTAATACTACTTATCGTATGATGCTTGAGATGGGTATTGGTGAGGCTATCGGTCCTATCCAAATTGGTCTTAATAAGCCTATCCACTTTACTGCTATTGATACGCCTGTACGTGATATTGTAAACCTAGTAACGGTTGCGGTATTGGATGCGGCGGTTTATGAAAAATTCGGTGGGATGGCTGTTAACGATAAATAGAGCTGAAAAGCGGCACTCTTATACTTCATCTTTGGGACTTCCTGAGAATTTGTGATGCACACGAACCGAAAGTGCGCTCCGCTCAAAAATCCTCACGAAATCCCAAATCTAAAGCACAATAGCACCACTTTTGTGGGTCGATGATGTTTTCTCTTTGTGGCGTTTTTGTAGGGTGATTGCCCCGTGAAATTTATATATTGGGATGGCTAGGTTTTCTGGTCATCCTTTTTTTGTGGTTTTGTTTGTTAAACTTCTTTATCTTTTGGGAAAAAGGTTATCTTTGTAGTCGGAAAACTTTTTATTATTCGCTATGGAGAAAAGGGTTAAAATTAATGGGGTTGACTTCAATTATAGTGTTGAGGGTGAGGGTGCGCCTGTGGTGCTTATGCATGGATGGGGGTGTAATCTGACTACGCTGAATAGTGTGGCGGCTCTGTTGGTTAATGACTTTAAGGTGTATAATGTGGATTTTCCTGGCTTTGGCTCTAGTAGTGAGCCTACTGAGGTTTGGGGGGTCGAGGAATATACTCAGCTGATTGAGCGATGGTGTGAGCTGGAGGGGATTATGAATCCTGTGATGCTTGGTCACTCGTTCGGTGGTCGTGTGGGTATTCTTTTCTCTAGTCGTAATAGTGTGGATAAGCTGATATTGGTGGATGCGGCGGGTGTTAAGCCTAAACGACCACTGAAATATTATCTAAAGGTGTATTCTTATAAGTGCATGAAACGTGTGCTGTTTACTTTTTTAGGAAAGGTTAAAGGTGCTGAGATATTGGCAAAATATGCAGGTGGTGCAGGTTCGGCTGATTATAAAAGTGCATCTATGCGTATGCGTGCTATCCTTAGCAAGGTGGTAAATGAGGATTTGAGGAGTGAAATGCCTAAGATTAAGGCTTCGACGTTGCTAGTTTGGGGTGAGAATGATACTGCTACACCTGTTGGGGATGCTAAGGTTATGGAAAGTTTGATTGCTGATTCGGGGTTGGTGGTTTTTCCTAATGTTGGTCATTATAGTTTCTTGGATAATCCTCGTGGTTTTGCGGCTGTAATAAAAAGTTTCTTGAACATTGATAAAAAATAAATCTTATGGAGATTTTAACAATAATAAAATTGGTGACTGCGGTAATTGTACTAGTATATCTAGCAATTGTTGTTAGACGTGATATGCAGATGTTGCAACTTAACTCATATCGCAATAATAGATATATGGGTTGGTTGAAAATGAATGGTGATTATACCTCTATTGCTCGTTTGGTGGATCTGGCTATGGTGACTTTTATGGTTTCTACTTTTGGGGGCGGAATTGAGGCTTATGCTATTATTGCCGTTGTGTTGTTGGTTAAGATGATTGCACTTTTACGTAAAAAATATAAGAAACCGTTGGTGTTTACTCGTCGTGTTGGTCGTTTATATTTTACAGAGTTGGTGTTGACTATTGCGGTTGCGGTAGGTTTATCTTCTCTATGGGGTGATTGTTTAGAGAATATTGTGGTGTTGATGCTGTTGGCGGCTACCTTCTCATGTTGGGTTACGATGGCTGCTAACTGGTTGATGAAACCTGTTGAGGCGTCTATAAATCGTAAATTTTACAACGAGGCTAAGGGGATTCTCTCACAAATGACTGCTATGCGTATCGTTGGGATTACTGGTAGCTATGGCAAGACTAGTACTAAACATTACCTGAATAGAGTACTAAGTGAGAAATATGATGTGCTAATGACTCCTGGTAGTTACAATACACCTATGGGGGTTATACGTACCGTTCGTGAGATGCTGAAACCGTATCACAACTTGTTTATTGTGGAGATGGGTGCTAAACAGGTTGGGGATATTAAGGAGATTTGTGACTTGGTAAATCCTGAAATTGGGATATTGACTGCCGTTGGTGAGCAACATTTAGAGTCCTTTAAATCTATCGAGAATGTGCAGAGTACTAAGTTTGAGTTGGTGGATGCATTGCCCAAAGGTGGTTTTGCGGTACTTAACAATGACTTTGAATATGTGGCTAGTCGTGAGGTTAAGAATGTATCGGCGGTTAGATATGGAGTTGCCAATGTTGATGGTGTTGATTACAAGGTTTCAAATATAGAATATAGTGAGTGTGGTACTAAGTTCACTATTGTAGCTACGGATGGTAAGGAGATTATATTGGAAACTAAACTAGTAGGGGAGTGTAATATCTCTAACTTAGTGGGGGCTGTGATTGTGGCTCTTTACTTGGAAGTGCCTGAGAGTAAAATAAAATATGCGGTGAGCCGTATTGAGCAGGTTGAACATCGTTTGAACCTTAAACGTACTCCTAGTGGAGTAACTATTATTGATGATGCCTTTAACTCTAATCCTGATGGATCGCGTATGGCGTTGGAGGTTCTGGGTCGTATGACTGGGGGTAAACGTATTGTTATTACTCCTGGTATGATTGAGCTGGGTGATAAACAATTTGAATATAATAGGGTATTAGGTGAACATATTGCTCGTAACTGTGATGTGGCTATCGTTGTTGGTGAATACAACCGTCAAGCTATCACTGAGGGGATTGCTACGGTTGGTATGGATACTGATATGGTTCATGTGGTAGATAACTTTAATGATGCTCAAGCGGTGTTGAAGTCGATAGCGGTATCGGGTGATACTGTGCTGTATGAAAATGATCTGCCTGATACTTTTAAATAGATAAAATAATAAATATATAGTTATGAAAACTAAAGTTGGCGTATTTTTTGGAGGGGTTTCAGTGGAACATGAAATTTCGGTGCTATCAGCTTTACAAGCTATTAATGCTTTTGATACTGATAAGTATGAGATAATCCCTATTTATATATCTAAGCAGGGGAAATTCTTTATTGGTGAAGCTCTTATGGATGTTAAGAACTTTAATGATATCCCTGCGCTAATAGCTAAATTGAGTGAGGTTTATATGTTGCCTGTTCGTGGTGATTATAACCTTTATAATATGAAAAAATCGCTCTTCTCAGGTAACAAGGTGGCGGTTACATTGGATGTGGCTATCCCTGTTCTGCATGGAACTAATGGTGAGGATGGCGTTTTCGAGGGGTTCTTGGAAACAATAGGTATCCCTTATGCAGGTTGTAACACACTAGCATCAGCTAATGGTATGGATAAGATTACTATGAAGATGATTCTTCAGGCTTGTGATGTTCCTGTGGTTGATTATGTGTGGTTTACAGATAGGGAGTGGTTTGATTGTCGTGATGAGCTGATAGCGAAAATAGAAACTAAATTGGGCTATCCTGTCATTGTGAAACCTGCCAATCTAGGTTCAAGTGTTGGGATTGGCCGTGCTGCTAATCGTGCTGAATTGGTTGAGAAGATTGACAATGCTGAGATTTACTCTGCTCGTATTGTCGTTGAGGATATGGTTGAGGAGTTGCAGGAGATTAACTGTTCCGTTCTTGGGGATGTGGATGAATACCAATCATCAGTCTGTGAAGAGCCTATCAAGAGTGGTGAAATCCTATCTTACGAGGATAAATATATGGGTGGCACTAAGAGTGCTAAGGGTATGCAAGCATCTGAAAAACGTATCCCAGCTGATCTGCCAGAGGATGTTACTAAACGTGTGCAATTCCTAGCGGGCGAAACTTTCCGTGTTCTATCGTGTCATGGTGTTAGCCGTGTGGATGTGATTATCGATCGCAAAAGTGGTGATATCTATGTGAATGAGATTAATACTATACCAGGTTCATTATCATTCTACTTGTGGGAGGCTAGCGGTATTAGTTTTGCTGAGTTAATGGATAAGCTAGTACTGCTAGCATTCAAACGCCAACGCCAAGCAGCTATGAAAACTGTATCATACGACATGAACATCTTCAACCTAACAGGCGGTCTTAAAGGTGGTAAACTAAAATAATGATATTATAAATAGGGATTCTGATTTATTAAATATACTTGAAATTAAAACTCCCTTATACTTTGGTGCATGATTGTTATGTAAACTATTACTAAAATATTATCTTTGCACAAAATTTAGAAATTAAGATTACACTATCTAATATGGAAAAGAAATTTAACGAATATAATAATTTCAATCTTTCAGCTATTAATAAAGAGGTGCTGAAGAAATGGGATGATAATAATGTGTTTGCCGAAAGTATAAAGGTGCGTGAGGGTTCGCCATCATTTGTTTTTTATGAGGGACCTCCATCTGCTAATGGTATGCCAGGTATTCACCATGTAATGGGTCGTGCTATTAAGGATATTATTTGCCGTTATAAGACTATGAAGGGTTTTCAAGTTATGCGTAAAGCTGGTTGGGATACTCATGGTTTGCCTGTGGAATTAGGTGTAGAGAAAACATTGAATATCACTAAGGAGGATATTGGTAAGAAAATTTCAGTAGATGAATATAATATTGCCTGCCGTACCGAAGTGATGAAATATACTAAGGAGTGGGAAGATCTTACTCACAAAATGGGGTATTGGGTGGATATGAATAACCCATATATCACTTATGATAACCGTTATATCGAGTCGGTATGGTGGTTATTGAAACAATTATATACAAAGGAATATCTTTACAAAGGTTACACTATTCAACCATATTCTCCTGCTGCTGGTACTGGATTGAGTACTCATGAGTTGAATCAACCTGGTTGTTACCGTGATGTTAAGGATACTACTTGTATTGCGCAATTCCAAATTTCAGAACCTAAGGATGATATGTTAGGTTGGGGTGAGGCTTATTTCCTTGCTTGGACTACTACTCCATGGACTTTGCCATCAAATACTGCACTATGTGTAGGTGGAAACATTGAGTATAATGTGGTTAGAACGTTCAATCCATATACTTCTAAGGCTATCACTGTGGTTGTAGGTGCTCCATTAATGGGTCAACTATTTAATGCTAAGGCTGCTGATTTGAAATTTGAAGATTTCAAGGCTGGTGACAAATTAGTTCCTTATGAGGTAGTTGCTACATACGCAGGTCGTGACTTAGTGGGTATGAAGTATGATCAGTTGATGCCTTGGGTTAATCCTGGCGAGGGTGCATTCCGTGTAATCTCTGGTGATTTCGTAACTACTGAGGATGGTACTGGTATTGTGCATATTGCTCCTACCTTTGGTGCTGATGATGACCGTGTGGCTAAGGCTAATGGTATTCCTCCGTTGATGATGATTGATGTGGATGGTAACCAACGCCCTATGGTGGATATGAGTGGTCGTTTCTACCGTATCGAGGATTTAGATACTGAGTTTGTTGAGAAGATGGTTAATACTGAGCTTTACAGTGAGTATGCAGGTCGCTATGTGAAGAATGCTTTTGATTCATCACTAGGTGAGGATGCTGAAACATTGGATGTGGAGCTTTCTGTTATGTTGAAACAAACTGATAAGGTATTTAAGATTGAGAAACATGTGCATAGTTATCCTCACTGTTGGAGAACTGATAAGCCTGTACTTTACTATCCATTGGATAGCTGGTTTATCCGTACTACTGCTTCACGTGAGCGTTTAATTGAACTAAATAACACTATTAACTGGAAACCTGCCGCTACTGGTTCAGGTCGTTTCGGTAAATGGTTGGAAAATCTTCAAGATTGGAACTTGTCACGTAGCCGTTATTGGGGTACTCCGTTACCTATTTGGCGCACTGAAGAGGGTGACGAGGAGATTTGCGTAGGTAGTGTTGAGGAGTTATACAACGAGATTGACAAGGCAGTGGCTGCTGGTGTTATGAGTAGCAATCCATTTGCAGATAAAGGTTTTGTGGTTAATGATTATGCTGCTGATAATTATGAGAAGATAGATTTACACCGTCCATATGTGGATGATATTATATTGGTTTCAGCTAGTGGCAAGGCTATGAAACGTGAATTAGACTTGATAGATGTTTGGTTTGATTCAGGTGCTATGCCTTATGCGCAAATTCACTATCCATTTGAGAATAAGGATGCCTTTGATTCAGGTAAGGTGTTCCCAGCTGACTTTATTGCTGAGGGGGTTGACCAAACACGTGGTTGGTTCTTTACGCTGCACGCAATTGGTGGAATGATTTTTGATAGTGTGGCTTATAAGTCGGTTATCTCTAATGGCTTAGTGCTAGATAAGAATGGTAACAAGATGAGTAAACGTTTGGGTAACGCTGTTGACCCATTTGGTGCTATCGAGAAATATGGTATTGACCCACTACGTTGGTATATGATTTCTAACTCTTCACCTTGGGATAACTTGAAGTTTGACACTGATGGCGTTGAGGAGGTTAGCCGTAAATTCTTCGGTACGCTGTACTACACTTATCAATTCTTCTCGCTATATGCTAATGTGGATAAATTCACTAATGAGCAGGCGCAAATCCCTTATGAGGAGCGTCCTGAGATTGACCGTTGGATTATCTCGCTACTGAATAGCTTGGTGGCTGAGGTTGAGAAACAGATGGAGGATTATGAACCTACCAAGGTGGCTCGTGCTATATCTGACTTCGTTAATGATAACTTGAGTAACTGGTATGTACGTCTTAATCGTAAACGTTTCTGGGGTGGTGAGATGAACCAAGATAAGTTGTCAGCTTATCAAACATTGTACCAAGCGTTGGAAACTGTATCGTTATTGATTGCGCCTATCGCGCCATTCTTTGCTGATAAATTGTATCACGACCTAGTATCTGTAACTAAGGGTGATGAGGATTCAGTTCATATAAAGGATTATCCTGTTGCGGATATAACAAAGATTAATAAAGAGCTAGAACACCAGATGGAAACGGCTCAGAATATTACCTCGATGGTTCTTGCGCTGCGTCGTAAAGTTAACCTAAAGGTACGTCAACCACTTACTGCAATTATGATTCCAGTGATGAATGTAGCGCAACGTGAGGAGATTGAGGCTATGAGCTCATTAATTACTAATGAGGTAAATGTTAAGGGTATCAACTTTGTAGATAACCAAGAGGGAATACTTGTAAAACGTGTTAAGCCTGACTTTAAGAAGCTAGGCCCTAAGCATGGTAAGATTATGAAACGTCTTGCTACGGAGCTTGAACAGATGAGTGGTGCTGATATTCTTGCATTTGAAAACACGGGTGCTGTTACATTTAATATAGATGATGTAGCTGCTACTGTTGAACTGACTGATGTGGAGGTTATCTCTGAAGATATTCCTGGATGGTTGGTTTCAAATTATGGCTCATTGACTGTGGCATTGGATATTACTGTTACTGATGAATTACGTCGTGAGGGTATTGCTCGTGAGATAGTAAATAGAATACAAAATATACGTAAAGGTAAAAACTTTGAGATTACAGATAAAATCAATATTAAATTATCAGCAAATTCCCTAACGGATGATGCAATAAATGAATATAAAGATTATATTTGTCGTCAAGTATTGGGTGCTGAGATTGAAGTTACTGATATTTCAGCTGATGATAGAAAAGTTGACTTAGAAATTGATGAATATGAATTATACGCTATAATTGAGAGGGTTATTTAACCTCCCTCTCAATTATACTAAACCTAAAGATGTAAAATGACTGAAAGAACACGTTATGCTGATGCTGATTTACAAGAATTTAAAGAGATTATTTTAGGTAAATTAGAGAATGCAAGACATGATTACGAGCTGTTGAAATCTAATGTGATGAATACAGATGGTAATGATACTAATGATACTTCACCAACATTTAAGGTGTTGGAGGAGGGTGCTAATACTTTAAGTAAGGAGGAAGCAGGGCATTTGGCTCAACGTCAAATGAAATTTATCCAACACCTTGAGGCTGCACTTATAAGAATTGAAAATAAAACTTATGGTGTGTGTCGTGAAACAGGTAAATTAATCCCAAAAGAGAGATTGCGTGCTGTCCCTCATGCTACTTTAGGTATTGACGCTAAGAAGGATAAACGTTAATAGAGGATAAATGAAATTATCAAAAGGGAAATTAGCTACACTAATTATTATATTGGTGATAGTGGCTGACCAAGTGTCTAAAATTTGTGTAAAAACAAGTTTTTATTATGGTGAGCAGATTTATATAACTGAATGGTTCAGACTATATTTTATCGAAAATAATGGTATGGCTTACGGTATGGAGATAGGTAGTAAGTTACTACTAACACTATTCCGTATAGTAGCTGTTTCTCTATTTGTATATTATATTGCTAAGATTTGCAAACTGGATACCTTTAAAAGGGGGTATATCGCATGCCTTTCACTGATTACAGCTGGTGCTATTGGTAATGTGATAGATTGTGTATTCTACGGTTTTATATTTAATAACCCTCCAGCTCCTGAAGTGGCTACTTTCTTGTCCGAAGGTGGTGGGTATGCACCACTATTCTATGGTCGGGTGGTTGATATGTTATATTTCCCGATGGTTTCATGGAATTGGCCTGAATGGGTGCCATTTATAGGTGGGGATTATTACCTATTCTTTAGCCCTATATTTAATATAGCTGATGCAACATTATGTGTTGGTGTGGCAATATTGATTTTGTTCTATACTAAGTCGTTAGCTCAATCGCTGGATAGTAAGAAGAGTGAAGATAGTATAGAGGAGGTGAACTAATATTCATATATTTTACATAGATATAGTTGCGTAGATTATTACACATATCGTTTTTGATACTGTTGCTACCATTGGTTGGTTGTGATAAAACTCCTGACTATCTGTTGGATAGGGAGGATATGATAGCTTTATTGATAGATATTCATAAAGGTGAGACTATAAGTGAAATAAAGAGTGGAAGTTTCAATAATGATTCGTTAAAGAATAGATTAAAACATTCGATATATCTAAAACATGGTGTAACTCAAAAACAGTTTGATACCATTATGGTATGGTATGGTTCAAATATTGAGGAGTACCGCGATATATATATTGAAATCATTAAAAGATTAGAGGCTGAAGAGAAGAGCGTAATAGCTAAAGCCGCGAAGAGTGGCAAAAGTATTATTGAGGTGGGTGATAGTGTAAATATATGGGTTGGAACTCCTGTATATACATTCGTTCCTAATAGCTCAAATAACATTATGAAATTTGATGTTAAGAGTGATGATACCTTTGAGAAGGGGGATAGATTTGAATTCTCATTCCGTATCTTCAATAATAAGATTCCTGCTGATATGTTTATGGCTATTGATTATACAGATGGAGCTACTTCATATATCACTAAGGTCATTGAATCTGAATCGAAACATACTATTAAATTACAATCTGATAGTACACGTGTCTTAGAGCGTATTTATGGTTATTTGCGCTACGATGCATCGGGTGAGAATATCGCTTTTGTTGATAGCATTAATATTGCTAGAGAGCGTTTATTAAAGAAGGAGTACTATAAAATTAGACTTCAAGAAACAATAGATCCTAAAAAAGCAATAAATAAGGACTCTGATAAAGATAAGAAGGGTGGATAAAGGTTATATTGCACCTGCTACCATAGTCAATGGTAAGGTACTAGTAAATCATATAATAATTTTTGTGGATGATAGGTTATGCAATATCTCACCATTTAATGGCGAGGTTGCTAATACTGCTTACAAAGATGGTGTTATTATCGTCGCTGATAATGCAATGTTATCATATATCTCTGAATTAGAGTTGGTTGCAGGTCGCTATCTGAGTGAGGATATTATTGCTATGGCTAATGGATTATGTGACTATATATTGGATAGTGGATGCGTTGAATTTAATAAGAAAATAGGAGTTGCACATCGGTTGCTATATGTGAATATGGAGGATGGACGTGTTGATATTTTACAATAGAGTAATAAATAGGCTAAATCTTTTATTATGAGAGCCTAATTTGCTATCAAAATTTGCTAAAACGAGGGGGTTAATCTATCTTTGCAGTAAGATAAGAAAAAATAAAAAAAAGATGGTTAAAGTGAATCCAAATAATGCAGTCCTATTAATGCATTGCCCTGACCAACCAGGTATTATTGCTGTAATTACTGAATTTATAAATACTAATGGAGGTAATATTCTTTACCTAGATCAATATGTAGATAACGTTAATGGTATATTCTATATGCGAGTTGAGTGGGATTTAGATAAATTTAGTATTCCTAAGAATAAATTGAAAGAGTATTTTGATACATTGTATGCTAAACGTTACTCAATGGTTTATGAATTGAGTTTTACAGGTCAACCATTACGTATGGCTATTTTTGTATCTAAGATGTCACACTGTATATATGATTTATTAGCTAACTTTACAGGTGGTGATTGGGATGTTGAAGTTCCATTGATTATTAGTAATCACCCAGATTTAGCTGATATTGGTCGTCAATTTAATATCCCTTACGAAGTTATTCCTGTTAATAGAGATAATAAAAAGGAGATGGAGGCTAAGGAGTTTGAATTGTTAGAGAAATACAATATAGATTTTGTGGTGTTAGCTAGATATATGCAGGTATTGTCTGAGGATTTTATTAGTCGTTATCCTAACAAGATTATTAATATCCACCATTCATTCCTACCAGCTTTTGTGGGGGCTAAACCATATCATGCGGCATTTGAACGTGGGGTTAAGTTGATAGGTGCTACTGGTCACTATGTGACTTCAGAATTGGATGCAGGTCCTATTATTGAACAAGATATTGTGCGTATTACTCACAAAAATAGCATAGCTGACTTGGTTCACAAGGGGCGTGATTTAGAGAAAATAGTGCTTTCACGTGCCGTTGAGAAACATATTCAACGTAAGGTGCTAGCTTATAAGAATAAAACTGTTGTTTTCGCTTAATTGATAGAAAAACGGAGGATGAAAGTAGTAATAATAAAATATAATGCTGGTAATATATTCTCAGTTGAATGCGCTTTGAAACGCATCGGTGTTGAGGCTGTTATTACAGATGATTTTGATGAGATACGTGCGGCTGATAAGGTGATTTTTCCAGGTGTTGGGGAGGCTTCAACTGCTATGGCGTATCTACGCGAAAAGGGATTGGATCGGTTAATACTTTCACTTACTCAACCTGTGTTGGGGATATGTATTGGTCAGCAATTGATGTGTAAATATTCTCAAGAGGGTGATACTGAGTGCTTAGGGATTTTTGATGCACAGGTGTTGAGATTTGATAATAATGGACGACCTAAGGAGTTTAAAATTCCACATATGGGTTGGAACAATATCTCGGTAAATGGTGATAATCCTCTACTTAAAGGGGTTGATGGTAGTTATGTCTATTATGTGCATAGCTATTATACGCCTGTATGTGCAGATACTATTGCTACAACTAATTATATTAATAATGATTATAGTGCAGCACTGCACAAGGGTAACTTCTATGCTACTCAATTTCACCCAGAAAAGAGTGGTAGTGTAGGGGAGCAAATTTTAAAGAACTTTATACAATTATGATAGAGATTATTCCAGCCATAGATATTATTGATGGTCACTGTGTTAGACTCTCAAAGGGTGACTATGAACAGAAGAAGGTTTATAGCGCATCGCCCGTTGAGGTAGCTAAAGGCTTTGAAGATGCTGGGTGTAAAAGATTACACTTGGTTGACCTAGATGGTGCTAAAAGTAACCACATTGTTAACTATAAGGTGTTAGAGGAGATTGCTACTAAAACCAATTTGGTTATTGATTTTGGTGGTGGTATCAAGAGTGACGAGGATGCAAATGTCGCGTTCAATAGTGGTGCAAAGATGATTACTGGTGGTTCTATTGCCGTTAAAAACCCTGAGGTTTTTGAGAATTGGATAACTAAATATGGCTCTGAGAAGATTATTCTAGGAGCGGATGCTAAGGATGGTATGATTGCAACTGTGGGTTGGTTAGAGGAGAGTGATAAGGAGATTATCCCCTTTATTAAATCTTATGTGAGCAAGGGTGTTATACGTGTTATTAGCACTGATATTGAGTGTGATGGAATGTTACAGGGTCCATCGATTGAACTTTATCGTAAAATGTTGGTTGAGATTCCTGAGATAGAGTTGATAGCAAGTGGCGGTGTAAGTTCAGTGGCGGATGTTGTGGCTCTGAATGATATTAATGTCCCTGCCGTGATTGTGGGTAAAGCTATCTATGAGGGTAGAATTACTATGAAGGAGCTGGAGCGTTTAAATACTGGTAGATGATGTTAGCTAAAAGAATTATTCCATGTCTTGACGTTAAGGATGGCAAGACGGTAAAAGGTGTTAACTTTGTAAATTTCCGTGATGCAGGTGATCCTGTTGAGTTGGGAAAACGATATAGTGACGAGGGTGCTGATGAACTGGTCTATCTGGATATTACCGCTTCACATGAGGGGCGTGGTACTTTCTTGGAGATTGTACGTAATGTAGCTCGTGAGGTTAGTATTCCATTTACCGTTGGTGGTGGAATAGGTAGCGTGGAGGATGTAGGTAGATTGTTGAATGCTGGTGCTGATAAGGTGTCAATAAATTCGGCGGCGTTGCGTAATCCTGACTTGATAGATGGTATCTCTAAGAACTTTGGTAATCAGGTGTGTGTAGTAGCTATTGATGCACATTGTGATGAGAAGGGTATTTGGAACTGTTACCTAAATGGTGGTAGAATTAAGACTGAAAGTGAATTGTTCGATTGGGCGTATCAGGCTCAGGAGCGTGGAGCAGGCGAGATTCTATTTACTAGCATGAACCATGATGGGGTTAAGACGGGGTTCGCTTGTGAGGCGTTGAATGAGTTGCATGAGCGTTTATCTATCCCAGTAATTGCCTCTGGTGGAGGTGGTGCTATTGACCACTTTGTGGATGTGTTTAGTAAGGGTGGTGCGGATGCTGCATTGGCGGCTTCAATTTTTCACTTTAATGAGATTAGTATTCCTGAGCTTAAATTGGAATTGACTAAGAACAACATTGTAATAAGAAATAAATAATATAAATGCTATGGCGTTAGATTTTAATAAAATGGATGGGTTAGTCCCAGCAATTATTCAAGATGCACAAACTAAAAATGTGCTTATGCTTGGATTTATGAATGAAGAGGCTTACCAAAAAACTATGGAGATTGGTAAAGTTACTTTCTTTAGTCGTACAAAAAATAGATTATGGACTAAGGGTGAGGAGAGTGGTAATTTCCTTAATGTAGTTTCTATTAAGGATGATTGCGATAATGATACACTACTGATTAAGGTTAATCCTGTTGGTCCTGTTTGTCATACAGGTTCAGATACCTGTTGGGATGAGGAGAACAAGGTTGGTATTGAGTTTTTAGCTTATCTTCAAGAATTTATAGGAAAACGCTATGCTGAGATGCCTGAGGGTTCTTACACAACTTCACTATTCAAAAAAGGGGTTAACAGAATGGCACAAAAGGTTGGTGAAGAGGCTGTTGAAACAGTTATCGAAGCTACTAATGGTACAGATGAAGGTTTCTTATATGAAGCGTCGGACTTAATTTATCACTTGATTGTGTTGTTGACTTCTAAGGGACATAGAATAGAGGAGTTGGCGGCTGAATTGAAGAAACGCCATAAAGAGTAACAATCTTTTTTACATAACTAGCAAGCACTAGAACACAATATGGGAAGAATTATAGATTATAAGGGTGTTGAACTACATAGAAAGGATCATGTGGTTCTTAAAAAGGTGAACTTCACTATTGATGAGGGGGACTTTGTCTATCTTATCGGTAAGGTTGGTAGTGGTAAAAGTACTCTGATGAAATCTATTTATGCAGAGATTCCTATTGAGATGGGTGAAGCTAGTGTGTATGAATATGATATGATGTCGTTGCGTAAAAAGGATATTCCTATGCTACGACGTAAGATAGGTATTGTATTTCAGGATTTTCAACTATTGACAGATAGGTCAGTTTATGAAAATTTGGAGTTTGTTCTTAAAGCGACAGGTTGGAAAAGTAAAATAGAGATTTTAGCTAGAATTAATGAGGTGCTTGACGAGGTAGGGATGGTTAATAAATCATACAAGATGCCTCACGAATTATCAGGAGGTGAGCAGCAACGTGTAGTTATTGCTCGTGCATTGCTGAATAAACCTAGATTGATTTTAGCAGATGAACCTACGGGAAATTTAGACCCTGTGACGGGAAATCAGATTTTGACACTCTTGACTAGGATTGCTAGTGAGGGGACTGCTGTGATTATGGCTACTCACAATATACATTTTATTCAGGAATTTCCTGGTAAGGTGTTACGTTGCGAGGGTAAAAATGTAATTGTAGGCTTAGAGGATAATAATAAATAGAAAAATATATTTAATGAGAGTTTTAAAGTTTGGAGGAACTTCAGTAGGTTCTGCTGAAAGAATAAAGGAAGTGGCTAGCTTAGTCAAGTCTAAAGGTAAAAATATTATAGTGTTATCAGCTATGTCGGGTACTACCAATACATTGGTAGAGATTGCTGATTATCTTTATAAGAAGAATACTGACGGTGCTAAGGAAACAATTAATGCTCTTGAATCTAAATACAATAAAACAATAGCTGAACTTTATGACCAACATGAGTATAAAGCGGAGGCTATTGAAGCGGTTAAGATATGCTTTAATTATATACGCACCTTTACTAAGGATTTGTTTACTGTATATGAAGAGAGGGAGATATTAGCTCAAGGTGAGTTAATGTCAACTGCTCTGATGAATATATATCTGCGCATGAATGGAGTAAACTCAGTATTATTGCCTGCACTAGAATATATGCGTACTGATAAAAATGCTGAACCTGATACTCAGTTTATAAAGAACAAGTTGACTGAGTTACTTCAGGCAAATGCAGATGCGGATATTTATATTACACAAGGGTATATCTGTCGTAATGCTTATGGTGAGGTGGATAACTTGCAACGTGGCGGTAGTGACTATTCAGCATCGTTGATAGGAGCTGCTATTGATGCTGAGGAGATTGAGATATGGACAGATATTGATGGTATGCATAATAACGATCCACGATATGTTGATGGTACTAAGCCTGTTAAATCTCTACATTTTGAGGAGGCGGCTGAGTTAGCATATTTTGGTGCTAAAATTCTTCACCCTACATGTATCCTACCTGCTAAACTTAATAATATCCCTGTGCGCCTGTTGAATACAATGCAAGCAGAGGCTGAGGGTACACTGATAAATAATGCACCAGCTGATGGCTTTAAGATTAAGGCTATAGCTGCGAAAGATAATATTACTGCGATTAAGATTAAGTCGGGTAGAATGTTACTGGCTTATGGCTTTTTACGTAAAGTTTTTGAGATATTTGAAAGTTATAAAACCTCGATTGATATGATTGCTACATCAGAAGTGGGGGTATCGGTTTCTATTGATAATGCTAAGAATTTAGATGTTATTGTTGATGATTTGAAGAAATTCGGTACTGTTACCGTTGATGATGATATGGTTATTGTATGTGTTGTAGGAGATTTGGAGTGGCATAATACGGGGCTAGAGGCTGCTGCTGTTGATGCTTTGAAGTATTTACCTGTAAGAATGATTTCATACGGCGGTAGTAACTATAATATCTCGTTTTTGATTAATAGGGAGGATAAGGTTAAGGCTCTTAATCTTCTTAGTGAAAAATTGTTTAACAATTAAAGATTATCATATACTATGAAAATTCAATTAGATAAAATTAAAGGTTTAGAAACTCCATTATATTATTATGATGCAGAGTTATTGAAGAGTACTCTTGAAGAGATTAAGGAAAATATCAAGGGATTCCCTTTCAAGGTACATTACGCGATTAAGGCTAACGCCAATGCAACTATCCTTAAATATATTAAGGAGGCTGGCTTAGGTATTGACTGCGTAAGTGGTGGTGAATTAAAGGCTGCTTTAGCGGCAGGTTTTGCGGCAAAAGATATAGTCTTTGCAGGAGTTGCTAAGAGTGATCGTGAGATTAATGCAGGTCTTGAAGCAGGTATCTTATGTTTCAATGTCGAGTCATTTAATGAGCTTGAGGTTATTGATGAGTTAGCGGCTAAGGCTGGTAGAGTAATGGATATTGCTGTGCGTATCAATCCTAATATTGATGCTAAAACACATGCATATATCACTACTGGGTTGAACGAGAATAAATTTGGTATAAGTATTGAGTTACTTGACAAGTTTGTTGCTAAGTCTATTGAGTTGAAGAATGTCAATTTGACTGGTGTGCATTTCCATATCGGTTCGCAAATTCAAACTTTTGAACCATTTGAAAGTTTATGTAGCAAGGCTAAATTCTTTGCTGATCATCTTGAAAAGTTAGGAGCTAAGATTACTGTTATCAATGTTGGTGGCGGTTTCGGTATTGATTATGTTAATCCTATTGGTAACCCAATCCCTGATTTTAAGAAATATTTCAATGTGTTTAAAGAGAATTTACAATTGAAGGATTATCAAGAGTTACACTTTGAATTAGGTCGCTCTATTGTAGGTCAATGTGGTGCATTGATTACTAAGGTACTTTATGTTAAGGAGGGCGTAAATAAGAAATTCGTAATGGTGGATGCTGGTATGACTGATTTACTGCGTCCTGCTCTATATCAAGCGCACCATAATATTTATAATCTTACTTCTGAATCTGAGGAGACAGAAAAGTATGATGTAGTTGGTCCTATTTGTGAGTCATCAGACTTCTTCGGTAAGGATGAAGAGCTTCCTACAACTAAACGTGGTGATATACTTGCGTTACTTTCAGCAGGTGCTTATGGCGAGATTATGGCATCACAATATAATTGTCGCGAATTGCCAGGTGCTATATTTGTTGACTAGTAGAGAATAGTTTAGATATATATAATATATTAGGGTTGACTACTTATTTAATGGTGGTCAACCCTAACTATTTTTTTAGTGGATAATCTCTTTAAATGTAAATGTGTCAGTTTCATCGTAATCTTTGATAGTGTTACCTGATATTGTAATTTTACTACCTATATTGCCTATTGTCAATGTAGCATTTTTACAATTTGAGTATGTAAAGGCTTGTGAACCGATGTTAGTTAAAGTCCTATAACTATTAGTGGTAAAATATAAATCTAAAATAGAACTACATGAGTAAAACGTTTGCGAACCTATATCCGTTAACAATGGTAGTGATATAGTTTCTAATTTACTACATGATCTGAATCCTTCACTCTCGATTTTTGTTACACAATCTAATGTAATCTCTTTCAGAGATGAGCAGAAGTAAAATAATCGTGATGTAACTGTTGATATTTTAGGCATATAAACATTGGTTAGACTACCACATGAGTAGAATGACTCTGATCCTATGCTTGTCAAGTTAGGGAAGCTGGCTGTTATTAGGTCATCGCACTCCTTGAAACCCATTGTGCTTATTGAAGTCACTGATTCAAGTGTTATGGTTTCTAATGAAGAACAATATGAAAAAGCTCCATAACCTACACTCTTGACTGATGGAAGATTTACATCTACTAGACTTCTACAATATTTAAAACTTTCATTGCCAATGGATGTAACTAGTGGCATATCTATGCTCTCTAGGTCATCACAATATAGAAAGGCATTAGATTCCACTGATTTGGCAACTGGTAAGATTATACTCTTAAAGGAGGTTAGTGATGACGCGCTTAGGAAGGCGTAAAATGCATTAGCCGTAATAGATGTTAGGTTAGGCAATACTACTGTTATCGCACGGGAACTTTCACTTGTACTAACTGTTTTCAGAGCTTGGCAAAGCCCTTCATATAGTCCTGAATCATCAGCTGTAATATCATTTGCTGTCCATATGTCAGTATCAGGATAATTAGAAGATGTGTAGTCTGCTAACATCCAAGAATCCCCTAATTCTAATTCATAAATGACTATCTCGCCAGCATTCCACACCTCGCATGATATGTCAGCTGTTCTCTCAACTCCATCTACTAACGCCATAAGTTGAGCATTTACAGGTAGCGTTTGGGGTATCATCATTAGATATCCGCTACTATTTGTGGCAAATACTGTTTTGCTGCTGGCTGTTACTCCACTGGAACTTATCCCTGCATAATAGTAATTTTCTGATTTGGATAAGTTTTCCCATGCGATTGTATCTGATTTTAGGTTTAACTCCCCATAGGTGTATATATTATTAATACCTATTTCTGTCACTTTTTGACAATCACCATTTATACTAAATCCGATTGCTGTTAGCGCGTGTTGAAGCGATATTGGTACTGCTGTTGAGCTCTCAGATATATTTAATAGGGGAGTGGCTACCATTAGATCTGGTTGATATATCACTTCAGATGGGACTTCGTAGGTTAGTCTGATATTTATATTCTGATCAGAGGTTACGCTTAGACCTTGTTCAGTTGAAGCATATGGAGAGTATCCGAAAAATGATAACTCATCAACATCAGACCAATATTTAAGTGAGTCGTAAGTCCAACTATTGTCACTCTCTCTATATACTTTAGTATTATTCATTAATAGAGTGTTGGGCGCGTTCTCAATGGCGAATATACCGAAATTATCTAGCTCAGAGTTGCTGTAAATTGGAGTTCCTCGTGAAAATATTGTTGAGCTAAAGCTGATTGCTTCAGTGGATTTTTCCTCTATAAATGGGTTCTCATTGTTACATGAGCTAAGTGTGTACGCTAATATTAAGGTTGTTATTACACTGCGTACAGATTTAGATACTGTTATAAAATTCATAAGTGTTTGTTCTAAATTATTAATCTAAAACAAACACTTATATTATATAGTTCAACTCTATGTTGGGTATTACTCTTGTTATTGCTCTATTAGTGACATTCCTTTTATTAAGGCTTGTTCATTTAATGGCATTAAATGGTGGTGACGTTCAGGAATAGTTGATTTTAACCCTTTCATTATGCTCTCAATCTTAACTGATGGACGTACCTTTAGAAGTGAGCCTAAGACTATCATATTATATGATTTGGCATTTTTCATCTCAAAGGTCGTTTCCATTGCATCAACACGATATATAGTAATATCTGTACGTGTTGGTGGTGTATGGATTCCGTAGCTATCATATATTAATACTCCCCCTGGTTTTACCTTTGATTCAAATTTCTCTAAACTCTGTTGGTTTAGGATTACAGCTGTATCAAATGTGTCTAATATTGGTGAGCTTATCTTTTGGTCACTAAGTATTACTGTTACGTTAGCTGTACCACCACGTTGTTCAGGTCCGTATGATGGCATCCAAGTTACCTCTTTATCCTCCATAAGTGCTGCGTAAGCTAGTATCTTACCCATTGACAATACTCCTTGTCCACCAAATCCTGCTATTATTATCTCCTCTTTCATGATTATAAGTCTTTAATGTCCCCTAGTGGATATTTTTCAAACATGTTTTTCACCATCCACTCATTAGATTCAACTGGTGTTTGTTTCCAACCTGAACTACATGTACTTACTATTTCAACTAGTGATGTCCCTTTGCACGCCATACTATTATTGATAGCTTTGATAATCGCTTTTTTAGTTTTACGTACTGATGCTGGTGTGTGTACACTCTGGCGTGTTACGTAACATGTACCTGGTAAACTAGCTAATATGCTAGTGATATTTAGAGGGTAACCATTTAATTCAACATTACGTCCGTATGGGGTAGTGGCAGTTTTCATCCCTAGTAGGGTTGTTGGAGCCATCTGTCCACCTGTCATACCATAAATGGCGTTGTTGATAAATATTATTACAATATTTTCGCCACGATTAGCTGCATGAATTGATTCACATGTACCTATTGCCGCTAAGTCACCATCCCCTTGATAAGTAAATACTACCTTGTCAGGTTGTAATCGCTTAACTGCTGTTGCTACCGCTGGGGCGCGTCCATGTGCTGCTTCAATCCAATCGATATCAACGTAGTTATATGCAAATACGGCGCAACCAACAGGTGCTATACCTATGGTTTTATCCTCGATATTCATCTCTTCAACTATCTCTGCTATTAATTTGTGTACAACACCATGGCTACAACCTGGGCAGTAGTGCATGTGTGTATCATTCATTAATGTTGGTTTCTTATAGACGAGATTCTCTGGTTTTATTATATCATTTAATTCCATTGTGGATATATATCTATTTTAACTCTGTTATTACTCGTTTATAAGTTCACTTTTCATCGCTTCAAGCACCTCTTCAGGGTTAGGTACTATACCACCTAAACGTCCGAAATGTTTTACCTCAACTGCTCCATTAACTGCTA
Source organism: Bacteroidales bacterium (assembly GCA_044433325.1). Taxonomy (GTDB): domain Bacteria; phylum Bacteroidota; class Bacteroidia; order Bacteroidales; family Muribaculaceae; genus HGM05232. The sequence continues at coordinate 22,883 of JAWXTT010000009.1, forward strand.
AACGAACATCCTCAATCATCTGTCCTGCGTTAAGCTCAACAACTAGGATTCCTTTAACTCGTTTACCAACTTCTGCGATAATCTCGGTTGGGAATGGCCATAGGGTGATTGGACGGATAAGTCCTATTTTTACGCCTGAATCTGAGGCAAGCTCGATACTTTTCTGACAGATACGTGCCATTGAGCCGAAAGCTACGATTAGATAGTCGCAATCCTCAATGGATTGAGCTTCGTATCTCACTTCGTTTTCGGTAATTCTCTTATATGTTTCTTGGAAACGTATGTTGTTACGCTCCATTTGTGCTGTGTCTAGCTCTAGCGAAGAGATAAAGTTAGGCTTGCGACCACCCGAACGACCTGTGATAGCCCATGGCATCTGCTCCTTGATTTCAGCTTCAGTGCGACGTGGACGTGCGGCAGGAAGTACTACTTTTTCCATCATCTGTCCTACTATACCATCAGCTAAGATTATAGCTGGTGTACGATATTTAAAAGCTAAATCCCATCCTAATGCTACGAAGTCACACATCTCCTGAACCGATGATGGTGCTAGTGTGATTAAGTGGTAGTCTCCATGTCCGCCCCCCTTAGTTGCTTGGAAATAATCAGCTTGTGATGGGTGGATTGTTCCTAGTCCTGGTCCTCCACGCATTACATTAACTATTAGTGCAGGTAGTTCACTTGCTGCTATGTACGATATTCCCTCCTGTTTTAAACTTACACCAGGGCTTGATGATGAGGTAAATACTGTTTTACCACATGATGCACCTGCATAAACCATGTTGATTGCAGCTACTTCACTTTCAGCTTGCATTACCACCATACCAGTAGTGTTCCATGGTTGTTGTTCCATTAGGGTTTCTAATATCTCAGATTGTGGTGTGATAGGGTAGCCGAAATATCCATCTGCTCCGTAGCGAATAGCTGCGTGCGATATTGCTTCGTTACCTTTCATCAACCTTACTTCTTCTTCCATATAATTTTATTTTAGATATATGTGTGTCAAGTTATTAATTTCGTTAGTCTATCTTAACCTGATATACTTCTATACATGCATCAGGGCAAACTAGTGCGCAACTTTTACATCCTGTACATTTTTCAGGATTTTTCATATAAGCATAATGATAACCGCGATTGTTCACCTCTTTAGGTTGTAGCTCTAATACGTTCATTGGGCATGCAACGGTGCATAAATCGCAACCTTTACATCTCTCTATGTTGACGACAACAGCTCCTTTTATTTTAGCCATAATAATGTGTTTTCTATTTAAGGTGCAAATTTAATCATTATTTAAAATAAAATGAGAGTTTCTACTTTTTTTATTTAGAAACTCTCACTCTTAGCTATTTTTTTGTTATTTAATCCTCTACTTCAATAACATATCCTGGTATATCAACCAATTTCATGTGGAATTGTAAAGCTGAATATGGAAGGATATCACCGATACCATCAGAGCCATAGGCTTGTTGATAAGGTATTAATACCTCACAACTGTCACCGATATGCATATTTTGAAGAGCTATCATCCATCCACCAACTACACCTGATACTGTTGTGCGCAATACGCTATCAGCAGGTTCAGTTAATAGATATGATGAATCTACTGCTTCATCTTCATAAGTACGACCTATATACTTTACATCAACTGTTGATGTATATAGAGGTTTCAAGTTATTTTCAGTGAGTGTAGTATCATTAAAATATTTCATTAATACATATGAACTCTCAGCGTCATCCCATGCTGCTTGTACACGAGTATAGTATAGTTTACCATCTTCATCAAGTAGTTCAGCTTTTTCAGCCATCCACTCATCATTTGCTTCGCGCCACTCTTCATATGTACTCCAGTTGTTGTCCGTTTCAAGACTACAAGCGGCAAGTGCTATTAATATGAATGTGAAAAATATGTATTTTGAATATTTCATCTTTGTATATGATTAATTAAACTAGTTTCTTTAATAGGCTCTTTAGGCTTACTTCAGCCTCTAAGATTGATGCTAATGAGTCGATAGATACACGTTCCTGTTTCATTGTATCACGGTAACGGATTGTTACAGTATTATCCTCAACAGTTTGGTGGTCAACAGTTACACAGAATGGTGTGCCGATAGCATCTTGACGACGGTAACGTTTGCCGATTGAATCCTTTGCATCGTACTGACAAGCAAAATCAAATTTCAGTGAGTTCATTATCTCCATAGCCTTAACATCTAAACCATCTTTACGTACTAGTGGCATAATTGCAGCCTTAATAGGTGCTAATGGTGCTGGTAGGTGTAGGACTGTACGAGTTTCGCCACTTTCCAATTTTTGCTCTTCATATGAAGATGATAGGATAGATAGGAACATACGGTCAACACCGATTGATGTTTCAATTACGTATGGTACATATGATTTGTTCAATTCTGGATCAAAGTATTGAATCTTCTTTCCTGAGAATTTCTCATGTGAACTTAAATCGAAATCTGTACGTGAGTGAATACCCTCAACCTCTTTGAATCCGAATGGCATTTCAAATTCAATATCTGTTGCTGCATTAGCGTAGTGAGCTAATTTTTCGTGATCGTGGTAGCGGTATTTTTTTTCACCAAAGCCTAATGCTTGGTGCCATTTCATACGTGTTTCTTTCCATTTAGCGAACCAATCTAGCTCTTCACCTGGACGTACAAAGAATTGCATCTCCATCTGTTCAAATTCACGCATACGGAATATGAATTGGCGAGCTACAATCTCGTTGCGGAATGCTTTACCAATTTGTGCAATACCGAATGGGATACGCATACGTCCTGTCTTTTGTACATTAAGGAAGTTTACGAAAATACCTTGTGCAGTTTCAGGACGAAGATAAACAGACATTGCGCCATCAGCAGTACTTCCCATCTCAGTCTTGAACATTAGGTTGAATTGACGTACTTCAGTCCAGTTACGTGTTCCTGAAATAGGACATGCTATCTCAGCATCAACTATGATTTGGCGTAATTCATCAAGATTACTGTCATTCATAGCCTCAGCAAAGCGTGTGTGTAACGCTTCACGTTTAGCTTTAATTTCGCAAACACGAGGGTTTGTTTCACGGAATAATCCTTCATCAAATGATTCCTTAAAGCGTTTAGCAGCTTTAGTTACCTCTTTCTCTATTTTGTCATCAAATTTAGCTATCTCATCTTCGATTAGTACATCGGCGCGGTAGCGTTTTTTTGAATCCTTATTGTCTATCAATGGATCGTTAAATGCGTCAACGTGTCCAGATGCTTTCCAAATAGTTGGATGCATAAAGATTGCTGAATCTATACCTACTATATTTTCGTGTAGTAGTGTCATACTCTCCCACCAATAACGTTTGATGTTGTTTTTTAATTCAACACCCATTTGTCCATAGTCATATACGGCTGATAGTCCGTCATATATTTCACTTGATTGGAATACGAATCCGTACTCCTTAGCGTGTGAAACT
>JAWXTT010000010.1:0-25486 GCA_044433325.1 Bacteroidales bacterium
TTTACTGAACTGGAATCTCTTACGAGCTTTAGGTTGACCTGGCTTCTTACGTTCTACCTCACGTGGGTCACGTGTCATGAATCCTTCAGCACGTAATGCTGGTTTATCTTCAGGGTTGATTTTAACTAAGGCACGTGCGATAGCTAATCTTAGAGCTTCAGCTTGTCCTTTGTATCCACCACCATTTAGGTTTACTTTGATGTCATATTTCTCAACAGCGTCAATTGTGTTAAGAGGTTGTTTTACAACATACTGTAAGATTGTAGATGGGAAGTACTCATCTAATGTACGTTTGTTGATTGTGATTTCACCCTTTCCTTCTGAAACGAAAACACGAGCGATTGCGGCTTTACGACGGCCTACTGCATTTATCTTTTCCATACCTCTTATTTAAGTTTGTTGATGTCAATTACTTTAGGTTGTTGTGCTGCATGTGGATGTTCTGATCCGTTGTAAACATGCATATTGCTGATGATTGCGCTTCCTAGACGATTCTTTGGTAGCATACCTTTAACTACTTTAATGAATAGTGGGTTGTAACCAGCTTTCATATGTTTGTTAAGAGCTTTCATTTGAAGAATTCTTGGAGTTGCTTCACGTTGTCCACCTGGGTATCCTGTATATGAATAATAGATTCTATCATCCCATTTTTTACCTGTAAGTCGAACTTTATCAGCGTTGATAATAATAACATTATCTCCACAATCAACGTGAGGAGTATAACTTGGTTTGTACTTACCGCGTAAGATTTTAGCAACCTTAGCGCATAAACGACCTAGTACTTGGTCTGTTGCATCAATAACTACCCACTCTTTTTGAGCTGTCTCAGAGTTAGTAGAAATAGTTTTATAACTTAAAGTATCCACTTTTGTAATTTGTTAATTTACAGTTAATTAATATCTCATTGTTAGATGTTAGCCCGGCCAAAAGCATTACATTAAACTCCGAGGTTTTTTATATATAGGATATAATCGGACTGCAAAGGTACGCTAATATTATTAAATATCAAATATTTAGAGTGAATATTTTTATTTTTTATTGGACGGTAAGTTTTTGTTTAAGTTTGATGTAATTCTGATTAATTTGCGTATTTTTGTAATTGTTAAAGATGGCATTATTTATGGAAAATATATTATATAAAATTGCAGGACATTTGATAAAAGTTGGTTTTGATACCGATTGGGTGGTGATGGAAGATTTGTCTAATTATGCAACTTTCGAGGTTGTACGTAGTACAGAGATTCCACTTTTTAGTTGTGTCGTTTCTGATAAAATTTCGATTGATTTATCCGATGCTGAGTTTATAGCAGACTTTGATGGTGATTCAATAAATATGAAGGCTTTGCGTACCTCTAAAGGGTACGTTGTGAGGCTTTATATGGATGTTGATGATTGGATTGCTGATATGGAGATCTTTGATGAGGATTCAACTGTTAATATTAAGTTGCTTAGAGATGGAGCGGCAGTGCCGTTTGCAATAAATAATGCTTTGATGTTGCTTTACACATATTTTTCAGCCAAATATGATACATTATTGATGCATTCATCCGTGGTTATGTATAATGGAAAAGGGTATATGTTCTTAGGTAAGAGTGGTACTGGTAAGAGTACACAGAGCAGAATGTGGCTAGAGAATATACCTGGAGCAGTATTGCTAAATGATGATAACCCGGCTGTACGTATATTAGATAATGTGGCTGTTGTATATGGTACACCGTGGAGTGGTAAAACCCCATGTTATAAAAATAGAAGTGTGCCTATTGGTGGGATTGTGCGTATAAGGCGTGCTGGATTTAATAAGATTGAGCAGTTACGTGGAGTTAAGGCGTATGCATCTCTTGTTCCATCTAGTTCATGTATTAAGTGGGATAGGGGGTGTGAATTGGCACATTCTAAAACAGTGGAGCGTGCAATATCAATAATTAACTGTTATCAATTAGAGTGTTTGCCTAATGGTGATGCAGCTCGCTGTTGTTGTGAGGGGGTCGCTAAATAATTTATTGAGTATGCGTAAACTAGAGGTTGCAAATGAATTGCTCTTGACTGAGGTTACTGAACTGTTGAGAAAAGGTGAGCAGGTACTCTTGAAGGTTAAGGGGAATAGTATGTTGCCATATATTGTTGGTTGGCGTGATTCGGTAAAGTTGAAGAGATTTGATAGTTACTCTAAATTTGATGTGGTACTGGCTAGGACTTCAATGGGTGTTTATGTTCTGCATAGGATTATTGATATATCTGAGGACAATGTAGTCCTTATGGGGGATGGAAATATTAAGGGTGTTGAATTGTGTAAATTAGCAGATATCTCAGGTAGGGTAGTTGAGGTTATTAAGGGTGCTAAAGTAATAGATTATAATACTAAATCAGTTAAGCGTAAGGGGTGTATATGGTACATGTTGCGCCCATTACGAAGATATATATTAGCCATTTATAGACGTGTATCAAAGAATTATTATAAGATTAATAAATAAAGGGGAGTTTTAAAAACTTACCCTTAAAAATGAAAACGAATTACAAATGGGAGAAAAGCAACTGTTTCATCAATCTTTAAGCGATATTTTGGCTACTTTTTCACCTTTTTATCTTCACATAGCCCGCTATGCTCAGATAAAGGCGGCAAAAAATTAGCTCAAAACCTCATCTTAAATATTGATAAATCAGTTTTATAACTCCCCTAAAATAGATAAAATGAAAATAAAGAGTGGATTTGAATTAAGAACTATTGCAGGTGAAAATCTGATTGTTGCTAGCGGAGTTGAGAATATTGATTTTTCAAAGATGATTTCGATGAATGAAACGGCGACTTTCCTGTGGAGAGAGATTGAAGCGAAGGGTGGCGTTTTTACATTGGCTGAAATGGCTGAGATGCTTAATGCTGAGTATGAAGTGTCGTTGGATGTAGCTATGGCAGATCTGAAGAAACTTGCTGATGCATGGATTGCTGTAGGTGTAGTTGAGGAGTAACCGTTTAAAGATATAAGTTATGAATAGTATTACTAGAGATCAATTTTTTGAATTGTTAAAAGCGGGGTTATGGGTGGATTATACTCCTAATGTTGCAGTGTTTAGTGGTTCGGTTGATTGGAATATGATATTTAAGTTGGCTAAAGAGCAAACTGTTGCTGGTGTTATGTGGGATGGTATTCAGAAGTTACCTAATGAGTTGTTTCCACCTAAAACGATTAAAATGTCATGGATATCGCTTGTAATGACTATCGAGAAGGTGAACCAGCACCATAATAGTGTGATTGTTGAGCTAATAAATCTGTATAAAGATAATGGTATAGATGCAGTGCTAATGAAGGGGCAGTCAATGGCTGCTAATTATCCTAATCCTCTACGTCGTGTTTGTGGAGATATAGATATCTATGTTGGTGAGGATGGTTACGCTAAGTTGGAGTGTATAAAAGATGCACTTAATGTAGAGTGGACTGGAGAGTCTGTGAAACATAAAAACTTTAATTATAAAGGTGTAACTATTGAGAATCATCGCAAATTTCTACATGAACATTTATCCAGTAATAGTGAACGATTAAAGGGGCTTGTTAGTGATTGGTATCCAAATAAAACTTGTAGTTTCGTAATCAATGATACTTTAATTAATATACCGCCACTAGATTTTAATGTTATGTTTGTGTTTTCGCATTTATATCATCATTTTCTTTCTAGTGGATTAGGTCTTAGACAGTTATGTGATTGGGCGTTGTTGCTATCTAAATATGATATGGAGCTTCCTGATATGAGTACAAAGCGTTCTGGTTGGGAGTTATTTGGATATATTGTGGTTAATTATTTAGGATTACCAAAAGGTAAATTCTCAGATTATAATGATAATGTAAGGGGTCGTGTTAAGGCTTGTCTAGATTTGATTTTTGAGGATGGGAATTTTGGCAAGAATGTTCATAAGGTTGAGCTTGGTAAGAAACCGAAACAATATTACAGAGGTAAGTTTCATTCATTTAAATTCAGAGTGAAACGGTTCGATAAGCTATATAAAGTAATTTCAGTTAATGAATTATTTAGCTTTTCAAAAGCAAGCTTTATAACTTCAATAAAAGCTGTACTTAAAGATAGATTTTGATGTTAGGGTGGATGTTGAAATATAGTCGTGGTGCGCGTGGTGCTATCTTAATTACTATTATTATAGGGGTGGTTAGTATTGTGGCTATGTTGGGATTTGTGGCTACATGTAAATCTATAATTGATATTGCTACTGGCACTAAAGAGGGTGACTTCTTTTTAATGGTTGCAGTTATGGGTGGTATTATGCTTGTTGATATTATATTGGCAGCAGTGAATACTAGAGTTGTAAAGTTAAGCGGTGTAGCGTTGCAAAATAGATTGCGCCACTCTACTTTTTTACATCTTTTGAATACATGTTGGCGTGGACGTGAGCAACACCATTCAGGGGATATGATGACTAGGATTGAGGGCGATATTAAGAGTGTTACGGAGTTTGTTACATCAACCTTGCCTGGTGCTATCGTTTCGGTATTCCAATTTTGTGGTGCATTTGCTTTTCTGTTATTGCTAGATAAGAGATTAGCAATGATTATGGTATTTATTTTGCCAATAGCGTTAGTGGTTAGTAAGGTGTGGTATAAACGAATGAAACGATTGACCCATGAAGTGCGTAATAGTGATAGTCAGATACACTCGCATATACAGGAGGGGATTCAGCATAAATTGGTGGTAAAGACCTCTAGGGCTTCAGAGAAGTTGTCAAATGTATTAGATGGGTTGCAATCAACGCTATTTATAAGGACTGTTAATCATACACGGTTTATGATAGCTTCACGTGCTATTGTTTCACTTGGTTTTGCTGCTGGTTATCTGGTTACCTTCTCCTATGGTGCTTATCAGTTGAAAGAGGGGTTGATTACTTACGGTGTGATGATTGCATTTTTACAATTAGTAGCTCAGGTGCAACGTCCAGTTTCACAATTAGCTAGTGTTGTTTCTAGTTTCTCATTTGCGGCTACTGCTGCTGATCGTTTAGATGAACTTAATCTATTGCCGATAGATGAGCAGGGAGAAGAATTATTGTTGAATTCCCCTTGTGGAGTCGAGGTTAGAGATATTAAATTTATTTACGACGATGGAACTCAGACGGTTTTGGATAAATTTTCATGTAACTTCCCTATCGGTAGTCGTACTATTGTGGTTGGTGAAACAGGTGCTGGCAAAACAACACTATTCCGTTTACTATTGGCATTAGTGAAGCCTATAAATGGCGAGGTACTTTTATATAATAATGTGGAAAGTGTAAAAGTATCACCGCTGACTAGATTAAATTTTATTTATGTGCCACAGGGTAATACCCTTTTTAGCGGTTCGATAAGAAATAACCTGTTAATGGTAAACGCTAATGCTACCGATGATATGTTGCGTGATGTATTGCATACAGCAGTAGCAGATTTTGTTTGGGATTTACCAGATGGGGTAGATACTGTGTGTGGTGAGGATGGTGGTATGCTATCTGAGGGGCAGGCTCAACGTATTGCAATAGCGCGTGGATTGTTAAGTGGTGGCTCGGTATTGCTTTTTGATGAATTTTCATCAGCACTAGATTCAGAAACTGAACGTGAACTTATGCAACGCTTAATCGCAGGGTATCGTGATAAGACTATGATATTTATTACTCATAGGTTAGAATCCTTCGCTGATTGTGAAGTTTGTCGCATTAAGTAATTGTTATTTATGTAACGGGTGAAGCGTTTCAGATTTCGCTACAAACAATACTCCAATAAATATTATTATTGAAGATATAGCTGTAATAGGGGTTAGGTGGTCTGTCCCTAACGCAATAGCTATTGCTGCTGCTACGACTGGTTGAATGTAGTTATATATGCTACTAATCGTTGGTGTGACATTTTTAAGGCTGTATAAAAGTAATATGTTGGGTATGTAAGCAGGGATTGTTATTATATAAAATAGTGAAAAGGGCGCGTTATGTAATATATTTACGAAGTTTGTATCTATTATATCCTTAGCTCCAATTGGTATGATTATTATTGCAGCCATTCCATATAACCATCTCATTAGTGTGCGAGGATGGTACTTATTAATTAGCCCCTTAAATAGTACCATATAAATAGCTGTGCTTGCTGCACAGATAAATACAAGGAAGTTTCCTAGCATTTTCTCGCTACCGCCAACATCGCTACTGGATGATAATATTAATACTGTAACACCAGCTAACCCCAATATCACTCCTATTATTTTATATGTTGATAGCTTCTCTACTCCAATAGCGGCTGATAAAATTAAGACTAGAACAGGTCCGAGTGTAATAATTATTGAACCATCAACAGGATTAGTTAACGCCATCCCTGACATCAGAAATAGTTTACGGACAACTGACATTAGCAGTCCTGCTATGATAAATTTACCAATATCTTTTCTATCTATCTTTTCGCGGTGCTTAATCGGATCACCAATCTGAGCCATTATTGCAGCAATAATTACTGCCAACGTAGTTAATGTAAGTGGGGTAGCCAATTGTGGTAAGATATGGTGATAAAGGGGGTAGTTAAACGCCCAAAGAAGATTAGCAGTTAGTAATCCTATATGTGATTTGGTAATGTTAGTCATAAGTTTCTGTTTTATATATGTAACAATTCTGATGGCGTTTTGCTTATTTCTTATTATAAATAGATACTTTTATCGTTGAAAAAGATAACTTTGCAATAAAATATAAATAATATGGTCAAGGATAATATAGAGGCTTTGAGACAGGCTATGCGCTCGTCAAAGGTTGATGCGGTGGTAATCCCTAAAACTGATCCACATCAAAGTGAATATCTGTGCGAATATTGGGATATTGTCAAGTGGTTAACTGGATTCACAGGCTCAAATGCTACGGTCGTGGTTGCGGCAGATGCGGCAGGATTATGGACAGACTCACGTTACTACCTTCAGGCTGAACAGGAGTTAGAGGGTAGCGATGTGGTTATGTATCGTGAGGACTCGGCAGATGACTACACGGTTTCGCAGTGGATTGCAGCAAATGCTCCACAAGGTGGGATGGTGGCTATTAATGGTTATCTATTCTCTGTGGCTATGGTTAATGCTATGGATATGTTCTGTGGTGGTGAGGGATTTATGTTAGCTGTCGATTTTAATCCGTATGATAGGATTTGGACTAATCGTCCTGCGTTGCCTAGTAGTGAAGTTTATATTCATGATGTGGAGTTTGCAGGTGAGTGCGCTGAGAATAAGATTGCACGTGTGCTAGAATCTTTAGATAGTGCTGATGCTCTGATTATAACTTCGCTTGATGAGATAGCATGGACATTGAATATTCGTGGTGCTGATATTGCTTATAATCCATTGGTCGTTTCATATCTATATATTTCTGAGGATAGACGAGTGTTATTTATTGATTCAGATAGATTAACCGCTGAGGTTAAGGATTATCTCAAAGGGTTATCTATCCAAGTGTTACCTTATGATGGAGTTACTAAATTTATTAAGGGATTGTCTTATGAAACTACCCTTATGATAGACCCAGAGGTGTGTAGTGATGCTTTGGCGCGAAGGGCTGAATGTGGTATTGTATATAGCTCATCACCTATTAAGGGGTTGAAAGCGGTTAAAAATAGTGTGCAACTTGATGGGGTTCGTGAGGCGGTAATTCGTGATGGTATTTCATTGGTCGAGTTATATATCTGGCTAGAGAGCGGCGTGGTTAAGGGTGAGATACGAGAAAGTGATGTTGCCACTAAGTATGTTGATATTAAGAGTGGAAATAAATATTACAAGGGTGAGAGTTTCGGAATGATTTGTGGCTATGGTGATAATGGTGCAATAGTTCATTACTCAGCAAAGTCAGGTAGTGATAAATTGATAGAGGGTGATAATCTACTCTTGATTGATTGCGGTTCACAATATTTAGACGCTACTACTGATATAACTAGAACTGTATCGTTGGGTAGTGTTACACAGCAACAACGCAAGGATTATACGCTAGTGCTAAAGGGGCATTTGGCTATTGGTATGCAATCTTTCCCTGTTGGTACACGTGGTGCGCAGTTGGATGCTTTGGCTCGTCAATTTCTATGGCGTGAGGGGTTAGCTTATTTTCATGGTACAGGTCATGGGATAGGCTCATTCCTAGGGGTGCATGAGGGACCACAATCGATACGCTTGAACGAAAACCCTACTCCGCTAGAGGTGGGTATGATTCTTTCCAATGAACCAGGACTGTATCGTCAAGGTGAATATGGTATCCGTATTGAAAACATGGTGTCAGTTTGTGAGGGGGTAGAAACTCAGTTTGGTCGTTTCTTAGAGTTTGAAACTCTTTCGCTTTTCCCTTATGATAAGAACCTAATTGTGACTGAGATGTTAACAGATGACGAGCTAGATTGGGTTAATATTTATCATCAGAGAGTTATGGATACATTATCTCCATATCTTAGCGTTGAGGCTAAAGAGTGGTTGGCTGATAAAACAGAAAAATTAATTAAAAAATAAAATATGGCATTAGTAAAATCATTAAGGGGATTTACTCCTGAAATTGGAAAGGATGTATTCTTAGCTGAAACCGCAGTAGTCATTGGTGATGTGGTTATTGGTGATGAGTGTAGTATATGGTATGGCGCAATCTTGCGTGGTGATGTAAATAGTATTAAGATTGGTAATCGTGTAAATATTCAGGACGGCTCAGTGTTGCATACATTGTATCAAAAATCAACTATTGAGATAGGAAACGATGTGTCGGTAGGGCATAATGTAACTATCCATGGTGCTAAAATCTGTGACTTGGCATTAGTAGGTATGGGTGCTGTAGTAATGGATAATGCGGTAGTTGGCGAGGGTTCAATTGTAGCAGCTGGTAGTGTAGTTCTTAGTAATACTAAGATTGGTGTTAATGAGCTGTGGGGTGGTGCTCCAGCTAAATTTATCAAGATGGTTGACCCTGCTCAAAGCAAGGAGCTTAATAAGAAGATCGCTGCAAACTATCTGTTTTATTCAAAGTGGTATTCTGAGGAGTAATATTTCTAATATAGTAAAGTACCCCAAAGTTAGACAAAAACTTTGGGGTACTTTATTATATTATTAAGCTCTATTAGATTACTATATCCATTACATTAAATGATGTAAGTTGTTTGTAGGAGAACTCTTTTGTGTTGTTTTTTAGGAGGTTGAGACTTAACCATTTTTCATCGGCAGAGTCAATATCCTGTGCTGAGAGTTTATTTTCAAATTTTGTTCTTATCCCTAAATCTCCATTTTCAAGAATTAAGATACGTACATCGATAAAACTATTTTTTCTCTGATTGCTCTCTTGAGAATGATCAAACAGTCCGCTGATTGCTATTTTACAACGCTCTATCTTTTTATTATCACATTTGTTCTGAATTAGGAATAACTCAACTTTCTCTTGATGTTTCGCTATATCATTGGCTGCATCCGATTTAATAAGGAAACAAAATTGTTGTAAACTACTGTTTTTACCCAGTAGAGACTCAAAGTTTAACTTCTTATATTTTAGCTTTATAAATAGTGTGATTATCACAATCGCTAATAGACCCTCAATCCCTAATAGCATCCATACATCTTCAGAATCTCCACTGTTGATGATGAAAAACAAGATAGTTAAAGGTATTAGTATATTGTAAAATAGCGCGAAAATAAAGGCAAGTGTATTTTTCTTGATAATAACCAATGTGTCACCTATTATATCACCAAGTACAAGGAACGGTGCAAACACCAGAAACAATCTCATAATATGCATTGCACTATTACTGTAATCACCATAGTCAAGATTTAAAAATAGTGTTGCTACCAGTGATGCAATTACGAAAGTAACAGATATTTTCAATGCCCATTTGATTGATATCCCGAATGTGTCTTTAATACCAGTTATATTCTGTTCATCATGAAAGGCTGATATTAGTGGTTGACCTACATTGACAATACCCATCCCTAGAGGTTTTAGAACATAACTATATATTGAGTAGATTACTATAAAAATACTAGCTATTTCAATAGGGAAGTTAGCTATTAATGATTTGTTGATGATAGTTATTATTATAGCAAATGAGAGTATATCAAACCCAAATATCATAAAGAATGACCAAATGCTCTTAAGGGTCTCCTTTGTAGGAAATTCAAAGGATAACTTAAAGTTATATTTTTTGCTCATTAAGTGAATGACAAATAATAAACCCCAGACAAGATTAGATATAATGGAAGCCCATAGTACCCCCATGATACCCATATCCATTACTCCTAAGAATAGTATTGCTAGCAGCACGCCAGTCGAAAAGACTAATACGTCCATTATGAACAGAAGTTTGAAATTGCTATCTGCTGTCAAGATATAGCCAGCAAGGAACACAGTTTCAACAATAAACATAGTAGGCATAAGCCAAAATATATACTCAGTAGCAACCGCTTGATATTCAGGCTGAATACCTAGTATATCTGTTATTTGAGTAGTTGCTATCATTCCTGCAATTGTCAATACTGCCCCTATAAATAATGTAAACCATAAAATCCTATTGGCGTTACGGTTAGCTGTCGCTACATCATTACTGTTTAGTGCTACATTAAAATCTCTGATTATTGCACGACCTGCACACATATATGTAAGGTCGATAGCTGCCCATAGCGTATTAGTAATAACATATAGGTTTAGCATCTCAGTTCCTAAATATATCGAAACTAGAAATGCAAATACACCAAAGACCCCTAGTTTAATAAAAATAGAGATCATAGCATTGGTTATATTCTTCCTAAAGCAGCGTTTTATTATATATGTTGAATTTTCTCCCATGTTGTGGGTTATAGAGTGCTTAGTTTAGGTTGGCGTTTAATCCGAAGTTATCAGCCATAGATTTGTCATAAATATAGCTTGCTATTGTATGGTCTTGTACTGCTATTCCTACGCTTTTGAAGATTGTAATATCACTTTCTGATTCACGTGCTATGGTGTTGCCTAGTAATATCTGAGCAATTTCTCCGCAATAGTTTGTGTCATTTAGTAGCCCTAGCTTTTGAGGGTCGATTACATCTCCACTCTCTGAGAAACAAGACTCTTTGTGATCAACGAAAACTCTAGCCATAGGGAAGATATCATTAGGAAGCTCTCGCATCTGAGGTGTGAAAGATCCAAAAGCATTGATATGTGTTCCTGCTTTTACATGTTCAGCTGAGAATAGTGGTTTGAATGAAGTAGTTACTGTTGATATTATATCAGCTCTCTTTAGTTCATCCAATGACTCACCTACTGTGAATTTAACATCTGTCATATCGCTGAAAGATTCAATAAGTTTATCGATAGATGATCTGTATATATCATAAACTATCACCTCCTCTATTTTACGTACCTCCATTAAAGCCTTTAGATGAGTTGCAGCTTGCGCTCCAGCTCCGAAAAGAGCTACAACTTTAGCATCCTCACGAGCTAGCAGTTTTGTAGCTAAACCAGCAGAAGCACCAGTTCTAAGTGCAGTAAGATAGGCTGCATCCAGTACTGCCAATATATCATTGCGATCTGTGTCTATTACCGTCACTGTACCATTAATTGTAACAAGAGTGTTTTCGGTTCTCTCCTTAACAAGAGATAGAAGTTTTACAACCACTCTTTTATCATCACTAGTGAATGATGGTTTGTAAAGAACTGTTGGGTTTTTCTCACCAAAATCAGTCCCTGTTCTGATAGGCATAAGAGCCTTTTCGGTTGCTAACTTTATGTACGCCTCTTCGGCAGCGTTAATTGCTTCTGCCATAGTGATATTACTTTTCATATCACTTGCTGATATTATCTTCATATAGTTGTAAGATTATTGTATTTATTTGAAGTGCAAATTTAATTATAAATATTGATTTGTTGTAACGTTTATCAATTAAAGTTAAAGGAGATGTTTTTTAGATATAAATTAAAATTTGTATATTTGAAGAAATTATTAAATCTAATATTATGAAAAAAGTATTTGTACTTCCAGTTTTCATACTGTTTATAGGTGTGTTTTCGTCATGCACACTATTTACTGAGGCTGAATCGCCATCAAAGGTGGTAGAAAATTTCTTTACTTACTTCTTTAATGGCGAGATAAGAAAAGCATCTGAAGTATGCTATAAATTTCAGTATGAGATGACTGATGAAGAGCGTGACGATTATGTAGTTAGAGGTGAAGGTGCTTATGAAGCTGAATTTAGTAGAAAAAATCCGTGGGTTGATTTTGTAATTTTAGATGAAAAAATCGATGGTAATTCCGCAATAGTGGATTTTAAAATAATAGAGGCAGATAATCATGTCGATGAAAGGTCAGTTGAACTTGTAAAAGTAAGGGAAGAGAACTTCTTTAAACGTACTTTTATCAAAGCATATACATGGTTAATAGCAGAGTAAAAGAATCCTAACTTCTAATAGTAAATGCAACTTTTAGGATAAAAATATATTTTTCAGGAAAAGGAAGAGAAAAATAACTCTTCCCTTTAATCCTGAGGGATAAATAGCTATATTAGCACCCGTCCAAAAGTTTTAATATGAAGCATTTAACCAGAGAACAAAGGTACACAATTTCTGTAATGTTAAAGCAGAATTATAAGCAAATCGAAATAGCTAGAGCTATCGGTAAGAGTAAGTCTGTGATTAGCAGAGAAATAAAACGAAACAGCAATGAACGTGGATTTTATTCATTTACCACAGCTCAAATGTATGTTGATGTACGCAAAGAGCGATATTGTCGTCCACGTAAATTTACCAAAGAGGTAAAAGCTAGGGTTGAGGAATATCTCCAACAGAGATGGTCGCCAGATCAGATTGTAGGCTATTGTAAGCTACATAAACAAGAAATGGTTAGCTGTGAGATGATATATAAGTACATTAGAGAAGATAAGCGACAAGGCGGAGTTCTTTATACATATTGTCGTCATAACCTAAAACATCGTAAGCGAGCAGTTGGAGGCTGTAGTACTCGTATAAAGGATAGAGTAAGTATTGAGGAACGTCCAAAAGCAGCAGATGGAACACGTTTTGGAGATTGGGAGATGGATTTGATTATAGGTAAAGCAAATAAAGATGCTATGCTAACATTAGTAGAGAGGAAAACAGGATTTACTATTATTGAAAACCTGCCTAATGGTAAGGATTCTAAGGCGTTAAGTAAAACTGTGTGTAGAGTCCTGTTTCCATACAGAGCATTTGTCAAGACTATTACAACGGATAATGGTAGTGAATTTGCAGACCATAAAACAATATCCAAAAGATTGAATACTCAAATATTTTTTGCTCATCCTTACTCTTCATGGGAAAAGGGATTAATAGAATATACAAATAAATTATATCGCCAATATATTCCAAAGAAAACATGCTTTGGAATACCCTTGATTTGATTTAACTTCTCCTCGCTCTTGTCAGTGCTGATAGATAAAGTAAAGGTATAATCCCTCTTCTTTCCGCTTTTGGTGCGAAAAGTTTTATCTATCTCATCCATCATCTTCTTGATGTTGGTAACAGCAGGGGTGAACGAGGTCTTAGCAGCAGATAGCTTTTGTACTGCATCTGCGAATGCTTGAACTTGCTTAGTTCCCTGAGCCGCCTCCACATTAATGGAGTAATTTACACTATAATTTTGCTCTTGAGCCATATTTCATTCTTATCATAAAGAATAGTGTTTTATGACTCAAAAAGGTTAATTCTAAATTCAGTTCCAAGAAAATCGTATGTAAATTTTCGTAGATTCTATCTAATACGAGTAATAAATGTCCAGATTGACTGTTAATTATCATTAATTCAGTTAATTTTCAACAATATACATAAAGTTTATATCAGATAGCTTTGAAACTAGAATATAATTATTTACATTTGAAAAATCAATTCTAAACGTATTAATCTTTAACTAATTTAACAATGAAAAAGTATTTTTTACTTGTATTTATTACAATTACTTCATGTGCTGATGGTGTAGAAGTAATACCTGATATGGTTGATAATAAGCAGGATGCAAATGAATCAGTTTATTTAGTAAGCGAAAAAGAGGCATTGAAGAATGCTGAATCTTTCTTTGAAACAATGAACCCAAATGCTAGTAGAGCTATTAATGAGAGAGAACTTCTGAGTGTAACTAAAATAAACAATGAGGCTACACGCTCATCAGATGTCAATAGTGAGGGGTTATATCTATTTAATTATAAGGATAATAAAGGATTCTCAGTAGTATCAGCTGATAGACGTGATAGTGTAAGCGTTTATATAATGTCTGAAGATGGTAACATTGATATTTCTGAAATTGATTCAGATTCTCCATTTTCATATATATTTGATTATGTTGAGAGGTATCAAGAGTATAAAGTTGGTGAAAATGTAGTTTCTCGTTCTGGGTTTAACCCTGAGAAGGATGGCTGGGTTGAGACGAAAACTAACACTGTTTTATCTAGTGTAGGTCCATATATCACAACTGCATGGAATCAAGTGTCTCCATATGATGTAACAAAACCTGGATATAAAATGGGATGTGTGCCAGTAGCAATGGGACAAATAATGGCATATCATAAACATCCTGTAGCATATGGTAATTATACTTATGATTGGGATTTAATAAGAAATAACGATATTGGCTGTACAGCACGCAATCTTGCTGTATCTACACTTTTAAATCATATAGGGGTAGATGCTGATGCTGATTATGGAACTATAGAGACAGGGGTCTATAAAAGTGATGCAAAGAAAAGCTTTGAAAATTTCGGATATATTACAAATAATTATATCAACTTTCATATAGATAAATTAAAACAGTCATTAAATAATAGAAGACCTGTTTATTTTAGAGGAACTAATAATAACCAACAAGGACACGCATGGATTGCAGATGGATACTCACGAGTATTAACTGAGACGCGTGCCTATGATTATGATGGGAATCCTGTTGAAGATACAATATTAAATATATATAATTGGGATAATGAATATACCTATATTCATTTTAATATTGGTTGGGGTGGAGCAAGTAATGGTGATTACGCATATACTAATGAATACACAGCTACTGAACCTGCTAATGGACAACCAATAACATATTTCTGGGTTTATGATGTGTTTACATTTAACCTTAATAATTATGATACCAATGATATGGAAATGATAGTTGATTTAAGACCAGAATAAAAAAATAAAAATTATGAAAAATCTAAAAATGTTGGCTATTTGGGCAACTGGATTGTTGCTTATTAGCAGTTGTAATAATGAAATCCCTGAGGGGTTTGTTCGTGGTGGTGGAGATGAATTAATAGAGGCTACTACTGATTTTACTATGGCAGAGTTTCTTGCAGAGATGAATGGCACGGAATGGGTTGAAAGTGCTACTTATGAGCGAGATGGAGATAATATAGGAAAAGATGATATTTATAAAGATATGGATGGAGCTTATGGAATGCAATATAGATTTGCTGATGAAGAGTTGCATGCTTATTGTAATTGTCATGCCATGATCCCAAGAGGAGTGCCAGAAAATGGTGAACAGTGGGCTGTATTTGATGATCAAAATAATAATAATAGTTATAAATGTACGTATTACCACTATAATATGCCATATATTGTTGAGGATAAGGATAATGTCATTAGTTTTTCAGATAAAGATAAATGGTGTATAGTGGGTTATAATAAGGATAATATAATTGTAGATTTTTCAGAAAATGGTAGGGATTTAAGAATGATCTTAAAAGCACATACACTTCCTACATGTCTTAAAGATACAAAGGCTTATGATGACTTCTTCTACTTAGATTTGATAGAGTATTTTGAAAAGTATGATTCTGAATTTGTAGAAGCTGCTAAACAGGCATATGCTGAAAAGGATGAGTATAAAAGGTTTATGATAAAACGTGAATATTTCGCCAAATGGGGAAAAGAGTTCTAAGCAGCATTTTATAATAGATAATAGAAGAATGATATTGAGGGAGCTAACAATTATTTAACCTCAATAAATATAGTAAGGCTTTCTTTATGATTTTTTATAAAGAAAGCCTTTATTACGGTAATGTGGTAATATAATGCTTACTTATTTTATATTTAGAAAGCCTAAACAGAGGCTTTAGGTAACACAATTATTTACTAATTAACTGCTGGGAGATTAGCAGTCATTCGACTTACGACCATTTGGTTGTGTAGCCACAACGCCTCCTCTGAAAGCATAGCAAACTCATCATCAGAAAGGGTTTCAAAGTTCGTTGCTGGAAAATAGTGCCGTACATAAATCGTTCTCTGACGTATCCTGTCTGATTCACCTACTTTCCAGCTTTCGATAAATTTACGAGTTGACTTTGGCGAGTTGTAATAATCTCCGAGAGCTGACCCATAAGACCGAAAAGGAATAGAGAATCGTTGTCGACAAGCTCCTTATCTCCCTCCAAATAGCAGTCCTTAGCTAGGGTACGCATTGCTGTAACCTCATCCTTTTTAGATGCTGCCATAAACTTGCTGAATGTTGGGAACGATGGCTCGCTGAAGTATGCCACATATACCTCTCGCTCATCGCAATCAGTATCACCAAATACTACCATAGGGAATTTCTTGCGTAGTTTCTTCTCTGTCTTTAGCTCATAGGCTCTTTTCATAATCGTCTGCTCCTGTTCGAGCGTAAGTGTCTTTTCTTCCATTGTTTGAAATTGTTTTTGTTTGTATTAAAGTAGTGTAAAACAATTATTGCCATATTTTTAACCGCACTCTTGAAGCGATATTTTTCACTATTAAATTTCAATATAGAACAACTATGTTCTCGATTTAATGGCAAAAAATCTCATCTCCAATAGCACTCTTAAAAACACACCAACAATTACTTTACCCTACTTAAGAATAGTCTGTTTTGTGATTTGAGAAGTTGAATCTACCCGAGGAAAATATTTTGGTAATTATTTGTGTGTGATTGAAATCTTAACTATCTTTGCGCACTGAAAAAGAAAAATTAAAAGATATAATTCATATCGAATTTGAAAGGGGGTTGTCATTATAGACTGTGCTAAGACTTTGATAGTAAAGGGATAGCATAGAAATATGGATAAACAAATAAAAGATAAATATTGCTGATTAACGCTGTATAGCGTATGTATTTCACTTAATTAATTCATAAGTGAGAGCGTGTTAGTATAGGATATGAATTAAAAAATATAGAAATAATTAAATAAAAACATAGAAAAGATGATTATCGTACAAGTTAAAGAGGGCGAAAATATTGAAAGAGCTCTAAAAAAATTCAAAAGAAAATTCGAGAAAACAGGAACAGTTAAAGAGCTTCGCGCACGTCAAGCATTTGAAAAACCATCAGTTGCAAATCGTAAGAAGATGATTAAAGCTGTTTATGTTCAACAATTACGTTGCAACGAAGAGTAATTTTTTGCTCTAAAAATTTGGAAAACTAAGAAAAACTAACTATATTAGTTGCGTTGATAGTTTTAAAAACAACGCTGAGGATATGTTAGTAGAATCTTTCATAAAATATATACGGTATGAGTTGAATCGTTCAGCTCATACCGTTTTGTCTTATAGGGGGGATATTACTCAGTTTATTGAATATTGTACAAATGGTGTAAATGAGGAGTTTAAGCCTGAATTGGTGACTTCAGCTGATGTGCGTGGTTGGATGGTGCAGCTCTCAAAGAGTGGTGTTGGCTCGCGCTCAATTAGGCGTAAGGTGCAATCGTTGCGCGCTCTATATCGATATCTGATTAAGCAGGGTATGGTAGTCGAAGATCCAACTATGGATATCGAGATGGCTAAGGTTAAAAGGGTGTTGCCTAGTTATGTTAAGCCAGACGTGATGGATGTTGTGTTGGGGGTGGTGTTTGATAAATCTGACTTTGAGTCGGTGCGTGATAATTTAATGCTATTAATGTTATATACAACTGGTATGCGTCGAGCAGAATTGATATCTTTACTAGATAAAGATGTTGATACAACGGTAAAGGAGTTGAAAGTTATGGGTAAACGTTCTAAATCTAGAATAATACCCTTTGGTGATGAACTCTCAGATGCTATTAGCCAGTATAGAGAGGTTAAAGATATGGTGATTGGTGGGGATACTGAAAGATTCTTTACAAGAATCAGTGGTGAACCATTATATCCATCATTGGTATATAATGTAGTGCATTCTAAGCTTGCGGCAGTGGATGCAGCTTCTAAGATGAGTCCTCACGTGCTACGACATAGTTTCGCTTCATCTCTGTTGAATAATGGGGCTGAGTTGAATAGTGTCAAGGAATTGTTAGGGCATCAGTCATTGGTTGCAACGCAGGTTTATACGCATGTTACATTTAGTGAGTTAAAGGAGAATTATAAACAAGCTCATCCACGAGCAACTAAAAAGGGAGGTTATTATGGAAGTAAAGATTAAAGCGATTCATTTTGATGTATCAGAAAAGTTAGTGAGCTTTATTAACAAAAAGGCTGAAAAGTTGAATAAGCATAATGCAGATATTGCAGATGTTGATGTTTCTCTAAAGGTTATCAAGCCTGAAACCGCTTGTAATAAGGAGGTTGGCGTAAAGGTGATTATTCCATCTAAAGAGGAATTTTTTGCATCTAAGGTGGCTGATACCTTTGAAGAGGCTTTTGATTTAGCAATGGAGGCGTTGATTAAGCAGATTTCTCGTAAAAAGGATAAGTAAATTATAAAAGGGGACTTCTGAAAATTGAATAAAACCAATTATTCGATGCCCCCCCCAAAAAAAAATATGGCAAGAGGGCAAGTGCTTTTCTTGCCATAATTTTTTTATAATTGAAATATACTTATTAAATTTGTAAACTGCTAGATACACCGTAATATGTGGATTTGTTCAGGTCGGGGCTGTAATTGTCATCTTCTTTAGTAAAGTTAGGTGATGAGAGTAGGATTGGCGAGGTTTTTCTTCGTATGGTAGATATGTGGTGGGTCTGCTTAGGTATTGTGTAATGCGGACTTTTAGATGGAAATATATGCTTTCAGAATAAAAATAGCAAAAAGATTGAAAAAAGAGAGTGATATATTTTGTTAGTTGGAAAATTTGCGTACCTTTGCAGTCGTTTAGTTCTCCTATTATGTTTTGGTAGGGGTAAAATAAAACGCCTCTTTAGCTCAGTTGGCCAGAGCACGTGATTTGTAATCTCGGGGTCGTTGGTTCGAATCCGACAAGAGGCTCAACCTGAAAAGGTGATATTGACATTTTAATGCGGTGCTTATAGAGATAAGTAGTTGCGAGGATTGAAGCTGTATGATAGCAGTGGAAGTGAAATTGAAATATTGATAAACAAGGGGGCAAATACCAGAGTGGCCAAATGGGGCAGACTGTAAATCTGCTAGCTTACGCTTACGGTGGTTCGAATCCATCTTTGCCCACAAAAGGATAATTGCGGAAGTAGCTCAGTTGATAGAGCATCAGCCTTCCAAGCTGAGGGTCGCGAGTTTGAGCCTCGTCTTCCGCTCAAATTGCCTATGTAGCTCAGGGGTAGAGCACTTCCTTGGTAAGGAAGAGGTCACGGGTTCAAATCCCGTCATCGGCTCGCATTTAAAATATGTAACAAGGTTAATCATTAATTAAAAATAAAATAAAGTTATGGCTAAAGAGAAATTTTCAAGGACCAAACCGCATGTTAACATCGGTACAATTGGTCACGTTGACCATGGTAAGACTACTTTGACCGCAGCTATTACTACAGTATTGGCAAAGAACGGTCTTTCAGAGGTTAAATCATTCGATCAAATTGACAACGCTCCTGAAGAAAAAGAACGTGGTATCACAATCAACACTTCACACGTTGAATACGAAACAGCTAATCGTCACTATGCGCACGTTGACTGTCCTGGACACGCTGACTACGTTAAAAACATGGTAACTGGTGCTGCTCAAATGGATGGTGCAATCATCGTAGTTGCTGCTACTGATGGTCCTATGCCTCAAACACGTGAGCATATCCTTCTAGCTCGTCAGGTAAACGTTCCTAAGATCGTTGTATTCCTAAACAAATGTGATATGGTTGATGACGAAGAGATGTTCGATCTTGTAGAGATGGAAATGCGTGATCTTCTTTCAGCTTATGAATATGATGGTGACAACACACCAATTATCCGTGGTTCTGCTTTAGGTGGTCTTAACGGTGAAAAAGAATGGGAAGATAAAGTAATGGAACTTATGGATGCTGTGGATACTTGGATTCCACTTCCTCCACGTGACATTGACAAACCTTTCTTGATGCCAGTTGAAGATGTATTCTCAATTACAGGTCGTGGTACAGTTGCTACAGGTCGTATTGAAACAGGTATCATCAAAGTAGGTGAAGAAATTCAAATCATCGGTCTAGGTGCAGAAAACATGAAATCAGTTGTAACTGGTGTTGAAATGTTCCGTAAACTTCTAGATCAAGGTGAAGCTGGTGATAACGTAGGTCTATTACTTCGTGGTGTTGATAAAAACGCTATCAAACGTGGTATGGTATTAACTCACCCTGGAAAAGTTCTTCCACACTCACTATTCAAAGCTTCAGTTTATATCTTGAAGAAAGAAGAAGGTGGTCGTCACACTCCATTCCACAACAAATACCGTCCTCAGTTCTATATCCGTACATTAGATGTAACAGGTGAAATCACACTTCCAGAAGGTGTTGAAATGGTAATGCCTGGTGATAACATCGAAATCACTGTAGAACTAATCAACCCAGTAGCTTGTGACTTAGGTCTTCGTTTCGCTATTCGTGAAGGTGGACGTACAGTAGGTTCTGGTCAGATTACTGAAATCATTGACTAATACTTAGGTAATTAGACAACAAAAATTAACGTCGGCTGAAGGAAACGACAGCCGACTACATACAGGGCTAGCTCAGTTGGTAGAGCACTGGTCTCCAAAACCAGGTGTCGGGAGTTCGAGCCTCTCGTCCTGTGCCAAAGAAGAAAAATAGAATGAAGAAATTGAAATTATTTACGGATATCGAGGAATCTTATAACGAACTTGTTTATAAGGTTTCTTGGCCAACTAAGAGCCAATTGATTAATAGTAGTATTATTGTTATGGTAGCTTCCATCATCATAGCATTAGTTATACTTTTAATGGATTTGGGAATTGATACTATAATGCATTTTATTTATAGTTTAAACAACTAGAGAAGGTAATAATAGTATTTTTAATTCAAAGTAAGAGAAAAGTCAATGGCTGAGGGTAATAAAGAGTGGTACGTATTACGTGCTATATCAGGTAAAGAAGGAAAAGTAAAGGAGATACTGGATGCAGCTATCAAAAATACTGATCTGGGAGATTATGTATCGCAGGTATTGATACCTACGGAGAAAATCTATACAACGCGTAACGGAAAAAAGGTGCTTAAAGAGCGTAACCTTTATTCTGGCTATGTCTTTGTAGAGTGTATTCTTCAGGGTGAAGTAATTCACACATTACGTAACACAACTAACGTAATCGGATTTCTGGGCGGTAAGGGTAAAGGGAGTGATCCTGAACCATTACGTGCATCAGAAGTTGCTCGTATGCTAGGTGCTGCCGATGAACAACAAGAGGTAGAGGAAAGCGGAGTAAATGATTATATCGTAGGTGAAACTGTTAAGGTTAATTATGGACCTTTCAGCGGATTCTCAGGTGTAATCGAAGAGGTTAGTAAAGAGAAGCGTAAACTGAAGGTTATGGTTAAGATTTTTGGACGTAAGACACCTCTTGAGTTGGAAAATTCGCAAGTAGAAAGGGAATAATACCGTAATGTTACGTATGGTCTAATTCCTACATAGTATTTATATACAATAAAATTAAAGAAAATGGCAAAAGAAATTGCTGGACAGCTAAAATTACAAATCAAGGGTGGAGCGGCAAACCCTTCACCACCAGTGGGACCTGCATTAGGTTCTAAGGGTATTAATATAATGGAATTTTGTAAGCAGTTCAATGCCCGCACTCAAGACAAGGCTGGTAAAATTTTACCAGTTGTAATCACTTATTATGCAGACAAGAGCTTTGACTTCGTTGTTAAAACTCCTCCAGTAGCAGTTCAACTGTTAGAGGCTAGCAAGTTAAAAAGTGGTTCTGCTGAGCCTAACCGTAATAAGGTGGCTGAGATATCTTGGGAACAGGTAAAACAAATTGCTGAAGATAAAATGCCAGATTTGAACTGTTTTACTGTAGATTCAGCTATGAAAATGGTAGCTGGTACTGCTAGAAGTATGGGTATTACTGTTAAGGGTGCATTTCCAGAAATTAATTAAAAAACTTCAATTGACATGGGTAAACTGACAAAAAATCAAAAGTTAGCTTTAGAGAAGATTGAAGCTGGGAAGATATACACACTAAAAGAGGGTTCAGAATTAGTAAAAGAAATTACTTTCACTAAATTTGATTCATCTGTGGATATCGACGTGCGTCTTGGCGTAGATCCTCGTAAAGCAAATCAAATGGTTCGCGGTGTGGTTTCATTACCACACGGAACAGGTAAGCAAGTAAAGGTATTGGTGCTTTGTGCTCCAGATGCTGAAGCTGCTGCTAAGGAAGCTGGTGCGGAATATGTAGGTCTTGATGAATACATTGACAAGATCAAAGGTGGTTGGACTGACATAGACGTAATCATAACTCAGCCTGCTATCATGGGTAAAATCGGTGCTTTAGGTAGAATATTAGGTCCTCGTGGTCTAATGCCTAATCCTAAAAGTGGTACTGTTACCGTAGATGTAGCTAAAGCTGTAAAAGAAGTGAAACAAGGTAAAATCGACTTTAAAGTTGATAAGAATGGTATAGTGCATGCCTCAATCGGTAAAGTATCTTTCTCTCCTGAACAAATCGTTGACAACGCTAAGGAATTCGTTAACGCTTTAATCAAATTGAAACCTGCTACTGCTAAAGGTACGTATCTTAAAAGCATTTATCTTTCAAGTACTATGAGTCCTGGATTAAAGATTGACACTAAATCAATCGCTGAATAATTAAAGATTAAAGAGAAATGAGAAAGGAAGATAAAGCAATCATTATAGAAGATATCGCTAATACTATTAATGAGTATAGCGCATTATATTTAACTGAAACGACTGGTCTTAATGCAGAGAAGACAAGTGCTTTACGTCGCGAATGTAACAAGTCTGAAGTAAAACTATTGGTAGTTAAGAATACCTTGTTGAAAGCAGCGTTGGAACAAAGTGGTGTAGATTACTCTGGACTTTATGTAGCCCTTAAAGGCTCAACTTCATTAATGCTAAGTAACACAGGAAATGCTCCTGCTAAACTAATCAAGAGCTTCTGTAAAAAGGAAGACAAGTACCCAGCTTTAAAAGCTGCATATGTTGAGGAATCAGTATATGTTGGTGCTGACCAACTAGAAGCATTGGCTAGCTTGAAGAGCAAGAACGAACTTATTGGCGACGTTATCGGCTTATTACAATCACCTGCTAAGAATGTTATCTCAGCATTACAATCTTCAGGAAATAAGCTACACGGAATACTTGAGACATTATCAAACAAAGAATAAAATTAATAAACAATCAAATAAATCATACAAAAATGGCAGATTTAAAAGCTTTTGCAGAACAATTAGTTAACCTTTCAGTAAAGGAAGTAAGCGAACTTGCTCAAATTTTAAAAGAAGAATATGGAATCGAACCTGCTGCTGCAGCTGTTGCTGTTGCTGCTGGTCCTGCAGCCGCTGCAGTTGAAGAAAAAACATCTTTCGATGTAGTACTTAAAGCAGCTGGTGCAAGTAAATTAGCGATCGTTAAACTTGTTAAAGAATTAACAGGTCTAGGTCTTAAAGAAGCTAAGGAATTAGTGGACGGTGCACCTAGCGTAATCAAAGAAGCTCTTCCTAAAGCTGAAGCTGAAGGTTTAAAGGGTCAATTAGAAGGAGCTGGCGCTGAAGTTGAACTTAAATAATATTACCTGATTTTCAGGTAATTAGGTTAAGAATCACCCATAAGGTAGATTCTTAACCTTTTTGTGTTATAATTTATTTTGAGTTCACCTAATTATAATTTTCAATGTCAGTTTTAAAAAACAATCAACGTATTAATTTTGCATCAATCAAGAATCCACTACCTTATCCAGATTTTCTTGAGGTGCAATTGAAGTCATTTCATGACTTCCTGCAATTAGATACACCAGCTGAAAAGAGAAAGAATGAAGGTCTATACAAAGTATTTGCTGAAAATTTTCCAATAGCAGATACACGTAATAATTTCGTTCTTGAATTCTTAGACTACTATATAGATCCACCTCGCTATGATATAGATGAGTGCTTACGTCGTGGGCTAACTTATAGTGTTCCGCTAAAAGCAAAGTTAAAATTGTATTGTACAGATCCAGACCATGAGGAGTTTGCGACTGTAATACAAGATGTATATTTGGGTCCTATCCCATATATGACAGAAAAAGGTACATTTGTTATCAATGGTGCTGAACGTGTTGTCGTTTCTCAATTACACCGTTCACCAGGTGTGTTCTTTGGACAAAGTACACACTCAAATGGTACTAAGTTATACTCTGCGCGTATTATCCCATTCCGTGGTTCATGGATTGAGTTTGCGACAGATATTAACAACGTCATGTATGCGTATATTGACCGTAAAAAGAAATTACCTGTTACTACACTATTGCGTGCAATAGGATTGGAGAGTGACAAGGATATTATTGAAATATTTGGACTAGCTGAGGAGATTAAGGTTAACAAGACTAACCTTAAAAAGGCAATTGGTAGAAAATTAGCTGCTCGTGTTCTAAAAACATGGATAGAGGATTTTGTTGACGAAGATACTGGTGAGGTTGTGTCAATCGAACGTAATGATGTATTGATTGATCGTGAGACTATTATTGAGGAGGAGCATATTCAAGAGATAATTGATTCAGGAATATCTAACATCTTACTGCACAAAGAGGATGTTAATACTTCTGATTACTCTATTATCTTCAATACGCTTCAAAAAGATACAAGTAACTCAGAAAAAGAGGCAATTCAATATATCTATAGACAATTACGTAACGCCGAGCCACCAGATGACGCTAGTGCGCGCGAGGTTATTACTTCTCTATTCTTTTCAGAGAAACGTTATGACTTAGGTGAAGTAGGTCGTTTCCGTATCAACAAAAAGTTGAATCTTTCAACTGCTGATGATGTTAAAGTATTAACTAGAGAGGATATTATTGCTATCATTCAGTACTTAATTGAGCTTATCAGCTCTAAGACTGATGTGGATGATATTGACCACTTGAGTAACCGTCGCGTAAGAACCGTTGGTGAACAATTATATAACCAATTTGGTGTTGGTCTAGCGCGTATGGCTAGAACAATCCGTGAGAGAATGAATGTACGCGATAACGAGGTCTTTACTCCTATTGACCTGATTAACGCTAAGACTATCTCATCGGTTATCAATACCTTCTTTGGTACTAATGCGTTATCTCAATTCATGGACCAAACTAATCCATTGGCTGAGATTACACATAAGAGAAGAATGTCAGCGTTAGGTCCTGGTGGTCTGTCACGTGAGCGTGCAGGTTTCGAGGTACGTGACGTACACTATACTCACTA
>JAWXTT010000011.1:0-25382 GCA_044433325.1 Bacteroidales bacterium
GAAATTATATAACAAGGTACTAATAATAGCTATTGCTATTGTTTCAGCATTAACTGCTACAGCTCAAACTTCAATGACTGCATATTCAAAATATGGATATGGTATTCTTATGGATAATGTCACCAGTGCGCAACGTGCTATGGGGGGGATTGGTTATGCAATGAGTGATGGTCGTCAGATAAATGTGATGAATCCCGCTTCGTATGCGTCAATTGACTCATTGACATTCTTGTGGGATTTTGGGTTAAGTCTAACTGGTCTTGAAGCTACTGAGAATGATACCACAGGACAGATGCTAGGTGCAAGTCTTGATTATATAACAATGCAATTCCCCATAACTAAATATATGGGAGCAAGTATCGGGTTAGTACCATATTCATCAGTTGGATATGCTTATACCGCAGATATAGATAATGGGATTGAGGGTCAATTAGGTGGCGGTGGTATTAATGAGCTGTATGTTGGTTTCAGTGGACGTGTATATAAGGGACTTTCGTTAGGTTTTAACTTCTCATATATGTTTGGTAATGTCGTAAATGACCTTTTCGCATACACTAATTCAGGTAGCACATCAATGTATGAACAACAATTAAGAGTTCGTGATTGGAACCTTAAAGCAGGTTTACAATATACAATGAATTTTGGCTCAAAACATAAAACTACTTTAGGTTTGGTTTATTCACCAGCTAAATCGTTACATGGTGAATCATTAGCTCTATATTATGATATGACATCTGATGAGTCAGCGGATACGATAGCGGTAGTAGATTTAAAGGGTAATAACTCCCTTCCTAACACATTCGGTGGTGGTATTAGTTATACCTATGATCAACGATTTATGGTTGAGGCAGATGTAACATACCAAAATTGGAGCGATGCTACATATTCAGAAATTGAGGGATATGACTTTGGAGCTAGCTTTGTTGATAGATGGAAGTACTCATTCGGTGGTGAATTAATCCCTAAGAAGAGAGGTAAATATTACGAGGTAATAAGATACCGTTTCGGTGCATTCTATACACAAGATTATATTAATATAGGGGGTAACAATATACGTGAGTATGGAGCTTCGTTAGGTTTTGGTTTACCAACACCTAGTGATAAGACGATTATAAATCTAGGCTTTGAGTATAAACGACGTGAAACTGAGCCTACACTATTAATTAAGGAGGATTACTTTACAATAACTGTTGGGGTCAACTTTAACGAGTTGTGGTTCTGGCAGAGTAAGCTAAACTAATAGAAACGGATGGGGATAGCTAGGAATATATTATTCATCGTTGCAGCTATAATATTCTTTATAGGGTGTAAGAATGAAAAGGGTGTTGAGGTTGCATATATCGAGACAGATTCATTAGCTACGATTATTACACGTGACATTAAGACTCTGATAAGTGATTCGGGAATTACGCAATATCGTTTGACTGCTGCGGAATGGCAGATGTATGAGAATACAGAACCTCCAATATGGATATTTCCAGATGGATTATATATCGAGAAGTTTGATTCGCTATTCCAAGTAGTTGCATATATCAAAGCAGATTCAGCCGTATATCATAAAGATAAAAAGTTATGGGAACTAAACCATAATGTAGCAATCCAGAATATCGAGCAGGAGACAATGTTAACCCAACAACTATTCTGGGATCAGAATGCTAAAGAGTTATATTCAGACTCATTTATACATATTACACGTAAAGATCGTATTATCGAGGGGTATGGTTTTAGATCAAATGAGAGTTTCTCGTCATATCGATTACTAGAACCATCAGGTATTTTCCCTGTTGAGGAGAAACAAAAACGTGTGAGTGATACTACAAATATAGCCATAAATGATAGCATCCAAAATTTAGAAAGTAAATAACTCCATGGTGACCATATCAACTAATATAATAATATTGACAATAGCAGCAATAGCGTTTTCAGCCCTATTCTCAGGAATGGAGATAGCATTTGTTAGCTCTAATAAGGTACGTGTAGGGTTAGATGTAAAGAAAGGTGGCGTAATTAACCGATTAATAGATATTTTCTTTAAGAATAAATCTATGTTTATCTCAACACTGTTAATAGGTAACAATATAATGTTAGTTATTTATGGTATGGGGATGGCTATTATCTTTGAACCTATTTTCCGTAACATATATGACAATGATGCTTTTGTATTGACAATACAGACAATATTCTCAACCATAGTTATTTTAATAACGGGTGAGTATATGCCTAAAACTATTTTCAGGATTAATCCAATAGCTTCGTTGCGTAGCTTTGCTATCCCATTGTATATATTCTATTTGGTGCTGTATCCGATATCACTATTCACATCTTTTGTATCAACAATGATAATGAAACTGTTCGGGGTTAAACTAGATAAGCAGATACGCGCAATTACACGCGACGAATTAGATGCATATATCCAAGAGAATATTGAGTCACAGGAGGAGGATAACAAGGAGGTTGAACAGGAGGTGAAGATATTTCATAATGCATTAGAGTTCTCAACGATTCACCTACGTGAATGTATGTGCCCACGTAATGAGATGGTCGCTTTAGATATAGATAAGACTACACGTGAAGAGCTAAGTGAGCAGTTTACTAAAACAGGATTATCTAAATTGGTAATCTACAAGGATGATATAGATAATATCTTAGGTTATATACATGTTAGTGAACTTTTTGATCCTAATCGTGAGTGGAAACAACAGATTAAGAGTGTTCCATGCGCTCCTGAGAGTATGTTAGCTAGTAAAATGATGAAAACCTTAATGGAGAAGAAACGAAGCATGGCAATTGTCATAGATGAGTTTGGTGGTACAGCGGGGTTAGTAACATTAGAGGATATCGTTGAGGAGATATTTGGTGAGATTGAGGATGAGCATGATAATCAAAACCTAATTTCACGTCAGATTGCTGATAATAGCTATGAATTTTCAGCACGTGTTGAAATAGAAGCTATTAATGAAAACTTTGATATTGAGATACCTGAAAGTGATGAATACCAAACCCTAGCAGGTTATCTATTATATAATATGGAGATACTCCCAGAGGAGGGTGAACAGATTGTATTAGATGATTTGACATTTACTATCTTAAAGAAGAGTGCCTCAAAAATTGAATTAGTTAAGTTGGTCAAGGGGGGCTAGTTTATCTGCTCAATAACCATCTCATTAGGAAACCATAGGTAACCTGTGACATTGGTGAAGCCTACACCCTTTAGCATATCTATATATTCAGATATTTGTTTCTTATATTTAGTGGAGTGGGTTGTTCCAAATTTATAATCTATTATAGTTACATTGTTTTTGGAGTCAATAACAACTCTATCTGGACGGCGCAAGTTAGAGCCATTAATAACAGTTCGCTCCATAAGTACACGATTACCACGTGCGAACCATGATGCTGTTAGCTCAGAATAATTAATAGCATTATAGATAAGCTCATAAATCTCAGTACTATTCTCGCTCTTAATTAATCCATTGCTTTGGCATTGGTTGATAACACTCTCTAAGTTATCAGCATATTGGATTAACCCAAATATCTTATGTAGTAGGATTCCATGCTCTTGTGGAGTATATGCAGGTGCTGTCGAAGTTAATTTATAACGAAGATTAGGTATTTTAAGATTAATAGAATAATCGCTAATTAGATACATATTATCATCTGTTGGAGGATTATCGCTACTGAAATTTATTAGGTTGCCATTAATATATGGTTTATCCTCTATCAGTGAATTTAGATATTCACTAATATAACCCTTGGATGGTTTAGCGGGAGTATAAACTAGTAACTCCTGACCAGCACGAGTAAAGGCTACATAGCTCTTATTTAAGGTATCAATAATATTAGCTTTACGTATTTCGTTATACTCCTTAGCATACTCACTATTTTGTAATTTAGTAGTGTAAGATATAGGTACAATATTAGGTACTATTTCAGATTTGATATTATGTAGAAGTTTAGGTGCTATCCATATAAATCCACGTCCTGAATCTAATTCCCATTCACAAAATGGGATAATAACAGATGGAAACTCTAACCCTTTAGATTTATGGATAGTCATAACGGTTATTGCATCTGAGTTAGCTGGTGAATTGATAGTTATCTTATCCCCATTAGCATCCCACCACTTAATAAAATGGTGAACTGTTGGGGTATAGCGTGCCGAGAAATCAATAATCGTATCTTGGAACGCTTGGATATAAGCATTCTCAGTAACTCTAACAGCTCCAGTT
Source organism: Bacteroidales bacterium (assembly GCA_044433325.1). Classification (GTDB taxonomy): domain Bacteria; phylum Bacteroidota; class Bacteroidia; order Bacteroidales; family Muribaculaceae; genus HGM05232. The sequence goes on from JAWXTT010000011.1 coordinate 4,230, forward strand.
ATATATTTATTAATTATATCTTCAGTTATAGATATTAGTGAGGAGCTATATGTTGTAGCTGACTCAATTGAGGAGCTACTATTACTATTGATAGCTGATATCCCTATGCTTAGGGCTGATGATGTACTATGACCATTTGAGAGTGATTCCTCATACACCTTTAGTAGAGTTGAAATTTTCTCTTTAGAGGTGTCACTACTGCTATTACTGCAATTTTGGTTTCGGAGTACCCCTATAATCAGTCTAACAGCTGGTGAATTTTTAAGTAATAGCGATTCATCCGATATTATCTTTAGATTAGATGTAGGATTATCTTTATTATATTTAAATAGACATTCAATAACCTCAGTACCTTCACTATGTTTATTTACTAGTATGGCTATATCGCTCTGTTTCACCCCACGACTAAGCATTGAATTTATACGTTCGGGCAGCTCATCTAGTACTATCTCTTTCCACTTTTTATCCTCTGTTTCCTCTATGAAGTTTATATTTACATACCCATGGTTATCCCTGTTTTTAGGGGCAACCAATTGTTCTACGTTTGAATAGAAATCGGTGCAATCCAGCTCCTTAGCTAAGGATAGGAATAGTATATTATTAAACTCAATAATATTACGCGCACTACGCCAATTAGTACTCATATTACTGCTATTGCTAGGGATATACCCTGAGAAGTCATATTCTATTTGATTTTGTAACAAGTTAGGATCTGCATTGCGGAAACGATATATTGATTGTTTCTGATCCCCAATAATTAAGTTATCATTACCTTGACTTAGGCTCTCTGATAGCAATGGATGCATATTAGCCCATTGTAAGCGTGATGTATCTTGAAATTCATCAATCAAGAAATGTTTAAGCATTATCCCTACACGCTCATAAATAAATGGTGTGTCACTATCATCTTTGATAATAGAACTAAGCAATTCATTAGTATCTGATTGTAATATCAAATTATTTTCGTTACGAAACTTAAACATATGACTATTGATATCCCCCAATAACCCTAATGCATATAGATTAGCCCTAGTTAGCTCATAGTTTAGTATTATACTCTTAGCCTCTAAGACTGTGTCAATATATACTGAAATTGTAGCTATATCGTTTTCGTGAAGAATTAAATTTTTAGCCTTACTCTTAGTAAACCATTTATCGCTCTTTTCAGTGGCGATGGCAAATCCTGCTGGTAGTGCTACACTTGCACCCTTCTCTAATATTTTACGAAATCCTTGTAAACCACCACTGCGGCTAATACAATCTAGTGTTACCCCTAGTCTGTTTATTATATATTGCTCAAACTCTTTAGCCGTATTATTAATTGTTTCTAGGCTACTCTCAATATATTCATTCAGCAATCTCTGAAATTCAGATAACCTATCCTTATCCTCAAGATATACCTCTAACTCAGTCTGGTGTCGTTTAAATTCTTCATTACTTAGGTTGCGAGCTAGTGAAAAAAGTGATGTTCCGCGGTCATGACTCTTTTCAGCAAAAATATTCCAATTGCTATCATTGTCAATCTGATTAAACATATATTTCTCTAGCCAATCTAGTAACTGTTTCCTATTTGGACTATTACTTAATGAGGTGAGTAAATCATTGATACCAACCTTAATAGCATAATTATCTTGTAACTCAATATCGTAGTTATATGGGATATCAACCTCACGAGCAAATGTGCGTAGAATACTATGAAAGAATGAGTCGATAGTGCTAACATTGAAATTATTAAAATCATTAAGTAATGACTTTAATGCATTAGAAGCACTCTGTTGAATCTGTTCAGTGGTAGCCCCAAATTCACTTTTTAGAAGATTCAGATACGCGCTACTAAGATTATCCTTTTGGCTAAGTGCTGCTAATTCCTTAATGATACGATGCTTCATCTCATCCGTTGCCTTATTGGTAAAGGTAATAGCTAGGATACTACTATGAGCGCACTTAGCGTATGTGTTAAGTTTATAATCTCCATTCTCATCTTTGCGTCCTAAGAGTAATTTAATATACTCATAGGCTAATGTGAATGTTTTACCCGATCCAGCTGAGGCTTTGTGAATATTTAGCATCTCTACTCTCTCTTACTTAAATTATTTTAGCTCGATACCCTTTAGCTATTAGGATTTTATGGATTTTATCGCGGAAATCCCCCTGAATAAGTATTTCACCAGCGCGTGCTGAACCCCCAACGCCACATTCGCGTTTTAGGCTCTTAGCAAGCTCCTTTAGTGATACCTCTGAGCCTATATAATCAACTACCAATGTAACCGACTTGCCATTGCGGTTACGTTTATCTAACATAATCTTTAGGTTCTGTTTAGCATGAGCTATCTCCTGGCTCTCATCTTGAGCGTTTTCACTCTCCTCAGTTGCACTCTTTACCACATCTTCGGGGTCAATATTAAATGCAGCTCCTAGTTTATCTTTCCAATCCATATATCTATATCTTTTAGTGATTCAAATATAGAGAAAAATTGCAACCTCTGCAATAAGATAGATGAATTTGCGTTAGTATTTATATAAAAATGATAATACGTAAGAGAATAATATTAATTATATTATTGCTAATAAGTGCAATAACCACGTTTGCTCAGGATAATAACAAGATTCTGAATAGACCCTATGCTGATATGAAATTGTTTCACTTCGGGTTCTCCGTTGGGATACATACGCAGGATTTAAATATGGTACATAATGGATATGTCGCAGAAGATGGTTCGACATGGTTTATGGATGTGCCATCTACCTCACCAGGATTCTGTGTAAATGTATTGGCTGATATGAGAATTTCAACACACTTTAATCTACGTGTTTCACCAGGTATGTATTTTGGTAATAAGGTGATTAAAATGTATGATACCACTAATGGAGTAGCTGAATCTCAAAACTATAAGACTAATTATATAGTGCTACCTGTGGATTTGAAAATTTCAGCATTAAGATATAAAAATATACGCCCATATGTGACTACTGGAGTAATGGGTACATTTGATGTATCTAAGCGTACCCCTGATATTTTGATGTTTAATAGTGCTGATATGATGTTTACGATAGGTTTCGGGTGTGATATCTATATGCATTATTTCAAGCTGATACCTGAATTGAAATTCTGTTTAGGATTGACGGATATTCTGGATCGTTCGCGCCCTGATTTAGAAGATGATCCGACTGCTATGTATTTTACTAATTCATTATCAAAGGTTACATCTAATATGGTGGTCTTAACATTCTATTTCGAGTAATATGCGCGGGAGGATTAAATCATATATATTGTGCATTGTTGTAATTGCTTATTCAGCTATTACATCCAATATATTTGGGCAAGTTGATGCTCAATTTACACAATATTGGGCTATCCCTAATTATTATAATCCAGGGGCAACAGGTACAACCGATTTTATAAAAATAATAGGTGGCTCACGTATGCAATGGGTAGGAATGACTAATGCTCCTAGTACATTTGTAGTTGCGGCAGATTCTCCCCTTAAACTACTAGGTAAACGTGTAGGTGTGGGGGTGGTTTTACAACAAGAAACTTTAGGTTTATACACCTCAATGTCGGGAGGATTACAATTTTCATATAAAATTAATCTCTTCGGTGGTGAATTAAGTTTAGGGTTACAACCAGGTATGCTTAATCAGACTTTTAGAGGGTCAGAAGTGGAGCTAGTAGCATCAGATGATGATGATAGTCAGAGTACTACTGACGAGGGGATACCCACCACTGATATAGGTGGAATGGCGTTTGATGTAGCTTTCGGTGCATTTTATACTCACAAATATTTCTGGGTTGGTATCTCAGCAACACACCTTACTCAGCCAACAATTTCACTAAGTTCAGAGAGTGATACTGGTGATACTTTATATGAATTTGAGGCGGGTCGTGCATTTTATTTTATGGCAGGTGGCAATATTCCTATAAAAAACACGTTATTTGAAGTACAGCCATCAATGTTAATTAGATCAGATTTGACTACAACTCAAGCTGAGGTGACTGCGAGGTTGAGATATAAGAAGTTCCTATCGGGAGGTTTTGCATATAGATATAACGATGCAGTATCTATTCTGTTAGGAGCAGAATATAAGAATGTTTATATCGGTTATAGTTATGATTATAGTACATCAGCAATAGCTAAGGTTAGTAGCGGTAGCCATGAGATATTTGTAGCGTATAATATGAAACTAGACTTGTCAGATAAGAATAAAAACAAACATAAAAGCATCAGGATTATGTAATTATCTATCCTGTTAAGAATATATTAGAGAGGTGAATATGAAAAAACTAATAATTTATATCGTTATTGTGCTAGCTATATCGTCATGTGTATCAACACAAAGAGGGGGTACTGGTGGCGAAGTTACAGGGGTAAGCGGCACTTCATGGAGTGAACCTATCCCTTATGGTATGGTGCTAGTAGATCGTGGCTCGATGAAACTAGGTGTCTCAAAAGAGGATAGCTTATGGCAAATCAAGGCTAATGCTCGTGGTGCCTCGGTTGACGCATTCTGGATGGACGAGGCTGAGATTACTAACTCTAAATATAAGCAATTCCTATTCTGGGTACGTGACTCAATAATCCGTGAACGTTTAGCAGATCCTGCATGGGGTGGTAATGATGCATTTAAGATTACTGAGGATTTAGAGGGTAATCCTATTGAGCCATATCTTGATTGGTCTCTTCAGATTCCTTGGCGTAACCCTACTGAGGATGAGGAGCGCGCTATCCAAAGTGTATATCGTCGTAACCCAATAACAGGTGTGACTGAATTAGATCCTGTACAGATGAATTATCGTTATGAGATATATGACCATACCGAAGCTGTGAAACGTAAAAACCGTATCGACCCTAAACGTCGTGAATATAATACAGATGTATCAGTATCAACTGAACTACCAATTATCTCAAAAGATACAGCTTATGTAAATGATGATGGTGATATTATTCGTGAAACTATTTCGCGCGGATTGACAGGTGAATATGACTTCCTAGATACATATATCGTTAATATCTATCCTGATACAACCGTTTGGGTAAATGATTTTGAGAATGCTTATAACGAACCTTATGTGCGTTTATACTTCTCAAATGGTAGCTATAACGATTATCCAGTAGTAGGGGTTAGTTGGGAGCAAGCTAACGCTTTTGCATCATGGCGTACCGATTATCTACGTCGTTCATTACCAGGGAAAGGTGTATATATCGAACCATTTAGATTGCCAACCGAAGCAGAGTGGGAGTTTGCAGCACGTGCAGGTGAGAGTGACAACCAATACCCTTGGGAGGGGGATTATCCACTATCTGAGTCTGAGGGCTGTTTCTACGCTAACTTTAAACCACAAGAGGGTAATTATGTGCGTGATGGGAACCTAATAACATCACGTGTTGGAACATACTCACCTAACAAATTTGGTATTTATGATATGGCAGGTAATGTTAGTGAATGGACATCAACAGCATTTACTGAAAATATAGATAAAATAACCAGTGACTTAAACCCTGAATATAGATATAGTGCATCTGCTGAAGACCCATATAAGATGACACGTAAAATAGTACGTGGCGGTTCATGGAAAGATGTAGCTAAAAATATACGTAGCGACTTACGCATGTGGGAGTATCAGAATGAACAACGTTCATATATAGGTTTCCGTTGTGTTCGCACACAAGTAGGTGGGGTATCAAAAAGAAAATAATCAAAAGAAATAATTGCACAATTAATTAGAGAGTTATGGGCAAATATAAGAGATATAAAAATAGTGTTGAGAAATTCCTTTCAGGTGAGAAGGGACAACGTTTCTTTAACTTCGCATATAGTATTGGTGCTGCAATCGTTATATTGGGTGCTCTATTTAAGATATTACACCTTCCTGGTGGCAATGCACTACTTACGCTAGGTATGGGTACTGAGGTGGTAATGTTTATCTTAACAGCATTTGATAAGCCAGCTAAAGAGTATAAATGGGAGGAGGTTTTCCCCGTTTTAGAATCTAAAGACCCCGAGGATAAGCCTACATTTGGCGGTGGCGGCGCAGGTAGCGGCGTTGTTATAGCTGGTGGTGGAAATGCTGAATTTGCTGAGGGCGGCGGCGTTGTCGGTGGCGGCGGAACATTCTACCAATCGGGTGTTAACCTATCTGATGCAGATAGTGCTAGTCTATCTGATAGCATATCTAAAATGGCATCCGCTAGTGAGCAATTATCACAGATGGCTGAGTTGACCGATGCAACACAACAATACTTAACACAAATATCAGGTATCACTCAGCAGATGGAGCAGTTGAAAACTACAACTGAATCACTTAATAATGTATCAGCAACACTGTTAGGTAGCTATCAAGCTATCACAGATAACTCAGATGTAATATCTAATAGCTCAACAGGATATGCCGAGCAGATGTCCTCACTTAATCGTAATATTATGGGACTTAATACCATATATGAGATTCAGTTGAAGAGTATATCGTCACAATTAGATAATATTGACCGTGTAAATCGTGGATTGAAGGATATACGTGATATGTATGAAAAATCAGCTGTTGAGAGTGTGCGTTTCTCGGAAGAGACTGAACGTATGTCGCAATATATGAAACAGTTGAATAATATGTATGATAAGATGTTACGCTCAATGAGCTCTAATATGTATCGCCCTATGGATGATACTAACTTTAATGATAAAAAGTAATGGCGCAAGGCTCAGGAAAATTGACACCAAGGCAGAAGATGATAAACTTAATGTATATCGTCCTTACTGCTATGCTTGCACTGAATGTTTCATCTGATGTGTTGGATGGATTTATTCAGGTCGAGGATGGGTTGTCCCGCACTAATATAAATATAGAGGAGCGTAACAGCTCGCTATATACACAATTAGAAGATTTCAATAAACTGAACCCTGAAAAGGGGGGCGTATCGTTTAGCAAAGCTACTGAGGTAGTTAATAAAACGGAAGCACTATATAGCTATATTGATTCGCTAAAGACGCTTGTAGTAAAACGAGCAGACGGAAAGGATGGTGATGTAGATAATATAAAACGTTTGGATGATATCGAAGCGGCAGCAATTGTAATGCTCCCTCCATCAGGTAGTAATGGTGAGCAATTACGTAATAGAATAACCAACTATCGTGAATATATATCATCATTAATGACCGATAATCAGCAGAAAAGCAATATTGAAACAGCATTAGCAACCAACCCAGTGCGTGAAGAGGGTACGCTGGTTGAGCAAACATGGGAAACATCACTATTTGAACATATGCCAGTTGTTGCAGCGGTAACATTGTTATCAAAGATACAGAGTGATGTACGATACGCCGAGGGTGAAGCCCTAAATCAACTAATAAACCAGATTGATGCTAAGGATGTAAGAGTTAATAAGCTAGATGCATTAGTTATCCCAACATCAAAGAATATTATGCGTGGTAGTAAATACACCGCTAATATAGTATTAGCGGCAGTTGATACAACACAACGTCCTACGCTCTATATTGACAATAAGAGGATTGATGGGGAATCATCAATATATGAATTTGTAACTAGCAGAACAGGGGTATTTGATTATAAAGGTTACTTAGAGTTACCTAATGGGAATGGTGAGAGTACTAAATATCCATTTGAGTCAACATACACCGTTATTGAGCCTATGGCTTCAGTTTCTGCTACTATGATGAATGTGCTGTATGCAGGTATTGATAATCCTATCACAATAGCAGTACCAGGGGTTACCCCTAATAATATATCAGCAACTATGACTAATGGGTCATTGTCACGTTCAGCTAATGGATGGATTGCTAAACCTACCAAGGTGGGTAGTATTGCAGTGGTTACAGTAACGGCTAATATAGATGGACGTTCACAAACGGTAGCCTCTACTGAGTTCCGTGTGCGTCGCTTACCAGATCCAATGCCATATATCGAGTTTACTGGTAGTGATGGCAATGTTGATAGATATAAAGGATCTAAACCATTTGCTAAACAGTTACTGTTGTCTGCTGAGGGTATATCAGCCGCTATTGATGATGATTTGTTAAATGTTAATTATAAGGTACTTAGCTTTGAAACTATCTTCTTTGACTCAATGGGAAATGCTATTCCTGAGGTTTCGGATGGAGCTAACTTCTCAGCACGTCAAAAGAATAGCTTTAGACGACTTACGCGTGGTAAACGCTTTTACGTATCGCGTGTAAATGCAATAGGACCTGATGGTATCGAACGTATTCTATCTCCAATGGAGGTAATAATAAATTAATATAATTATGAAATTACTAACTAAAATATTTATTGCAGGAGTATGTGCCATGGCAACCGTACTACCTTCGGTAGCTCAACAAAGTAGCAGTAGCTCAACTATTATGCGTAAGCGCACAGTTGACGACGATAGTGCTGATAAAGCAACAGGTGTTACTGAGCGAATGAAAACTATATATGAAGAGAGTGAAGTCTCTCCAGCTAACCTTTCATGGATGCGTGTTATATACCGTTCGTTAGATTTGACACAAGAGGCTAATCTTCCACTCTATTATCCTGATATGCCAACTGATGGGGAGGAGTGTTTATACCGTATAATTATGCGCCTATTAGCAGATAATCAGATTAAAGCGTATGAGTATCTGGATGGTCGTGAACTATTCACCGAAACATATCAGATAGATGTTAAGGAGATGCTTGAACGTTTCCATATCCTTTATACCGAAGCTAAGGGTAGTAGTGCCAAGAATCCAAAATATACAATTGATGAGAGTGATGTGCCTACTAACGAGGTGTTGAGCTATTACATTATGGAGCGTTGGGAGTTTGATAAAGTTTCTAGTCGTATGAAGGCTAAGGTAACAGCTATCTGTCCTGTGTTACATCGTTCAGGTGATTTTGGAGGCGAGGCTATTAAGTATCCTATGTTCTGGGTTCAGCTGAAAGATATCCGCCCATATATGGCACAGCAATTAATCTTTGCAAGTGATGATAATAATGTAGCTCAATATAGCTATGATGATTATTTCCAATTAGGTATGTATGATGGTGAGATTTATAAAACTAAAAACTTACGAAATCTATCATTGATGCAACTCTACCCAGATTCAACATCACTAAAGAATGCACAAGATAGTATTGAGAATAGACTACTAACTTATGATGATTCGATATGGGTTCCATCACGTGAGGAGCTATTAGCGATTGCCGCTAATGATACTACACAGGTAACTAAAAAGGAGAAGAAAAGCTCAGTTAAACGCTCATCACGTAGCAGTAATAGCTCCAGCGATGATAGCAGTAGTTCTTCAGTTGCCAAATCATCATCAATAAGTTCCTCCTCAAGTACAACAGCTGTAACACGTTCAGTGCGTAACCGTAAATAGGTGAGTAGGTTTTAAGGATATTGGTTATTTTAATATACAAATATAGGGGTGAATAAAATTTGTTACTTATCCCATTTGTTTATTAAGGGTCAGTTTTTAGAATTACACTAAAATGTAAGTTATCTTAGGTTTTGATTATGTCAGAAAGTATTATCCCATCTATAGCTATTATCGGATTAATTACAATTATTTTATATAGCTTATTAATAGCGGTGAAAGCTGCTGAAGATTCATACCCGCGTCGTATATATATCGCAGTACTACTGTTTTGGACTATTGCCATATCCTTTTTTGCTTGTCGTCAGATATATTTTGTTGATAGCGGTAGGGATATTTCAGGTTATCTTTATTGCAATCTGATATTAACGGGGATATTCTGTCAAATATCACTGATGGCTTATGCTATTGCTGTGCTATTTCATACTCATAGTAAGCTAAAGAGTGTATTAATATTTCTACTTCCTGCAATAATTGTGGCAGTAGCTAATATGGTATGGAATTTATATAATGGGATAAATTGGTTTCACTATTATCCTACCTTTGAGGAGTTAAAACAGGATATGTTTAGTATAACTGTTATGTTGCGTATATCCATGTTATTAGTGCAAGTCTTCTATATGGGAGCGTTGATATATAGTGCCGCTAAATTAGTACCTATTTATAATAGATATCTCTCTAATAATCAAGCTAACGAAGAGTATAACCTCCATTGGATATATAAATATATAATAGCTATCACAATGATTTCAGTGGTATATTTTATTTTGGCTATTATTCCTAATGATATCACTATGACTATTTACTGTGCAGTAACAACCTACGCCTTTATGTTGCTTACAAATTGTGTTTGGGTGTATAAGAGTTTCCCTAAATTCAATGAAGTTAACCTAAATTGGAGCTTAAAAGGTGGTTGGCGTGCTGAATTTGCTAAGGACTCAGATGATATTTTAGATATAAATGCTATCGAAATTAGCGTAAATAAACAGTCAGAAATTCCTAATATCATTGATGAACTAAATATGTATATAGTAGAAAATAAGTTATATGCCAATACAGACTTAACAATGAAAGAAACTCTAACGGAGTATAATAATCCATCTATAACCAGTGTAATATTAATTAGTCAACTAGCTGAGAGAGATCATACATTCCAATCCTTTATACGTCAGATAAGAATAGAGTGCGCAAAAGAGCTAATAAAAAATGCTAATGGTGAACTGTTATATAAAGATATATTCCTGCAAGTAGGCTTCAGACATTACTCATCATTTTCACGAGCATTTACCACCGTTATTGGCGTTTCCCCTACACAATATAAACCTGATATCTATTAGAGGAGAGGATACGTCAGATACCCTCACCTCTAATAGATATCAGTAGTATGTTAGAATCCGAATTTCCCGTTACTGTTTTTCTGCTCCTTGTCAGGTAGAATAGGTTCTATGACATCCCAATGCTCAACAATCTTGTTATTCTCAACACGGAACAAGTCATAAAATGAGGTATGTACACCCCTATCCTTGCCAAAATATCCCTCGCTAACTAGTAGCACAAAATTACCCTCTCCCAGTACCTTGTGAATCTTATCATACTGAATCAGCATCCCAGCTTTACTCCATTTGTACATAGTATCACCGAAATTAGATAATCCATCACCCACCTCGGGGTTATGTTGTATGTATATATCCCCATTGAAATAGGGTATTAGGTTCTGATAGTTGCGATCAACCAACACCTCTTGGGCGAAACGCAATACTAGAGCCTTATTTGCGGCTGTTTTATCCTCATCTGTTATCTCTGTTGCGCCATCCGTCATGGTGTGACCGCTAGGATTTGGTGTGCTAGGTTGCTCTTGCAGGTTATCCCAATGCTCAACAATACGCCCATCCTCAAAACGAAAAATATCTATTCCCACCTTAGCCCCAAACAGATTATAATCAGAGTGCGCCACCACATAATCACCATCAGTAAAGGCACGCACCGTATTAACCGTGGCAGGCTCGGGGTAAGTAGCTAGCGAGGCTAACATCTCACCAAATCCCTTAACGCCATCCCCAGCAGTTAGGTTGTGTTGGGTGAACTTGTCAGGGTTTACATAACTCATAGGTGTGCTATCACCACTTTCTATTGCTTTTAGTAGAGCCAATACTTGCTCACGTTGTGAAATTGTTTCCATATACATTTATGCTTTAGAGAATCCACCTATAAATTCTAGATTCTCAGGGTTAAGTGCGCTGATTGACTCGGCTAACTCCTTATTATTTATATTGCTGTAAGTGCGGAACCTATCTATTTGAGTTGAGTCAAAGAATATGTTGCCAACACTCTTGCTTGTAGCCATGTGTTCCGTTGCAGCAGCACTATCTATGTAATGCTCTAGGATAAAGAAATTATCCTCATCATCAACATACCATAGGTAGCATATTGAGCCGCTCTCAGCCTTAGTTATTACGGTTAGTTTCTCCATTGACTCCTTAAATAGCTCCTTGTTGGTTATTTTCCCCTCCAAGCTCCAAATAATATCACTTATAGTATCGCTGTTAGTGGGTTTATCCTTACTGAATCCACCATAAAAGCTCATGTATTGTGGGGTTAGTGCTATCAGCTCCCCACGAATATCATCGGTAACATCCCCAAGGACTAGGCAACGCCCAATGGTTGCATTTTTCATAAACTCCTCACTATGCTCACGCCACCCATTTAGGTGTTGCATAGCTGACTGAGCATCTTGATAGCAATCTAAATCAGCATATCTGTTGCCATCCTCCGTTCTGCTCCACCAGTAGGTAATTGTCCCCTGCTCCTTATCGGCAGCACTTATTCGACCCTCAACCACTTTGCTAAAACCCGTAGAGTTAAGTATCTCCCCCTCATTAATCCATAAAACCTTAGTATTCATTCCCATTAAATTAATTGTAAATGGAAATATAACATTAATTGAGATTAAAATGTTTCGTAGTTTAGGAGTGCTTTCCGTTTTTAGAGTGCGTTGTTACTTTCTAGCCTTTGGCTGGGCGTAGCTTGCGCAAGCCACGTTCACACCATACGGTGATTATGGATAGGGTTAGGCGTGGGAGGATTAGCCACCATACACTAATGCCAATCAATACAAATAGAATAGTGTCCTCAACCAATGAGTGCGTTTGTGAGATACTGATATTCAGCAGTGAGGCCTCGTCATCTGTTATCTCTCCTTTAGATATTTCATCAACTATCACGGCTCCGCCATAGGCTAACCCTAGTGTGTTAGCTACTATCCATAGGAATGTGGTTGAACGTGGTAACCCTAGTAAGGTGATTATGGGTGATAGCGCACTAGTTAGTAACGTTATTAGGTTGTATGCACGTAGTAGGTTTTGGAGGATATTTAAGCCGAAGATTATAAGTATCACCTTTACACTCAAATATAGTGTGGTTATTGCCCAACTCTCTATTACCCCAAGTAGAGTATCAGATTTGGCGGCTACTACCTCTAGGTAGAGCGAGCCATTAAAGGTGTCGGGGATAATAAGATTAAGAATATATCCGCAGAATAATCCTGAAACGATACGCAGCAGGGTAATCCCCCAGAATGTCACCCCTGAACGTGATTGGATTATACCCTCAATTATTAGATTGTGAGAAATCAGACAGATAGATGCCATAATGGTAGCCTCACGAAACGAGAAGTCAAAGAGAGCCATCACCCCAATAGCTGAATAGATATTGGCAAGCGAAGAGGTGATAAAGACAAAGGCTGCCTTACCATCCAACCCTATCAAGTTAAACAATGGTGCTGTGTATTGTGATATAAAGGCTATCACTCCATAATAATCCAACAATGAAACGCCTAACATAATAGGAATCATCAGTTTCAAAATCCATGTAGCGGACTTGATGGATGGTTTAACCGCCCCAGTCACCTGCTCCTTTAATTGAGTTATAGTTTTATTCATTGCGCTCATACTTAAAATGCTTGCAAAGGTATAAAGTTTTTTGAGTAAATATTCTCTATTTTTATTTCACATGCTTGTAATTCAATAATTTTATGTAAGGGGAGTGCAATAATTAGGCATATTGGGACTGATTCAATATAGTTTGTATTGACTAAAGAGCCAAGTGCCGGCGAACATCTAATTCCGATAAGGTAATCTTAGTGAAGTGATATAAAACTGGGGGATACTGAATATTATCATATTCGGCGTTGCCCTGAGTGTGGATTCATTTGCATTGTCGCTCGTAATCATCTTAGCGAGTTAAGAGGAAGCTCTGAACTTTTATAAGTAGAGTATCCCTCATAGTAATAGCTGTTATCAATACCTTTCATATATAGTTCACGGTCATTTATTCTATCGGTCATAGCTTCACGCAGGATATGTTTAATCTCAATATCCTTGATAGGGCTACGCTCCATAGCCATTAAATAATCATCCTTGCCAACTCTGCTCCAATCTACAACCTGTCCAATCTCCTTTTTGAAGATAATATCTAACCAAATACGTGTGCTACGACCATTTCCCTCTCGGAATGGGTGAGCAATATTCATCTCTACATATTTTTCAACAATCTGCTCAAATGTTGATTGTGGCATCTGCTGGATATGTTTCAACAATGATTCGAGATACATGAGTGGGGCAAAACGGAATCCCCCTTTAGATATATTTACCTCACGCAACTACCCCGCAATAGGATAAACCTCTGAGAATAGATAGCGATGTATCTCATTTAAAGCTGAGAAATCCCCACCCTCTAAACTATCTAAAATACCCTTATCATACAGTTCAATAGCTTTTAGCTTACTAATACGTTCCTCAGCCACAGCTAGTGCCGCAGGGTTATCTAAACCTAAAATATTATCTAAAACCATATTCCTATAGGGGAGCTCTAAAAATTGCTTTGCATTGATTTTGAGTGAAATTTTGAGTAGATTTTTCTCGACTTTGAATGAGCATAGCGAGCTATGTGAATGAAAATAGAGGGAAAAGATGCCAAAAGTCCACTTAAAAGCAGTGTAAAACAAAATTAATTATCATTCTATTATTTTTAAAATTTAATTTAGGGGAATTTTTAGAACACCCCTATAATAAAATTGAGTAATTACAAAGATACAAATAAATGTGATACTAAACAACTATACATAAGCGTATGTAAGTGGTAAGTGGTGTAATTTTTTGGGGGATTTAGGGATTTATTATTATCTTTGTGAGGGTGTGCGCTACTGTGTGGTTGCTATTTGTGACTTATGTGGTGTGTATCAGGACTTTAACGTAAAAAACTAATAGATATGAATAGAATTAAGGATGTAGCAGAGCGATTAAGGGGGCTTAGGGACTCACTTAATATCTCGGCTGAACAGATGGCTAGCGAATGTGGTATTGAGCTAGCTAATTATCAACAATATGAAACGGGTGATGTAGATATTCCTGTAAGTAAACTACTGAAAATTGCTAATAGATATGGCGTGGAATTGACTGCACTGATGTTTGATGAGGAGTCTAGGATGAATAGCTATTTCGTAACTCGTGAGGGTGCAGGGGTAGTGGTTGAACGTTCTAAGGCTTATAGCTATGAATCGCTATCGTCTGGTTTTGCTCATAAGATGTTCGATACATTTATGGTAACTATTGAACCTAAAGAGGGTGCGGAGTTGGTGCTAAATACACACTCGGGTCAGGAGTTTAACTATATTGTTGAGGGTAGTATGGAGATTAGCGTTGATGGTAACACTACAATCCTTAATGTAGGTGATTCTATTATGTTTGATTCACGCAAAGAACATGCAATGCGTGCATTGAACAATGAACATGTTAAATTTATTGCAATCATAACTAATTAAAAGATATATAAATGTTAGAGAAATATTTAGATAAAGTGAAGTTCTCATCTTACGAGGATTTCATGGCTAATTTCAAGATAAATGCTCCAGAAAATTTCAATTTCGGTTACGATATAGTTGATGCTTGGGCTGAGAAAGAACCTAACAAAAAGGCTCTACTATGGACTAATGACAAGGGGGAGAAGATTCAATATACCTTTGCTGATATTAAACGTGAGAGTGACAAGGCTGCATCATACTTTACCTCGCTAGGTATTAAGCGTGGCGATATGGTGATGTTGGTATTGAAACGTCGCTACCAATTTTGGTTTATCATCACTGCTCTGCACAAGATTGGTGCTACTGTAATTCCTGCTACTCACCTATTGACTGAAAAGGATATTATCTATCGTTGTACTGCTGCTGATATTAAAGCTATCGTGGCAGCTGGTGATGATAATGTGATTACGCATTTTGATGCTTCACGAGATCGCATCCCATCGGTAGAGAAGTTTATCTCCATAGGACCTATGGTCACTGAGGGGTGGTTAGATTATAATGCTGAGGTTGAAAAGGCTGCACCATTCGTTAAGCCTGAGCAGCCTAATACTAATGATGATATATCACTGATGTATTTTACTTCGGGAACTACTGGTCAACCTAAAATGGTGGCACATGATTTTCTATATCCACTTGGTCATATCATCACTGCTAGCTATTGGCACAATTTGACTGAGGATAGTCTGCACCTTACACTAGCTGATACAGGTTGGGGCAAGGCTGTTTGGGGCAAATATTATGGTCAATGGATTGCTGGTGCTAATGTGTTTGTATATGACTTTGAGAAGTTTGAACCTGTGGATGTTCTTCACATGATTGAGGAGCATGGCATCACGTCGTTCTGCGCACCTCCTACGGTGTTCCGTTTCTTGATTAAGGAGGATTTGACTAAATTTAATATCTCATCACTGAAATATTGTACTATTGCTGGCGAGGCGTTAAACCCTAGTGTGTTTGATCAGTGGTATCAATTGACAGGTATTAAGTTGATGGAGGGTTTCGGTCAAACTGAAACTACTCTGACTATTGCTACATACCCATACCTTAACCCTAAACCAGGTTCAATGGGTTGCAAAGGTCCTGAATATGATATTGATTTGGTAAATGCTGAGGGTCGCTCGGTTGAGGATGGTGAACAGGGTGAGATTGTTATCCGTCTTGAGGATCATGAACGCCCAATAGGTCTGTTCAAGGAGTATTATCGTGATGCTGCAATGACTAATAGTGTTATCCGTGATGGTGTATATCATACGGGTGATGTGGCTTGGCGTGACGAGGATGGTTATTTCTGGTTCATAGGTCGTATTGATGATGTTATCAAGTCGTCGGGTTATCGCATTGGTCCATTTGAGGTGGAGAGTGCGCTAATGGTTCACCCTGCTGTTGTGGAGTGTGCCGTTACAGGTGTCCCTGATGAGGTGCGTGGTCAGGTGGTGAAAGCTACTATTGTATTGGCTGAGGCTTACAAGGATAAGGGTTCTGAGGAACTTAAAAAGGAGATTCAAGACCATGTGAAAAATACAACTGCTCCATATAAATATCCACGTATTGTTGAGTTCGTTTCGGAACTTCCTAAAACTATAAGTGGTAAGATTAGACGCGTTGAAATACGTGATAAGCATAAGAAAAACTAGGACTTAATGGGTAACGTAAAATTTAGTAGAATAGCCGTTAAGATAGGTAGTAATGTATTAACCTGTGAGGATAAGTCGCTAGATACATCTAGGATGTCCGCACTGGTTAATCAGATTGCTACATTGCGCAAGGCAGGGGTTGATGTGGTTATGGTTAGCTCAGGGGCAGTAGCTGCTGGGCGTAGCGAACTGAAAGAGGTGGCTGAGGGAAAGCAACTAGATTCGGTTTCGGCTAGACAACTATTCTCAGCTGTTGGACAAGCTAAACTAATGAATATATACTATGAGCTGTTCCGTGAACATGGAATATCATGTGGTCAGGTGTTGACTACTAAGGAGGATTTCTCAACTCGTCGTCACTACCTTACACAAAAACATTGTATGGAGGTGATGCTATCTAATAGCGTTGTCCCTATCGTTAATGAGAATGATACAATATCGGTATCAGAGCTAATGTTTACTGATAATGATGAGCTGTCAGGGCTTATCGCTACAATGATGGGGGCTGAGGCTCTGATAATACTTAGCAATGTTGATGGGGTCTATGATGGTAACCCTAACGATGTTGGTTCAAAGGTGATTATGGATATTGACACTGCTGAGAATAAGATTAATTCTAGCGATGTGGTGTGTAGTTCCAAGTCGTCGGCAGGTCGTGGCGGTATGGGAACTAAGTTTCGCATATCTGAGAAGGTGGCTAGCGAGGGGGTAGCTGTGATAATCGCCAATGGTAAACGTGATGATATCCTCCTAGATATTATTAGTGGAGATAGGGAGTGTGTACCTTATACGCTGTTTGCGCCTAATGAAAGAGCAGCTTCAACTATCAAGAAATGGATTGCACATAGTGACAGCTTTGCTAAAGGCTCAATCTCGGTTAACCAAGGTGCTTACGATGCATTAACATCTGGCAGGGCAACTAGCCTGTTACCTATTGGAGTAACTGGGGTAACAGGTGATTTTGAAAAGGATGATATAGTAAATATCCTATCACCTGATGGAGTAGAGTTTGCAGTAGGAAAAGTAAGCTACTCAGCAACAGAAGCAACCGCTTTAATCGGCACACAAGGCGCAAAGGCAGTCATCCATTACGACTACATGTACCAATTAGCCAAATAGAGCAGCTATTTTGTGCAGAGCCTGCACACCCATTTATAACGCCTGATCTAACGTAAAAAAATGCTCATGTACTTTTAGGTAGATGAGCATTTTTTCAACTGCAAAGGTGTACAAAATCCCGCATAATTTAGTTCAACACATTAGTAGCCTGTGTAGGTGTGGGGAGTAATTGTTTTCAGTTCCGCCTTGACTTCGTCGCTCACCTTTAGCGTATCAATAAACGCTGCAATACTCTCAGCGTTCACTACGCTATTAGTGCGTGTAAGCTCTTTCAGTGTTTCGTAAGGTTTTTCATAACCCTCACGACGTAAAATAGTTTGAATAGCCTCAGCCACCACATTCCACATTGAATCTAAATCACGTGAGATAGCTGGCTCATTAAGCAGAAGTTTATTAAGACCCTTGATAGTACTATGTAGCGCGATAACAGTATGACCCATAGGTACACCCACATTACGTAATACAGTTGAATCTGTCAAGTCACGTTGCAAACGTGAGATAGGAAGTTTAGCTGAAAGGTGTTCAAAGATAGCATTAGCAATACCCAGGTTACCCTCAGAGTTTTCAAAATCTATAGGGTTAACCTTGTGAGGCATAGCAGATGAACCCACCTCGCCAGCTTTAATTTTTTGTTTAAAGTACTCCATTGACACATATTGCCATATATCGCGATCTAAGTCTATGATAACAGTATTAATACGTTTAAGTAAGTCAAACAGAGTAGCTAAATTATCATAGTTAGAAATCTGAGTAGTCCAATCTTCACGCACAATAGCTAATGAGTTAGTTAAGAAATTCTGACCAAACTCCAACCAGTTAATATTAGGGTAAGCAACAAGGTGAGCATTAAAGTTACCAGTAGCACCACCGAATTTACCACTATACTTAACAGTTTTTAGTTGCTCCATAAGCACCTCAATACGATAAGCGAACACCTTAATCTCCTTACCCAAACGAGTAGGTGATGCAGGCTGACCATGAGTTTTAGCCAACATAGGAATTTCATTCCATTCGCTAGCAAAGCCATTAAGCATCTCAACCAACTGAGTCAACAGAGGAGTATAAACCTGCTCCATTGAATCCTTAATCAACATAGGAGTTGATGTATTATTAATATCTTGAGAAGTTAGACCAAAGTGGATAAACTCCTTATATTCTGCTAGTCCTAGAATATCAAATTTCTCTTTAATAAAATATTCTACCGCTTTCACATCATGGTTAGTAACGCTCTCAATATCTTTAATACGTTGTGCATCCTCAACTGAGAAATTAGAGTAAATATCTCTCAATGCAGGGAATAGTGCAGCATCAACAGATACCAACTGTGGAACAGGTAGTTCACATAATGCGATGAAATACTCTACCTCAACCTTAACTCTATATTTAATTAATGCATACTCAGAGTAGAAATTATCTAACTCCTCTACTTTACCACGGTATCTCCCATCTATTGGAGAGATTGCTGTTAGTGAATTTAGTTTCATATATTATCTTAAAAAATTATTTATATTCTTTTTTCTATTATTTACCTTTTTGTTATGTCGATAATCCCTTTTTGTTATGTTTAATAATCCCTATTTGTTATGTCAATAATCTCTCATTTGTCATGTCAATAATCCCTATCTGTCATGCTGAATTTAAAATATATACATTTGTCATGCTGAACTTGATTCAGCACCTTAGTAGCTCACCATCAGCACCTTTCCAGCTCTCCGTCAGCACCTCACATCGTTAATTACTAAGTTCCTGAATCAAGTTCAGGATGACACGCCTGACGGTAATGACAGCCTTAGTGACCTTTTGGTAATGACAGCCATGCGGTAGCTTTCAGTATGACGCGTCTTTGTGGTTTTTAAATCTCACATAGACAATAAAAAAGCTCTAATTAAAAGCTCATATAGCAGCTTATTACCCTGCAAAGTTACTATTCTTAATTAAATATTTTACTATTTTCCCTTCAATTTATTTGCAGATTCAAAAAATAGCCTTACCTTTGCAACGCAATTAGCAAAAGAATGGGGCGTTTAGCTCAGCTGGTTCAGAGCATCTGCCTTACAAGCAGAGGGTCGGCGGTTCGAATCCGTCAACGCCCACCACCCATACATCAACACCTTCACCTACTTTAGGCGAGGGTGTTTTTTGTATTACATCCACCAGGTTGTACCTATTTTAACATTTCTTAATACCCCCCATTTTATTAACACTGTTTTCGGGATTAAATACTATCTTTGTAAAATTAATTATCCTAAAACAGAATGCTATGAAACAGAGATTGATTTTAGCTATTGTATTTTTATTGATAGGTGTATCAACTACCCATGCACAGGAAACAACACAAGAGAGTAAGGTATTAAGTATCAAGGGGACTACTATGTAGGTGGTGGAATCTCAACTTATGAGAACCCATTTGGTAATATATATTTACAAACAGTACAAGGGTTGAGATTTACCGACCACTTCTCGGCAGGTATAGGTGTCGAGCTTATAATATTTGATGTCTCAGATCCAATCTGCCTAGTACCTATAACCCTTAATACTAAAGGATACTTCCCAATTACTGCAAATAATGAGCTATTTATATCGCTAGACTTAGGTGTCGTAACATTTCCTGATGAAGGTCTGAAAGCAGGTGCTTTTATTATAAACCCTGCTATCGGTATCACATTCTGTGAGAAGTTCAGCGCGAGTATAGGTTATGACTGCATGCTACCAGGCGACTTATCAACAATAATAGTTAAACTAGGTTATACATACTAACCAATTAGATAACATTTAATGCCCTCTCCTTTAAAACAAATGAGGAGATTTTCTATTTTCCATTAAAATATTGGTTGTTTTAAGTATTTTTAACATTACCCCCCCCCTAAATCTTGTTATTTAATTTTCTTTATGGTATCTTTGCAACATAACTTATTAAAATTAATGACTATGAGAAAATATTCAATTTTAGCAACTATTGGAGTGGTATTAACACTCTTAGTTAGCAGTTGTAATACTGATGAGTTTGAAGTATATACTTCTGAATCGGTACTGGAATCACTAGATACTAATAGTGATACAAGTATGGTTGATTTTATATTAATATTAGAGGAAGAGAATGCTGCATGGTACCCATCTGAGGTATGTTATTTATATAGTGATGGCTCGGTTTGGGCTACATATTTAGATAATGAATATCTGATGTTTAATGTA
>JAWXTT010000012.1:0-24976 GCA_044433325.1 Bacteroidales bacterium
ATACACATCATCAGTGGATGTTAGGTAGTTATAATCTGACGAACGTAGAAATCCATATCCATCAGGCATAACCTCCAACACACCTACACCATTTAAGATACCCTCAAAGTCATATATCGGCTCAGTTGGCTGTTGTGGCTGACGCTGTTGGTTATTATTGTTGTTACGTTGTTGCTTGTTATTGTTGTTATTGCGTTGACGGTTATTATTATTGTTGCGTTGCTGTTGTTGCTGTTGTTGCTGTTGTTGCTGTTGAGGAGGAACGGTAGCTGTTGGCTCTGCTACTGCTTCACTCTCAACTGGAGTTACAGCCTCAGTAGTTGCCTCAGTAGCAACGCTTTCTGGAGTGTTGTCACCGCCATTCTGACGATTCTTACGTGGTACAAATAGTTTCTTCTCAGCTTTTGGGAAAAACTCTTCAAGTGAAGGTTTTGGTTTATCAGCAGTTTCTGTGCTAGTTTCCTCTGCTTTCACATTATCAGTTTTCCCCTCTTCTGAGAAAATTACCTCGTTAGTTGTTGTTACAACTTCAACTTCGGTAACTGGTGCAACCGCTTCCGCTTTTACCGTTTTGGTAGCAGGAGTTTCCTCTTTAGGCTCATCCTTAGCTATAGCTTTTTTAGCGGCAGGTTTGCGACGTTTATTTTTATTTTCAGTAGCCTTTTCAGTAGCTGGCTCTGTTGTTGCTGGCTCTGTTGTTGCTGACTCTGCTGTTGCTGGCTCAGATACTATCTCTTTTACTACTGTTTTCTTTGCGACTCTCTTTTCTGTTTTAGGCTTTGGCTCATTTGCGTTATCCTCTTTAGGAGTGTCTTTTGTTTCTTTTACAGTTTTCTTAGCTGCTGGTTTCGTACTTTTTTTACGAGTATTAGCAGGTGTAGCTGTTTTAGCTTGTGACATTGTAATAGCTTGTTCATCAAGTATTTTATATACAAGGTCATCCTTTTCATTGGTATTGAATTTCTTAATACCCATCTCTTTAGCGATACCCTCCAACTCAGGAAGGCTCATAGAGTTCAATTCTAATATATTATACATAAATGTAAATTGTGAATAACGTAGATATAAGATGATATATCTAGTGGTTCATTAAATTTGCTAATAAATTGTATGATTATTTTTAGGATTAAAACCACTTAAAAATGTACGGTTTTAATTTGCTCTGATTTTACAGTGCAAATATAGTTAAAAACATAATAATAACAACTATTTTTCAAAAAAAGTTTATTAATTTTTGATTAGCTCAATAGATACAGCTAATAATGTGTTATCAGTAATAGGGTAATGAATAGAGCGGCGTGCGCCAACAACCCACACTATCTCGCCATCAGCAATCAATAGGTTAGCACGTTGCTTATCTATGGATGAATATTTCATATCTGTGAATAAATCACTAACTTTTTTGCTACCGCGCATCCCGAATGGCTTAATTCTATCACCTACTTCCCATCCACGTAATCTGATTTCAGCATCTAAAATGGTTATATCAAAATATGCGATATTGCGGTCAGATTGCATTGTGAACTTGCCATACTCATTAGGTTCAATAATAGTTACCTTAAATCCGTTAGTTAGCATAGCATCAATATCACTTAATATCAGTTGCTTAGTTGGTTTTTTGGGGGTGATTTCAGATATTTCAATATTTCCTCGTGCGACAAATAATTGATGAGTTGAACTTATATAACTTGCCCCTATATTATTGCTTATAACTGATTCTATAATTTGTAATACTTGAGTAGTGTTAAACCCGTAACTTTTAATTGCTTCATGAAGAAGCGTTGAGGGACTAGCACTGTTGAATAGTATATGACTATTTATCTGCTGTGTGCCATCTGCATTAATGGTTACTGCTTTAGTTAATTCATCGTCAATAGCTTGACGATAAATAGCGTATGCTCCGTTGCAGTTGTGGATGGTTGTTGATATTGCATTATCTGCGGCGGGGAAATGCTCTCGTAATTGTGGGATAATTAGGTTGCGTAGTACGTTACGTTTATAGTCATTGGAGTTGTTAGAGCTATCAGTTACGTAGTTTAATCCTACTTCAGATAGATATTGTTCGATATCATTACGGCTGATAGATAATAGTGGTCTGATAATTGAGCCGTTGCGGGGTTGCATACCGCATAGTCCAGCTAACCCTGTTCCGCGCAATAGATTGAGCATAAGGGTTTCAGCATTGTCATCGCTATGATGTGCTACTGCTATGGCGTTGGCGTTAATTTGCTTGGCTAGTTGTGCAAAATAGTTGTATCGTAAATCACGACAAGCCATCTCAATAGATACTCCATTTTTAGCGCAATACTCCTCAACGTTGAAATCTATAAAGTGTGCTTCTAACGAATATTTATTGGCGAAATCTCGGACAAATTGTTCATCTCGCATAGATTCATCACCACGTAAATGGAAATTACAGTGCGCAATAATCACTTCACAGATACCTAAACTGCTCAAAATAGAGATTAATGCAACAGAATCAGCTCCACCACTAAACCCCACAATTATCCTATCTCCTAATTTAATCAGTTGATTAGTAGTGATATATCTATTGATTAGGTGTATTAATTCGTTTCTTTCCACAATACAAATATACATTAAAGTTTTTTATTTTCATTTTTACAATAAATGAAATATAAAACTCTTTAGTTTTTTTGTACATTTGCAGTTAGAAATTTTAGAACAAATACAATGTTAGAGAAGATAAATAAACTTACTGAGGAGATAAACTCATTAGTTGCTAATAGCGCAGAAGCGGTTGAAAACTTACGTATTAAATATTTAAGTAAAAAGGGTGAGGTTTCATCCCTATTTAATGACTTCCGCAATGTTCCGAATGAACAGAAAAAGGAGATAGGTCAAAAGCTAAATGTCCTAAAAACATTAGCTACTGATAAGATTAACGAAATACGTGAATCTTTCAATAGTGGAGCTACTGAGGACAGCACAATAGACCTAACACGCTCATCAGCTCCTACACCACTAGGGACTAGACATCCATTGTCATTGGTTAAGAGTGAGATTGTAGATATCTTCTCACGCTTAGGGTTTACCATCGCAGAGGGTCCAGAGGTTGAACAGGATTGGTACGTATTTGAGTCATTAAACTTTGCTCCTGATCATCCTGCACGTGATATGCAAGATACTTTCTTTATAAATAAAGACCCTGAAATATTGTTGCGTACACATACATCATCAGTTCAGACGCGTGTAATGGAGAAAACAACTCCACCTATCCGTATTATCTGTCCAGGGCGTGTATATCGTAACGAAGCAATATCGTATCGCGCACACTGTTTCTTCCACCAAGTTGAGGGTTTATATATTGACAAGAATGTTTCATTTGCTGATTTGAAACAAACACTACTATACTTTGCTCGTGAGATGTTCGGTAACGAAACTCAGATAAGATTGCGCCCATCATATTTCCCATTTACTGAGCCATCAGCTGAGATGGATATCTCATGTAACTTATGTGGCGGTAAGGGTTGCCCATTCTGTAAACATACTGGTTGGGTTGAAATCTTAGGTTGTGGTATGGTTGACCCTAATGTGCTAGAGGCTTGCGGTATTGATAGTAAGGTTTATTCAGGTTATGCATTAGGTATGGGCGTTGAGCGTATTACTAACTTGAAATATCAGGTTAAGGATTTACGTATGTTCTCAGAAAACGATGTGCGCTTCTTAAAGGAATTTGAATCAGCATATTAGAGTAAATTCTAAAAAAATTGAGAACAAAGGAGAGATATGCGCAAATAATTAAGTGGTTCATAGAGAATAAACCAGTTGCCGAAACTGAATTAGATTATAAGAACCCCTTTCAACTATTAGTAGCTGTAATACTGTCAGCGCAGTGTACTGATAAACGTGTAAATATTGTTACTCCTCCACTATTCGATGCTTACCCAGATGCTGAACATATGGCGTTAGCTAACGAAGATGAGATATTTAATTATATCAGGAGTGTTACATTTCCAAATAATAAATCTAAAGCATTAGTGGCTATGGCTAGAATGTTGGTTGAGGATTACGGAGGAGATGTTCCTGATACAATGGAGAGCTTAGTTAAGATTCCTGGTGTTGGACGTAAAACTGCTAATGTGATATTATCAGTAATATTCAACAAGGCGGCAATGGCTGTTGATACTCATGTATTCAGAGTTTCAAACCGTATAGGATTAACAGACAACTCACCTAATCCATTGGTAACGGAGCGGATATTAATGAAACATATACCTGCAGAGTATGTGCCTATTGCACATCACTGGTTAATCCTGCATGGTAGATATGTGTGTAAGGCTCGTAAGCCTGAATGTATGGAGTGCGGAATAAAAGATTATTGCAAATATTATAACCAATTAAAGGGGTAGCTTATTTAGTGAAAGCTCCTCTAAAATAAATTAAAGAGGAAATGGAAGTTTTCTTAGAGGATAGAGTAATTTTTATCATTGAAGTCGTAGCAACTATGGCATTTGCTATTAGCGGCATTCGGTTAGCCGCTGCTAAAGATTTTGACTGGTTCGGCGCGTATGCTGTTGGATTAATAACAGCCGTAGGTGGTGGTACGTTAAGAGATTTACTTCTATATGCTCCTATCTTTTGGATGAGCAACACGTTATATATCTTAGTAACGGGTATATCTATGTTTATAGTGGTACTTTTCCGTAAAAATCTGGTTAAATTAGATCATACATTTTTTACTTTTGACACCATAGGATTAGCGTTGTATGTAGTTATTGGGATGCAAAAAAGTATAATGTTAGGACACCCTATATGGGTAGCCATAATAATGGGTACAATATCAGGTGGTTTCGGTGGCGTATTGCGTGATATACTTCTAAATGAAACCCCACTAATGTTCCGTAAAGATGTGTATGCAACCGCATGTATTGCTGGTGGTGTGATGTATTGGTTGTCAGGATTAATAGGCTTAGGATTAGTATTCCAACAAATTATATGCTTCCTAACTATTGTAATCATCAGATTCCTAGCAATAACATTTGACCTATCTATACCAGTGATGACCATAAATAAAAAATAAATAGAGGGGAGTTATAAACCCCAAACGCGTAAAAATTATAACTAAAAATAAATGGAAGTTTTCTTAGAGGATAGAGTTATCTTTATCATTGAAGTAGTAGCAACGATGGCGTTTGCTATTAGCGGTATTAGATTGGCAGCAGCAAAGGATTTCGACTGGTTCGGTGCATATACCGTTGGGTTAATTACCGCTATCGGTGGTGGTACATTAAGGGATGTATTATTAGATACACCTGTGTTTTGGATGAGTAATACACTATATATATCAGTAACTGGTATATCTATGTTAGTTGTGGTATTGTTCCGCAAAAATCTGGTAAGGTTAGATAATACTTTTTTCACCTTTGACACCATAGGGCTAGCATTGTATGTAGTTATTGGGGTGCAAAAGAGTGTAATGCTAGGACATCCTATGTGGGTAGCTATAATACTAGGTACTATAACAGGAACAGTGGGTAGTGTATTACGTGATATATTAATTAATGAACCACCATTGATGTTCCGCAAAGATATTTATGCAACCGCATGTATTGCAGGGGGGATGATGTATTGGTTAGCTGGATTAATGAGCTTAGGGTTAGCTTTCCAACAGATACTATGTTTCGTAACTGTTGTAGTTATCAGATTTCTAGCATTGATATATAATTGGTCTATGCCTACGATGCCTATAAATGAACATCACCATATAAATAATAGGAATGAAAACACCTAAAAGCATTATCCAATTCCTAAAATATGGAATAGTTGGGGTTAGTAATACATTAGTGACCCTAATAGTTATATTCCTGTGCAAGGATATATTGAATATAAATCTATATATCTCAAACTTTATAGGTTACGTTGCAGGATTGATAAATAGCTTTATATGGAATAGAGTATGGGTATTTAAGGGTAGTAGTCGTAAGGTGAAAAATGAAATTCTCCTTTTTGCCATAGGTTTTGTTATATGTTATGGAATCCAATTATTATCGGTTAGTCTGCTACTAAAAACACCATTTATTGCTAATACTATCGCCGTAGGATTTAATTCGGTATCTTTAGGGGAGAATGTAGCTACCATAATAGCAATGGTTATATATACAGTATTAAATTTCATCTATAACAAGTTTATAACATTTTATAAAAAGTAATGAGTCCAAAACGCAAAGCAGGAATAGCGATTTTTCTACTGATGGTAACCGCACTCTCAATTATAGTATTTCCTATAATTGGGGCAAATGCATTGTCTGATTTTGAGCTAAACCTATTTGAATATTCTAAGACATTCAGTGGAAATAGTCAGATTATTAGTGATCTGACTGAAAATATTGATATGCTATCTTATAAGATTTATGCTTATGCAGTACATCTGCTATATGAACACCTAGGATTAGATGCAACATTGGCTGTACGTATCCCCTCAGTACTACTAATAATAGCTATTACATCAACACTGTATCTATTTAATGCTTTATATGAAACATTAAATCATTCATTCTTAGCCTCAGCATTATTTATATGTTGTGGTGCTATTATGTTGATGACATTTATAGCGTCACCTGTGTTAATACCAGCTTATATATTGATATTGACATTGATAACTCTATATAATCAAATTAAGAAAAAGTCAATTAAACATCTAATATCTTTAACAGCAACAATTACATTACTAACATTAACTGTGGGATGTTATGCAGTAGCAGTAGTTGCAATTATTGCATATCTATACCTATGGACAACAAGTGAAAAATCACGTATAGCCTATTTAAGCATTACAGGAGCAATAGTAATAGCAACATTAATAGCGTTTATATTAATAATACTGATTAATCGTGATCCATTTGCTGTGCATGAGGTTATTAGGTTAAATAGTTACTCACAATATAGTAATTTCTATAATTTTCTGATTGCAGTGCTATTTACAACCTTTCCATGGTCAATACCATTAACAATTTCGTTATTTTGGGTAATCCGCAATCCGCAGTGGGCAATTTTAGAGTTTAAATCACTAAAACCACTACAACAGTATGGGATAACCATTCTATTATGCACTATTCCAACGATGTGTTATCTTAATGGGTTATCCATAATTATGATTATTGCAGCTATTTTCTTTAATATGATTGTAATGAGTAATTTGTTTATGTTGCAATTACGCCATTATGCGTTAGCATTTAGATTAACAGGTATCACTACGGCTATTATTGGTGCAACAATTGCAATCAGTTATATAGTACTAAAGATAACAACAGTAACAATATTAGGGTATCAGATAGGATTATCAGATAGTGATAATAGCATCGTTTGGGTAGTTATAAATATAGGATTAATCGCTGCATTTATATACACTCTGTTTAAAAATACACGTAGCATCCATCAGAATAATAGATATATGTATAATATCGTTATCTTATACCTATTATCTGCAATACTATTTATAGGGAGTGTCTATCCATCCCTATTTATTGAGTAGAGTGAAGGAATCAACTATACTATCAGTTTCTGTATTATAGGCAGTAAAGGTTAGTTTGGTATTATCCATAATAATATCTTGATAGATTATTATATTATGGATTACCTTTTGGGCTGACTCGTGAGGTTTAATCTCATAGCTTTTATGCGAAGCATTGGATGTGATATAGACAGGTCTATCGCTACCACTAGGAGATTCAAGTCGCATATAATTATGTTCATGATTTTGTAATACTACATCAACAGCGTACTTGTCAAATAGCGGTTCGAGCGTTTGTCGCAAGAACCAATCGTCAGTACCTTTAACTGAATATATAGGATGGTGCATTAGCACAATAACCCATTTGCTACTATTGTGA
The DNA here is from genome assembly GCA_044433325.1 of Bacteroidales bacterium. Classification (GTDB taxonomy): domain Bacteria; phylum Bacteroidota; class Bacteroidia; order Bacteroidales; family Muribaculaceae; genus HGM05232. The sequence goes on from JAWXTT010000012.1 coordinate 7,851, forward strand.
CGCAATATTTTATCTAACCACCTATTGGTATTCCATAAAGATATTGGGTCAACTAATCCATTAGTATCTATTGAAATCAGAAGTAATTTATCGTTATCGGTTGTGTAGTAGCTACGCCCCTCACGCCCTGACGAACCATTGTGCGGATAAACATAAGTGTTACACCAACGCTCATCAAGTATTCGGAAAATAGATTTGTGGTACTCATGGTTGCCAGTGGCAGCTACCACAGGGATAGTTGAAAATGTCGAGTCTGCCGCTATAAAAAGATTATTCCAATATTTATCAATAGGATATTCAATCAAGTCACCCCCATAAGCAATAAAATCATAGTCGCTGTATAACTTATGTAATTTGTGAAATAGATGCTTGCTATTCCCTCCAATAGTATCTTGAACATCTGAGATATAAGCTATGCGTCGGATATCATCGCGTTTAGGTGTATGGAATGAATATGATCCTGAATAACTATCACCCGTAAAAACTGTATAATTATAATTACTATCCTCAATCAAGCTATCTAAACATACCTTATAGAAGATATCCTTTCCCCCTATGCTTTCTACTAAGTTAGATTTAGCTATAAATTGGATTGTATCTCCTGTTGGTGTAGCTAATAATAATCCTGATGGTTTGGGGATGGTGTCACAACGCCATGAAATATTTCTTTGAGTTATAAAATTTTCGCCTGTTGTCATGGTTATCCGATCGGGATAGGTAACGTAGGTAAATTCTGTTTCAGGTTGTGGAGTAGTCCAAACATCCCATCTACTACTAATCCACAACGCTAATATTGTTGCTAAAATCAACAATGTTAAATATATATATCTACTTTTTATTACTTTCATAATCTAATTTGCAAAAGAATTTTAGCAAAGATAAACTTTTTTATTTCATATTAGTTGAAAAAAAATTGGATTGTTCATTAATAGTTTTGTATATTTGTAAAAATTTGATAGAGAAATGGCTGAATCCCTACAACAAAAACTCGACCAAATTCAGAGAAAATCTGAACTGCTTGTAACTAAATACAATATGTTAAAGGCTGAGAAAGAGGGTGTAGAGATAAAAAATATAGAGCTTGAGGAATTAATTGAATCACTAAAGCAAGAGTTAGAGATGTGCCAAGAGGAGAATAAACATCTAAAAGTTGCAAGAGTAATTTCAACGACTGAAGAGGAACTCACAAAAAATAAAGCTATTTTATCTAAAATGGTGCGGGATGTCGATAAATGCATCGCCCAATTGACAGATTGAATAGGTAATGTTCAATTAATAGATTGGAGATACAATTATGGCTGAAGATAAACAAAGAATAACGATACGAATACCGGATAACCCCGAGATTCCGCTATCAATAAATAGAGATGACGAAGAATTTTTCAGAAAAGCTGAAAAAGGGATAAGTGATTTATGGAGCAAATGGAGCGAGGTTTATAAAAATAAAACCTCAAAAGAGGTATATGCACTAGTTGCAATACAATTTGCTAGATTATATTATCAAGCCCTAAATCAAGCCGATAAGAGAGAAGCTGAGAAACAATCACATGAAATCTTGACTAAAAAGGTTTTAGATGATTTTGAAAAAGAATTAGATAATATTCTTCTTAAACTCTAATAAACGAATATTTTTTAACAACCTGCACTTTCAAATGGGGGCTATGCATATGTGTAGCAATCATCTTGATAGTGCTTTTTTATAACTAATAAATAAAACGGATGGATCCTATATTAATCATTATTTTAACGGCTTTAGTCAGTGTTGGTATAACACTATTAATAGTACGTATAAACAATCGCTCAAAAGCTAGTCGCATAGTCGAAGAGGCTAAACTAGAAGCGGAAGTAATCAAAAAGAATAAAATTCTGGAGGCTAAAGAGCAGGAGATTCAAATCAAAGCCAGTGCTGAAAAAGAGGCAAACAGTAGATTGTCAAAAGCACAATCAGCAGAAGCCAAAAACAAACAACGTGAGCTACAACTGAATCAGCAACAAGCTGAAACACAACGTAAACGTAACGAAGTTGACGCTATCAAAAATAATTTAGATAGCCAACTAGTAATAGTAGAAAATAAGCGTGAAGAGTTAGATAAAGCTAAAAAGGAGATACAAATCACCCTAGAGCATGTTTCAGGATTATCAGCTGAAGAGGCTAAAGAGAAACTTATCCAATCATTAAAAGATGAAGCGCAAACAGATGCAGCATCATATATTAATGATATTATGGATGAAGCTAAGCTAACCGCTAACAAAGAGGCTAAAAAGATAGTTGTACAATCAATCCAACGCGTTGCAACTGAAACAGCTATTGAAAATGCAGTAACAGTATTCCATATAGATTCAGACGAAATCAAGGGTCGTATAATAGGTCGTGAGGGTCGTAATATACGCGCTCTGGAGGCTGCAACAGGTATCGAAATTATTGTTGATGATACCCCTGAAGCAATTGTATTATCAGGGTTTGACCCAGTAAGACGTGAGATAGCACGCCTTGCTCTACATCAATTAGTAGCAGATGGACGTATCCACCCTGCACGTATTGAAGAGGTAGTTTCTAAAGTTAAGAAACAGATTGAAGATGAGATTATTGAAACAGGTAAACGTACAACAATAGACCTAGGTATTCATGGTTTACACCCTGAACTAATTAGATTAGTTGGTAAGATGAAATATCGCTCAAGTTACGGTCAAAACCTACTTCAACACTCACGTGAAACAGCTAACCTATGTGCTATAATGGCAACTGAGCTAGGTCTTAACCCTAAAAAGGCAAGACGTGCTGCACTTCTTCACGATATAGGTAAAGTACCTGATGAAGAACCAGAATTACCACACGCACTGTTAGGTATGAAACTTGCTGAAAAATACAAGGAGAAACCAGATATTTGCAACGCGATAGGCTCTCACCATGATGAGATTGAACAAACATCACTATTAGCTCCAATAGTACAGGTATGTGATGCAATTTCAGGTGCTAGACCAGGTGCTAGACGTGAAATAGTTGAAGCATATATCAAACGTCTTAATGACTTAGAACAATTAGCTCTATCATATCCAGGTGTAATCAAGACTTATGCTATCCAAGCAGGTCGCGAATTACGCGTAATAGTTGGTGCAGATAAGATAGATGATGTAGCTACTGAGAAACTATCAACTGAAATAGCTAAACGTATTCAGGATGAAATGACATATCCTGGACAAGTTAGAATTACTGTAATACGTGAAACACGTGCAGTAAGTTTTGCAAAATAATATCGCTATTTTATGATAGAGGAGAATAAAGATAAAGTAACTAATAGTGCTACAACCGATAAACAGTGTTGTTGTAAAAAGAAGGGTGAGCCACGCGGCAAGCTATTCAGTTACAACTGGTTGAAGGATGTACCTGCTACCTACAATCAATTTGATATGATTGAGGTGCAATTTAAAAACACACGAAAGGGGTACTTCCGTAATACCAACAACCTAGAATTTGAGATTGGTGATTGGGTGGCAGTTGAGGCTAGTCCAGGACATGATATTGGGCAAGTAACCTTGACAGGGAAACTAGTTGCTTTGCAGATAAAGAAAGCAAATCTTCGTCCAGATGTAGAGTTTTTACGCGTTTTTCGTAAAGCTAAACAGTCTGATTTGGAACGCTATGAAATGGCTAAAGCTCGTGAAAATGAAACAATGATACGTTCACGTAAAATTGCCGAAGATTTAAAGTTGAAGATGAAAATAGGAGATGTAGAGTATCAAGGTGATGGCAATAAAGCAATCTTCTACTACATTGCAGATGAGCGTGTTGACTTTAGGCAGCTGATTAAAATTTTGGCTGATACATTTAAGATACGTATTGAGATGAAACAGATTGGCGCACGCCAAGAGGCTGGTCGTATCGGTGGTATCGGACCTTGTGGCAGACCACTTTGTTGTTCTAGCTGGGTAACTAGTTTCGTTTCAGTATCCACTAGTGCCGCTCGTTTTCAGGATATATCACTTAATCCACAGAAACTAGCGGGTCAATGTGCTAAACTTAAATGTTGCTTGAACTTTGAGGTTGATACTTATGTTGAACAGGTGAAACGCCTTCCTCAACGTGATATCCCATTGGAAACGAAGGATGCAACATATTATCACTTCAAAACTGATATTTTAAAGCGTGAGATAACTTACTCGACAGATAAACATATTCCAGCTAACTTAGTTACAATTAATAGTAAGCGCGCTAGTGAGATAATAGCTCTTAATAAACGTGGAGTGAAACCTGAACGTTTAAGCATAGATGAGCCTGATGAGAAAAGTGGTGTTAAATCTGAATTCGGAGATATTATTCAACAAGATAGTTTAACACGTTTCGATAAAAATAAGAAGCGCAATAACAATAATAAGAATCGTAATAATAATAACCGAAACAGAGGGGGCGGAGGAGATAAGAAACCTCAAGGGGAACCTCGTCAGAGAAATAATGACGAGAAACCACAAAACAGTACTCCTAGAAATAATAACAATAACGAAGGGGGCGGTGAGAAGAAACGTAGATTTAATAATAATAGACGTAATAATAAAGGTCGCAACAACCAAAGTAATGAAACTAAAACGCCTAAGCCAACTGAGTAAAGGGAGAAAGCATTTTATTTACTTTGCTCAGGCAATAATCATAGTAGTATGCTTAGGGGGATGCACCCCTAAGCATACTTCATATAGCGACTTTAGCAAAATAGCTACATTTGGATGGGATAAAAATGCACCAATTGTCATTAAACCTATATATCCAGATAGTTTAGCTACTTATGACCTATACTTAGCAGTGCGCCATAGTTCTGAATATAAATACCAAAATTTATGGTTATTTATTGACTACTACAACAACTGTGATTCATTAGTTAAACGTGATACCGTTCAATATAAATTGGCTAATGAATTTGGTAAATGGTATAGCAATGGTTTTGGGTCGCAATATCAATATGAGGAATTGATAGACCAACAGGTAACAAGTGACATTGCTCACCATATAGTAATATGGCATGGTATGAGAAATGACACATTAAAACAGATTCAAGATATAGGAATTAGATTAGATATTAAAAATGACATTTGAACAAACTGATAGTATAATATTTGATATGGATGGAACACTGTGGGATGCAGTTGATTCATACACTGAGATTTGGAATAGATCATCTAAAGATATGGGGTTAGATAGGGTTATTACTAATGATGACTTGATTGATCAGATGGGTAAGCCTATTGCTGGTATAGTTATGGAGTTATATGGGTCAAGTCCCAATTTTGATTTAGATAGATATATCCATCTCCTTGAGCATTATGAAAATACTCTGATGCCCGTACTAGGTGGTATCACTTACCCTAATATGCAGAGTGGTATCAAACAGCTATCTGAGAAATATAAAATATTCCTAATCAGTAATTGTGCCGAGAGGGGGTTAGATATGTTTATGGATTATACAGGGATACGTGAATATATAACAGATTCACTAACCTATGGTCAAACCCAAGCTGTCAAATCAATAAACATTAAAAGATTGATAGATCAATATGGATTAAAAAATGCACTCTACGTTGGTGATACACAGGGGGACTGTAATGAAACACATCGCGCGGGAATACCATTCGTATTTGCCAGTTATGGTTTCGGTAAGTGTGAAGATTACGAGATAGCATTTGATTCATTTGAGCAATTATCAGAATATTTTTTACAATTAAAAAAATAAGGTTATGAGCAAAGAGTTATATCCTAAACACTTAGCTACTGAGATAAATAATAGAGTAGCTAAAATAGCTGAGAGCTTAAAAGCTAATGGAATAGACGCTATCCTGATTACTGATAACGCCAATCTATTCTATACAGCATCATACATATTCAGCGGTTATACATTTATAAATGCTGATGGGAGTGTTAAATATTATGTGAAACGTCCTAATAATCTTGTCAATGACAATATTATATTTATTCGTAAGCCTGAGCAGATAGCTGAAACTGCTGATGTGCAGATTGCGAATGTTGCATTTGAGCTAGATACCGCACCATACTCTGAGATACAACGACTGCAAAAGATATTTCCACAGGCTAAGATACATAATGGTTCAGCTATAATGCGTAGTTGTCGTGCTATTAAGAGTGAGTATGAGATATCGCAACTAAAGGAGTCAGGCGTTCACCATGCAATGGCATATAAGCATATACCAGCATTAGTTAAGGAGGGTATGAGTGATATCAAGTTGCAGATTGAGATTGAGCGCACCTTACGCATGGAGGGTTCATTAGGCGCGTTCCGTATCTCAGGTAACTCAATGGAGATATTTATGGGTAGTCTTATCGTTGGTGATAATGCAGATAATCCATCCCCTTATGATTTTGCTATGGGTGGTGAGGGGTTAAATCGCTCCCTTCCTGTTGGTAGTAATGGTACAATTATCAAGCGTGGAACAACCATAATGGTTGATATGGGTGGTAACTTTAATGGTTATATGACTGATATGACACGTGTATTTAATATTGGTGCAGTTAATGAATTATCGCAAAAGGCACATAACTTATCAATAGCTATTACTAAGGAACTATCTGTTATTGGTAAAGCGGGAGTAGCTGCATCTGAACTATATAATCGTGCTATTGAGATGGTGCAAGCTGAGGGTCTAGCTGATTACTTTATGGGTCATAAGCAGAAAGCTGGATTTATAGGTCATGGCGTAGGTATTGAGATTAATGAAATACCAGTAATAGCACCTAAGAGCCGTGACGTATTAGAGGTTGGTAATACTATCGCTCTTGAACCTAAATTTGTAATCCCTGGTGTAGGAGCAGTAGGTATCGAAAATACTTATGTAGTTACTGAAGATGGATTGGAATTATTAACAAATTTCTCAGAGGAGATTCACAATGTTGAATAAACAAGAGATAATAGATAAGCATTTACAGCACCCAATCTTTCGTAAGGTAGGTGTCGTGGCTGACTCCATGCAACGACCATGTTATGTGGTAGGTGGCTATGTGCGCGATATATTTTTAGAGCGTACATCTAAAGATATTGATTTTGTAACGGTAGGTTCAGGTATTGATGTAGCTGAAGCAATTGCGGCATCGTTAGGTGGAAAGACTCGTTGTAATGTTTTCCGTAACTTCGGTACAGCACAAGTAAAATATAAGGGGTTAGAGCTAGAATTTGTTGGTGCTAGACGTGAGTCATATCAGCGTGATAGTCGCAAACCTATTGTTGAGGATGGGACATTGGATGATGATCAGAAACGTCGTGATTTCACTATTAATGCAATGGCAATATCTCTGAATGAAGCTAATTTTGGTGAATTGATAGATCCTTTTGGTGGTATTGAGGATATAAAAGCTAAAATTATTCGCACACCATTAGATCCAGATATTACTTTCAGTGATGACCCGTTGCGTATGATGCGTGCTATACGATTCGCTACACAATTGGAATTTACTATCTATCCTGAAACATTAGACTCAATAACACGTAACGCTAAACGTATATCTATAATCTCTAAGGAGCGTATAAATGACGAGTTGGCTAAAATTATTAAATCTCGCCGCCCCTCACAAGGGTTTATCCTGCTTAGTAAATGTGGATTACTAAAGCTAATCTTCCCTGAGTTAGAAAACTTACGGGGTGTTGAAACAGTAGCAGGGCGCGCACATAAAGATAATTTCTATCACACATTACAGGTTTTAGATAATGTTGCTGAAAAATCTGATAATGAGTGGTTGCGTTGGGGTGCAATATTCCATGATATAGCTAAACCATTGACTAAACGATTTGACAAAAAGATAGGTTGGACATTTTATAACCATAATTTCATAGGAGAAAAGATGGTTCCTAAGATTTTTCATAGAATGGGACTACCTATGAATGAGAAGATGAAATATGTAAGGAAATTAGTAGGTTTACATATGCGTCCAATAGCGTTAGTTGAGGAGGAGGTGACAGATTCAGCTGTTCGTCGCTTACTTTTTGATGCAGGTGATGATATAGACGATTTAATGACACTATGTAGTGCTGATATTACATCTAAGAATCCTGAAAAGGTTCAACGATTTATGGAAAACTACAATCTGGTGCATGACAAAATGGTTGAGATTGAGGAGAAAGATCGTATCCGTAATTTCCAACCACCGATCACGGGTGAGGAGATAATGAAAGTTTTTAATTTAGCCCCATGTAGAGCGGTAGGTGATATCAAGGAGGTAATTAAAAACGCAATCCTCGATGGGGAGATTCCAAATGATTACGATAGTGCATACATATTAATGCTAAATGTTGCAGCGGAACAAGGGTTAACACCTCAGCAGTAATAATTTCTAGCATGGTGGGATATCTTTCATACTTAAAATGCATTTAGAAACCTCATTAGATATAAAGATTACAGTAGAAAAGTGAAAAGGGGCTTAATTGAACCCCTTTTCTCTTTTCCACTGTTTAGTCATAAAGCCCATTTCTGATACGTTGTTCCCAAGTAGTGCTTATTTTATACTGCGACTTTATAAAGGGGAGTATCTTAAAACTTACCCTTGAATAATCAGAACTATTTTGGGAATCATTACTAGTAAATTTTTACTCCTAATTTGGCGTATGCACGTTTTGCTTTTGCTAATGCTTCATCTACTGATATATCTGTTGCTAGCAACACACCCATACGGCGGTGTCCCTTAACTTCAGGCTTACCGAATATTCTTATCTGAACTCCTGATTCAGCTAACACCTTGTCTAAGTCATAGAACTCAACCATAGTAGTATCACCCTCAACAACTATTGCACATGATGCTGATGCCACTAAGTGCTTAATATCAACGATAGGTAGTCCTAATAGTGTACGTGCATGAAGTGCAAATTGACTTAAATCTTGTGATATCATAGTTACCATACCTGTGTCATGTGGACGTGGCGAAACTTCACTAAAGATTACTTCGTCACCCTTGATAAATAGTTCAACACCGAAAATACCGTAACCACCTAACGCATCTGTTACGCTCTTTGCTATCTCTTGTGCTTTACTCTTTGCCTCAAGTGTCATTGGCTGTGGTTGCCATGAAAAACGATAATCTCCGTCAACCTGTATATGACCAATAGGCTCACAAAACAGTGTACCTGTGCAGTTACGAACAGTCAAAAGTGTTATCTCATAATCAAAATCAACGAATCCTTCGACAATTACACGACCTGCTCCTGCACGACCACCCTCTTGGGCTATCTTCCAACTCTCAGCTATACCATCCTCACTCTTAATCATACTTTGACCATGACCTGACGAACTCATTATAGGTTTCACCAAACATGGAATACCTATCTCAGCTACTGCAGCGGTAAACTCTTCGTATGTTGATGCAAAAAGATAGTTTGAAGTCTTAATACCTAAAGTTTCAGCCGCTAAGGTACGTATCCCCTCACGATTCATTGTTAACCATGCTGCGTTAGCAGTAGGTGTTACATTAAAACCCTCTTTCTCTAACTCAACTAATACTGGTGTTGCTATAGCCTCAACCTCTGGAATGATATGATCTGGTTTCTCTAGCTCGATAACACGACGTAGCTCGTCACCATCTAACATATTAAACACATAAGATTTATGCGCAACTTGCATAGCTGGAGCATTAGCATATTTATCACATGCTATTACCTCAACACCATAGCGTTGTAACTCTAGGGCAACCTCCTTACCCAATTCACCACTCCCTAACAAAAGAGCTTTACGCCCTATTGGGGTCATCACAGAACCGATTTTTGTCATAGCTTTAAATAATTTAGTATTTAATGTAAAGTTAGTAATAATTTTAGAGAAATGCAATACCTATAATTTTGTGAATTTCAAAAAAAGAAGTTAGTACCACTGATGATACTAACTTCAAATTAAATGTTTCTACCCTACTACTAACTAGTCTATAAGCGTAATAAGAGTCTCTTTACCTTCAACTGTAATAGTTACCTTATCTTCACGTGCTAACCATCCTAGAGCAACATAAACTTCTTTCTCTTTAAGTTTTGTCACTGTTCTTAATTGTTTAATTTCTAGCGTTTTAGCTACATCTAAAGCTGCCCAGACTAAGCCAGCCCATGAACCAATCATTTCTACGTTCATACCTTTAAATTTTAGTTTAATTAATATATATACCTTTGATTACGTGGCAAATTTAATCATTTTTATGCAAATCCCAAAAAATGGAGAAAAAAATATTGATTTATTAAACACATGATAGCAACATAAAGTTGTATCTTTGTATATGAATTTTAAATTAAAGGGGAGTCCTAATAGATGCAAAATAAAGGATTAGTAATAAAAAACACAGGTAGCTGGTATATTGTCAAAACTGATGATAAACAAGTTGTTAACTGTAAGGTAAAGGGAAATTTCAGACTTAAAGGTATCCGTAGCACTAATCCCGTGTCTGTGGGTGATGTAGTGGATATCGTGATAAATAGTGATAATACAACTGGATTTATTACTAAAATAGATGAACGTAAGAATTATATTATTCGTCGCGCCTCTAACCTATCTAAGGAGTCACATATTATTGCAGCCAATCTAGATCAAGCAATACTAATAGTAACATTGCGTAACCCTGAAACTAGTACTACATTTATTGATAGATTCTTAGCCACAGCTGAGGCATATCGTATTCCTACCATTATAGTAATTAATAAAGTGGACTTGTTAGTTGATGAGGATGAGCGTGAATACCTAAATGCTATCAAATACCTATATGAGAGTATTGGTTATCATGTAATGGAAACTAGTGTATATGACCCAAACTCACTTACACCACTGCATGAACTACTTGATGGTAAAATTTCGTTACTATCAGGACATTCAGGAGTGGGTAAATCAACATTGATAAACTATCTTATCCCTAATATGAATCTGCGCACTGCCGAGGTTTCAGCTGTTCATCAGACTGGTATGCACACTACTACTTTTTCGGAGATGTTCCCTGTTAATGATAGTGAGGATGGATATATAATAGATACTCCTGGAATTAAGGGTTTCGGGACAATAGATTTTGACAAAAATCAGGTAGCACACTATTTCCCTGAGATATTTAACTTCTCACATGAGTGTCGCTACAACAATTGTACACATACGCACGAGCCTAAATGTGCCGTTCGTGAGGCGTTAGATAATCACCAAATCAGCCAATCACGTTACAATAGCTACCTAAGCATCTTAGAGGATGAGGAATCAGATAGGTACCGCTAATTGAATCTGAACAGAAAGATAAATCCCCATTCAAAATCAATATCTGAATGGGGATTTGTATAATATATAACTGATTATTAGAAGTCCACTATTATATTACTCCTTGAGCTACCATAGCGTTAGCTACTTTCATGAAACCTGCAATGTTAGCACCATTTACGTAGTTAATAAAATCACCCTCAGTACCATAAACTAGACATTGCGAGTGAATATCTGCCATGATATCTTTTAATTTTTGGTCAACATCCTCTCTAGTCCAGCTAAGTTTTTGTGAATTTTGAGCCATCTCTAATCCTGATACAGATACACCACCTGCGTTAGCTACCTTACCTGGAGCATAAAGGATTTTAGCTTTGATAAACTCATGAACGGCATCAGCTGTTGATGGCATATTAGCACCCTCAGATACTGCGAAACAACCATTAGCTATTAATGTGCGAGCATCGTCAGCCTCTAATTCGTTTTGTGTAGCTGATGGTAGTGCGATATCACACTTAACTCCCCAAGGACGTTGTCCCTCTAGGTATTGGCAATTATATTTATCCGCAAACTCCTTGATACGACCACGTTTAACATTCTTCAACTCAAATACGTAATCTAATTGCTCTTTAGTCATACCCTCTGGAACATAAATCGTACCATTAGAATCACTTAGAGTAACAACGATAGCACCTAGTTCTAATAGTTTTTCAGCTGTAAAGGTTGCTACATTACCTGAACCTGAAATAGCTACGGTTTTACCTTTGATATCGATATTTCTAGTTGCTAACATGTTCAATAGGAAATAAACATTACCGTAACCTGTAGCTTCAGGACGAATTAATGAACCACCAAACTCTAAGCCTTTACCTGTAAATGTACCTGTATTCTCTTTAGCTAATTTACGGTACATACCATACATATAAGCAACCTCACGACCACCTACACCTATATCTCCAGCAGGAACATCTGTTTCAGGACCGATATGACGCCATAGTTCAGTTATGAAAGCTTGGCAGAAACGCATGATTTCCATATCAGATTTACCTTTAGGATCAAAATCTGAACCACCTTTACCTCCACCCATAGCAAGTGTTGTAAGTGAGTTTTTGAATGTTTGTTCAAACGCTAAGAATTTCAAAATTGAAAGGTTTACTGATGGGTGAAAACGTAAACCTCCCTTATAAGGACCAATAGCGTTATTGTGTTGAACACGATAAGCTAGGTTATTTTGTACATTACCTTTATCATCTACCCATGAGATACGGAACGTAAAGATACGATCTGGCATACAGATACGTTCAACAATATTATACTTTTCAAATTCAGGATGCTGATTATAGACATCTTCTATTGAAGTTAATACCTCCTCTACTGCTTGTAGATATTCTGGCTCATTAGGGTAACGACTCTTCAAGCCACTTAATACTTCTGTTACTTTCATTTTATAAGTTATTAAATTGGTATAAATATCCTACTCGGACGAATATTATTACAAAGATAACAATTTCCGTGAAAGATACTTACACCAATATAACAAAATGCAACTAAATTAACATTATTTTACCTATAACAGCGACTATCAGCTTGACAAATGTCACTTATAAACCCTATTATTTACCAATTGCATGGTATGCCGCTGACAAAATGTCGGGGCGTATATTCATCTCATAGAATGCATCGCTTGAACGTGTAGGGTCAACACGATTAGATAAGAATATATATATCAACTCAGATTCAGGATCAACCCAGAAACATGTTCCTGTGAAACCAATATGACCAATTGTAGCTGCTGATGCTTCAGGTGCTGTTGGTGATTTTTCAGGATTAAGCATATCTGGCTTATCAAAACCTAATCCACGACGACAAGTTGGACTTTTAGACTCCATAAACACTCTAACAGTCTCTTTTGACAATAGCTCTTCACCTCCATATTCGCCCATATTCAATAGCATTTGGCACATTTTGGCAATATCATTAGCATTTGAGAATAACCCTGCATTACCCTGTAAACCTCCTGAGAAAGCAGCTAATTCATCATGCACATTACCGCGTACATGCTCTTTGCGTACTAAATTGTCATATTCTGTGGCAACAATCTGGTTCTTATTAAATCTCTCTAATGGGTTGTAACCTGTGATTGAAGCTCCTAATGGACGATAAATATTTTCATAAAGGAAGTCATCATGCGACTCGTTAGTTACGCGTTGTTCTAAATCCATAAGTAAACAGAAATTTAGGCAACTATAAGCAAAGCTCTTATCTTTCCTAAGTGGTAAGTTATATATTCGTGACATAATAGTATCTATCGCAACCTTACTAGCATAAATATCTGTTGATACTTGGATAGGAAATTCATCAGATTGTTTATCTGAAACTATATCTGTACGTAATTTAGCATCCTTATTACCATAGTTACCCTTTGATACATATATAGGGTGTGAAGATGATTTTCTCTTCTTAAATAGAGGTTGCTCAAAGGATGTTGAATCTAACATTACCTCATACATATTAAGGGCTGGTTCAATTCCTGACTCATGATATAATAACTCCTCGATAGTAATATCCTCTTTCCCCTCAAGACCGCGTAATCCAGGAATATATTTGCTAGCTTTCTCATCCAGTTTGAATAAGCCCATATCGTAAGCCTTCATAATACCAGGCAGTGTACCTGACGCTTTACTTACAGATGCAAGGTCATATATTGAGTATTCAGTTGTTGGATTCTCCTTTTCGCTCTCCATATAACCATAAGCCTTATTGATAACTATCTTACCCTTATGAGCGATTAACACTTGACATCCAGGGAATGCACCTGTTTCTAAACCAACATTTACGATTGAATCTACAAAAGCTACAATAGTATCATCCATACCCACTATCTCAGGTGCTGAATAACCTAAACGTGTTGCTTTATAGTTAACTCCACTACCCGCCTTAGCTAAACCATTAATTGATACTGGCAATACCCCTGATACATCGTTCCCTCCAAATATTGCTTGTGCTGCATAGCTCTGGGCTAACTCAACATTTTCATAAGCCATAATTGTTGAAACATTATCTTTCTCAAGTGCTGATTGATATTTCCAAACACGATATGGTGATATAAAGAATGTAGCAATTACGTCACAATCACTATTAGCAATCTTGTTCAATGTTGCGCTGTAATCATCCTTTGTTGAGTGAATAGATACTATTACTGTACCATATTTCTGTAATGTAGCAGCGTTGATATCATCTGCTGATAATCTATCAGCTCCACAATATAATTTACAAGTGTTATAAAATTCATTAGCATCATCACCAAGAGTTACTACCGCTACTTTATTCATATCTAAATCAACTAGCGGCAATGCGTTATTCTTATTATTAACCACTGTTATTGATGCACTCCATAGCTTACGCATTAAAGCGTCAGCCTTAGCTGAATTTATATCCTCAACCATATTAGTAACTTCAATAGGTTGACGATTATTTACACCTAATATATACTTATAGCGTAAAACTTTCTTACACTTAGCATCGATTATCGAATCAGAGATAATTCCACTCTTAATAGCTTTCTTAACAGCCTTGAACTCATCCTCAAATTTTCCAGGAGATAGAAGAATATCGTTACCAGCCAATAGAGATTTAACCGATGGTGAGCCATCAGTATTTACCCCCTTCATAGCTAGAGCATCAGTGAAAATCAAACCCTCAAAGCCCATCTTTTCACATAAATAATCAGTAACAACACCTTTAGATAGTGATGTAGGTTCACCATCAGTACCCATAGCAGGAACAGAAAGGTGACCCACCAACATACCTGAAAGACCAGCATTTATATACTCCTTGAACGGTTTTAAGTCAACCAATTGCAATTCAACCATACTCTTATCCAACACAGGTAGGGTCTTATGTGAATCCTCGTGCGTATCACCATGACCAGGGAAATGTTTAGCGACCGACATAACACCTCCATCCTCTAAACCTTTAGAGTATGCTATCCCTTTGCGTGTAACCTCACACTCAAGTTCACCAAATGAACGATTGCCAATAACAGGATTCTTAGGATTAGTATTTACATCCATAACTGGTGAGAAATCTACATTGATACCCATTCTGCGGCATTGACGAGCCGTTTCTTGACCATATTCATAAAGTAACTTATCATCACTGATAGCACCTAAAGTCATATTTCGTGGAAATTCATCAGCATCAGTCATACGCATTGACACACTCCATTCACCATCTATGGTAATCATTAATGGCACTTTGCTTTCGCTTTGAGCATAGTTATTTAACTCAGCATGGTTAGCTATTGTTCCTGTTGAAATCAACAATCCACCTGCCCCATAATCCTTAACATATCTCTTAGCTAGTTTTTTAGAGTATGCACTACCATCAGGCGCAATTACTGGAACAAATAGTTGCCCAATCTTTTCATCGTCAGATAACTCATTAAAAACCGAGTCAACCCAAGCCTCCATAGCAGGATTATCTGCAACACTCATTAGTGTTGGTGTTTTTGCATTAATACTGCTTGATGCTAATAGTAGCGATAAAGCAGCTAAAATTGTTTTTTTCATTTTGTGTATTTAGTTTATTTTTATTTATTTCCAACCTAAGCTAATGGGTAAACTACCCACCATATTAATCTCCCCAATAGCAGCACACTGCGCAAACTCCTGAGCATATTCTGAATCCTCATAAGCTAACACCACTGCATCACTATCAATATCTATCAACCCCTTGAAAGCATCCAACTTATATGGGCTGATGTAAAATATATAAACAATACCACTCTTACAGTCACAATCTGTAATCTGCTTAATAATATCCTTATATTTATCCTTATCACTAAAAACCTCAACAACTAATTTACTAGCAGCCACCGTTGACCAATCAATAGCTTTAGTAGTAGAATCAATAACGACCCTATTCACTAACTTAGGGTGATAGAATTTATTAAATATCCGCTTATCAGCCTTAGTCTGCCCTAATGAAGTATGCGTAAGATTCTCATCCGTTCCTAACGATAATAGAGTTACATCTTCACTATTGAATGGTAAGATACCCCTATTGTCAGCAACCAATGTAATAGAACGTCGATAAAGTTCACGACAGAGAGCCACATCCTCAGCAGAGTTTAAATCCTCAACCAAATTTTCCGTTGATAGAACCTCTACCCTATCCAACCCTAAACGATATTTATATTCCAACACACGTTGGCAATGTTCATCAACAACCGTTTCGGACAGTTCACCACACTCAATAGCCTCACTAATATCATTAATAGCACCCTCTAAGTCACTAGGCATAAGTAAAATATCATTGCCAGCAATCAAAGCCTTCAGTGCATTCTTTTCATACTTCATAGCACCTCCCATCTCTAGCGCATCAGTAATTATCAACCCCTTAAAGCCTAATTGTTCACGCAACAACTCGGTAACAATCTTATAAGATAACGAACTACACAAGCCACTCACACTATCCAGTGCAGGCATATTAAGATGAGCCGTCATTACCCCATTTAAGCCAGCATCTATATATCGCTTAAAAGGGAACAATTCCAACTCCATAATCTCCGCCCGAGGCTTATCCACCGTTGGCAACATCTTATGTGAATCATCCGAAGTATCACCATGACCAGGGAAATGTTTAGCTGATGACAGTACGCCCAAAGACTCCTGCCCGCGAGCAAAAGCAATCCCAAGCCTAGAAACCCTATCCTTAAACTCACCATAAGAGCGCATACTAATGACAGGGTTTAGCGGATTACTATTCACATCCATAACTGGTGAGAAATTCATATTAACACCAATCCTGCGGCATTGACGCGCAACAGTTTGACCATAACGATAAAGCAACTCCTCACTATTAGTAGCCGCCAAAGTCATATTCATAGGAAAACGCATAGTGCGCAAAAAGCGCATTATCAGCCCCCACTC
>JAWXTT010000013.1:0-23216 GCA_044433325.1 Bacteroidales bacterium
AAAAAGTCAGAATTTATGAATGTAAATTCAAAATAGAATTTTAATTTTACACTTTGGATAGAAGCCCCAGAAAATAATTGGAAATTAAGGTGTTAAATAAATCGTTAATTAAGGGAAAAGTAAGAGATGAGTGAAGTAATATATCATATACCAGCATTGTTAACTGAATCAATTCAGGGTCTAAATATATCTCCAGAGGGGGTATATGTGGATGTTACATTTGGTGGAGGAGGACATTCTAGGGCTATAATGGCTGAACTAGGAGAGCAGGGACGACTATTTAGTTTTGATCAAGATATTGATGCTTACGCTAATCGTATTGATGATGCACGATTTACATTTGTACATAGTAACTTCCGTTACCTATCTAATTTTATGCGTTTTCATGAAGTTGAGCAGGTGGATGGTATTATGGCAGATCTGGGTGTGTCTTTTCATCACTTTGATGATACTAAACGTGGTTTCTCGTTCCGTTTCGATGGGGAGTTGGATATGCGTATGAATCAAAAGGCTACTGTTGATGCTAAGTCTATTATTATGACGAGTAGTGAGGAGCGTTTGGCTGAAATTTTTTATCTATATGGTGAGTTGAAAAGCTCACGTCGCATAGCCTCACTGATAGTTAAGGCGCGTGCTACTCAACAGATTAATACTACTGATCAGTTGTTGAAGATTATTAAGCCTGCTGTTAAACCTGCTCAGGAGAAGAAAGAGTTGGCTCAGATTTTCCAAGCATTGAGGATAGTGGTGAATAATGAGATTGAGGTGTTGCGTGATTTACTAACACAGTCGATGAATTTGCTTGCTCCTGGTGGGCGTATGGCGGTATTGACTTATCACTCGTTAGAGGATAGGTTGGTCAAGAATTTTTTTCGTAGTGGTAACCTTGAGGGCCATCTCGAGAAGGATTTTTTTGGACGTGTAACAACTCCATTCAAGTTGGTTAATAACAAAGTGATTATGCCTACCGAGCAGGAGATTGAACGTAACCCACGTTCACGTAGTGCTAAACTAAGAATTGCAGAAAAGTTATAAGTAAAGGGGATAGTGTTATGGCTGAGAAAAAAGTAAAAAAGGAGAAAAAGGATAATTTTATAAAGAAAACTATTCAGGGACGTATAGTTTCGGGGGATTTTTTTTATAAAAATATCTTTACGACGACAGCAATAGTTATAATGTTTATTATATACATGGCTGGGAAATTTCAAGGGAGAACTCAGCGTGAGGAGATTATATCATTAACACGAGAATTAAATGATGCTAAATCTGATTGTATTAAATACTCGTCAGAATATAACTCTATGACACGTGAATCAGATATGCGTGAATTAATTAAGAATGCAGGGATTAACCTGGAATCTCCTGATAAACCCGCTTATATAATCAAATAGTTATGAACCAAATAGGTAAAAAAAATATATTCTTTAGATATACACTAATAATTGGTGTGATACTAGTGTTCTCAGCAACTATTATTGGTAAGTTGTTTAGTACCACTGTGATAGATTCACATAAATGGAACGAGAAAGCTATGTCATATATCTCAACCGAAGAGGATGTAGAGCCTAAACGTGGGTCGATATTAGCAGCAAATGGAACTGTCTTAGCAACCGATTTAAACTATTATACAGTACGTATAGATTGGAAAACTGAGGGTATCAAAGGGGATACCTTAATGAAATATCTTCCTGCCCTAGCAGATAGCTTAGAGGCTTTCTACCCAACTAAAAAGGCTAGTGAGTGGAGAGCGGAGCTAAAAACTGAGTTTAACAGAGCTCCACAGAAGAAGAAACGTGCTTACCTATTGTTTCGTCGCATTACAAGCACTGAATTTAAGCGGCTTAAATCATTTCCATACTTTAATTTAGCAGTTAATAAGAATGGGTTATATCGTGAAGATAGGATGCTACGTATCAAGCCGTATGGCTCATTAGCATCGCGTAGTATAGGTAGTGTGGGTCAGGATCAGCAGAGTTCATCAATACGTGGACGCTCAGGATTGGAGAAGGCATTAGACTCTTTGCTATATGGCAAAAAGGGGAAGGCTAAAAAGATACAGCTAACCAGCACTATTAAAAGTTGGGAGGAGTTGCCTGCTGTTAAGGGATATGATATCTTAACCACGATAGATGTAGATATACAGGATATTACTGAGGAGGCTCTATATAATATGCTAGTTGAATGTGGTTCACGTTGGGGTACAACAGTAGTGATGGAGGTTGCAACGGGCGAGATTAAGGCTATCTCTAACTTAGAGTGGAATAGCTCATTCAATGACTATGTCGAGGGTAGTAACCATGCCGTATTGGGCTATGAACCAGGTTCGGTAATGAAACCGATATCTATGATGATAGCTCTTGAGGATGGTTTGGTTGACGATGTTGAGGAGGTTCTTAAAACTGGTCATGTTTTCCCTTATGCTGGCGGGAAACCAATTAGTGATTCGCATGGATATCCATCAATGCCAGTTAGACAAGTGATAGAGAGCTCCTCAAATATAGGTATGACTAAGATTATTTTACGCGGTTATGAAAAGAATCCAGGGAAGTTTTATAGTCGTCTGAAAGGAATCGGTTTCTTTGAACCACTTAATACAGGTATTGCTGGCGAGCAAATCCCTTTTGTAGATAGTTTAGGAAATAAGAACTGGGATAAAATAGCATTGACACGTATGTCGTATGGCTACTCCACCAAGATTCCTCCAATGTCAACACTGGCTATCTTTAATGCTTTTGCTAACAATGGGAGATATATAAGACCAAGATTAGTAAATGCATTAATGCTAGATGGCGAGGTGGTAGAGAGGTATAAACCTACATATGTACGTGAGCAGGTGTGTAGCAAAGAGAATGCTGCTAAGATACGTTCGATGTTACACGATGTAGTTTGGGGTGAGCATGGTACAGCTAAGATGTTACGTAGTGACGAGGTGGATATAGCTGGTAAGACTGGTACATCATATTTAGTTGAGAATGGTAAATATTCTTATAAGAAACGTTATTCGTTCTGTGGATTTTTCCCATATGAAAACCCTAAATATAGTTGTATAACGGTAATTAGTGGAGCTGATCGCGGTGCTGGTCGTAGTAGTGGTACAGTGTTAAAGGAGATTGCCCATAAGATGTATTCACGTGGTATGCTAGGTGGTGTAGATTATACAAAAGAGATTAAGGATAGTGAGACTATGCGTAAAGGGATGCTCTATGCTAGTAGCAATCGGGACGAAGATTATTATGATGATATGCGTGATGAGTTTAGTTTAAATAATTTAGACCGCATTGTTCGTAAAAATGATAACTCAGGGGGTGTTCCTAATGTAATAGGTTTAGGATTATATGATGCCCTTAATCTGTTAGAAAATAGCGGGCTAAATGTATCTGTTAAGGGTAGTGGCTATGTATATAGACAGAGCAAACCTCATGGAGCTAGAATTAAAAAGGGGGATTTGATAGAGATTTCATTAAAACAGTAATGAGAAGATGAAGAGATTAGAGAAAATTATTAAGGGTATTGATATAAAGTGCTGTAAAGGTGCATCAGTTGATGGGGTCGAGGTTACTAATGTAATTAGTGATTCACGTCAAGCCTCAGAGGGGGTGTTATTTGTTGCAGTTAAGGGTACTATTAATGATGGGCATAAATATATTTCAGGTGTAATTCAGAGTGGTGCTAGGGTTATCGTTTGTGAAGATATTCCTGAGCAGATTGTTGAGGGAGTTGCTTATATTCAGGTTGTCAATAGTGCTATTGCGCTAGGTCAATTAGCCTCAGCATGGTATGATTACCCATCTGATAAACTTAAATTGGTGGGGGTAACTGGTACTAATGGTAAGACTACTATTGCCACTTTACTATATGATTTGGTGAGATTATTAGGTTATAAGGCAGGATTACTTTCAACTGTTTGTAATTATGTTGATAGTAAAGCTATCCCTGCAACACAGACTACACCTGATCCATTGACAATAAATCAATTGATGAATGAGATGGTTGAGGCAGGTTGTGATTACGCCTTTATGGAGGTAAGCTCACACGCAGTTGACCAACATCGCATAGCAGGATTGAATTTCATAGGGGGATTATTCACTAATCTTACGCGTGATCATATGGATTATCATAAGACGGTGGATAATTATCTGAAAGCTAAGAAGGGTTTCTTTGATGGATTGGGTAAGAGTGCCTTTGCCGTAGTCAATGTAGATGATAAAGCAGGGATGGTAATGTTACAGAATTGTGCGGCTAAGGGGTATAAATACTCGTTACGTTCAATGGCTGATTACCGTGCTAGGATATTGGAGAGAAGATTAAATGGTACACTTGTTGAGATTAATGGGGTTGAAATTGAGCTTGCTTTCACGGGTGTATTTAATGTATATAACCTATTGACTGTTTATGCCGCTGCTACTCTAATGGGATTGGATAGTGACGAGGTATTGGTTAAGATGAGCTTGCTACACCCCGTTGCAGGACGTTTCCAAACTATACTTTCGCCACGCGGATATACGGCGATTGTGGATTACGCACATACGCCAGATGCTGTAATTAATGTACTTGAGGCTATTAAGGATGTTATTGGCGAGGATGGAAAGATTATCACCGTAGTTGGTGCAGGAGGAAATAGAGATAAGGGGAAACGACCTATTATGGCTAAGGAGGCTGCTCTGAGAAGTGATAAGTTGGTGCTGACATCGGATAATCCTAGATTTGAATCTCCTGAAGAGATTCTAGCAGATATGGTTGAGGGGTTAGATGCTACATTAAGAGCTAAAACAATGCGTATCACAGACCGCGCTGAGGCTATCAAGGTGGCAACACAGTTAGCTAATGCAGGGGATGTAATTTTGGTTGCAGGTAAAGGTCATGAGGATTATCAAGAGATTTGTGGTGTAAAGCACCATTTTGATGATACGCAGGTTATTAAAAATATTATTAAAGAGGAGATAATTTAAGAATTATGTTATATTATTTAGCTGAGTATTTAAGTGATTGGGATGTTACGGCGGCTCGTTTGATGGGTTACCTGACTGTACGTTCTGGTATCGCATTTGTGCTATCAATATTAATAGCATCAATAATTGGTCGTAAGATAATAGATCGCTTGCAACTAATGCAGGTGGGTGAGATAGTACGTAACCTAGGCCTTGAGGGTCAAGAAGCCAAAAAGGGTACTCCAACTATGGGGGGAGTAATTATAATTATTGCAATTATCATACCATGTTTATTGGTGGGTAGATTGGATAATATATATATGATATTAATGTTGATTTCAACGTTACTATTAGGAGCATTAGGCTTTATGGATGACTATCTGAAAATATCTAAAGGTAATAAGGATGGGTTAAGCGGGAAGTTTAAGATTATAGGACAGGTAGGTGTAGGTTTATTAGTAGGTTTGACAATGTATCTAAGCCCTGATATAGTTATGCGTGAGTCGGTAGGAGTTGATCGCACGGCAGTTACCGCAGTTGAGATTTCAGCACAACAGAATGATGATATTAAAACAGCACAAACAACTATCCCCTTTGTCAAAAATAATAACTTTAACTATCAGTGGCTAACAGAATGGATGGGTGATTATGCCGAAACTGGTGGCTGGATACTATTTATATTGGTGGCGATATTTATTGTAACAGCTATCTCTAATGGAGCTAATCTAACTGATGGACTTGATGGTTTGGCGGCTGGTTCATCCGCTATAATTGGGGTTGCCCTATTAATAATGTGCTACTTAGGTGGCAATGTTATCTATTCAGGGTATCTGAATATTATGTATATTCCTAATAGTGGCGAGTTGGTAGTGTATGCGGCAGCCTTTGTAGGAGCTTTGATTGGTTTCTTATGGTATAATTCTTATCCAGCACAGGTATTTATGGGTGATACTGGTAGTTTAATGCTTGGAGGTGTTATTGCCGTTTTTGCTATCTTGATACGTAAGGAGTTAATTATCCCTATTTTATGTGGAGTGTTTATTGTCGAGAATTTATCAGTAGTAATGCAAGTAATCTACTTCAAGAAAACTAAAGGTCGTCGTATATTTAAGAGTTCACCACTGCACCATCATTTTCAGATAGAAGGGGATGGTAGAATTGATGCAATTATACAACGCCCATTAGCAGTAATACCAGAGGCAAAGATTGTTGCTCGATTCCTGATTGTAGGTATTCTATTGGCAGTGATAACTTTTGTAACGTTGAAATTAAGATAAATATATATTATGTCTAAACGTATAGTAATATTAGGTGGAGGTGAGAGTGGCGTTGGTGCTGCTATACTTGCTAAGGTTAAGGGATTTGATGTTTTTCTATCAGATAAGGGTGCTATTGCCGATAAATATCAGAAACAGCTAGATAAATATGAGATAGCTTGGGAGCAGAAACAGCATACTATGGAGCTTATAATCAGTGCAGATGAGCTGATTAAAAGCCCTGGTATCCCTGATAACGTTGAAATAATCCAAAAGGCTAAGAGTAAATCTATACCTATTATATCAGAGATTGAGTTTGCAGGGCGACACACTGACGCTAAGATGATATGTATAACAGGTAGTAATGGTAAGACTACAACTACTATGTTAACTTATCATATCCTAAAGAGTGCAGGGTTGAATGTAGGTTTGGCAGGGAATGTAGGTTATAGTTTAGCTTATCAGGTAGCTACTAAGGATTATGATTACTATGTGATTGAGCTAAGTAGTTTCCAACTGGATAATATGTACAGTTTTAAGGCTAACGTAGCGGTATTGATGAATATTACTCCTGACCATCTGGATAGATATGATTATAAGATGGATAATTATGTTAGTGCTAAGTTTAGAATATTACGTAACCAATCTGAGGATGATGCATTTATCTATTGGCAGGGTGACCCAATTATTGCGGCACAACTCAAGTCTTTAAATATTGAATCTCGTGCATTTCCATTTGGAGTAGCTCATCATGATGATACTGTCGCATATCTTGACGGTGAAAATGTAATCATTGATTATGCTGCAAATGAATTAATAATCCCACAGAATAGACTAGGATTACAAGGGTTACATAATATGTACAACTCAATGGCGGCTGGTCTATCTGCTTCGTTACTTAATATTAAGAAAGATGATATCCGTAAGGCGTTAGAGGATTTTGAGGCGGTCGAACATCGCTTAGAATATGTTGCCACTAAGGGTGGGGTAATATATATTAATGACTCAAAGGCTACTAATGTCAATTCATGTTGGTATGCGTTGGAGTCAGCTAAAACCCCAACTGTTCTTATATTAGGTGGCAAGGATAAGGGTAATGACTATGCTGAGATTGAGGAGCTAGTGAAGCAGAAGGTTCACACCATCATATGTATGGGTGTAGATAATAGTAAATTATTGAAATTTTTCGATGGTAAAGTTTCTAATCTTATAGATGCACATAGTGTTGAGGATGCTGTTAAAATGTCAGCAAAATATGCGAACGAGGGGGATACTGTATTACTATCACCATGTTGCGCAAGTTTTGACCTATTCAGCAGTTATGAGGATAGGGGTCGTCAGTTTAAAGAGCAAGTAAAGAATTTAAATTCATAAATATAAAGAATATGAGTTGGCAAGATAGGTCTAACGAGATTAAAAAGGCTTTAACTAATCCTAATATGGGGGATAAATATATCTGGGGTATATTTATCGCTTTAGCTGTTGTTTCTTTAGTGGAATCGTATAGTGCTTCAAGTCGTGAGATTACAGCTAGTGGTATATATCTACCAATTATAAAACATGGTGGTATGTTACTTATGGGGGGGCTTATGGTGTTTATTATTCAACTATTCTCCTATGAGAAATATCTGAAACTTATATTTGCATTTATTATTGCATCAATAATATTAGTTATTTATGTATCTATATTCGGAGATATGATTAATGGTGCTAGACGTTCAATAACAGTATTAGGATTCTCGTTACAATCTGCTGAGTTTGCCAAGATTAGTATTGTTATGTTAATCTCATGGGTTTTAGCACGTAACCAAAAAGATGGCACAGCAACCAATCTAGGGGTTAAGATTTGTGCCGTTTCAGTTATTATCTTTTGTGGACTGTTATTTAAACAGGGATTAACTAACGCACTATTATTAATGGCGGTTAGTCTGTCAATGATGATAATAGGTGGAGTGCAATGGAGTAAACTGGGATTGGTGCTTGTAGCTTATCTAGGAATAGGGTTGTTAGGACTAGGGATTATGGAGGTTAAGGATATGGTAACATCTGAGCCTGAAACAGAGATCATAGTCAGTAGCGGTGGTACAACATTCACACAAGATGGAGTGCAGAATCGTAAAGGTACGTGGGTTGCACGTCTTGAACGTTATTTTGATAAAACACCACTATATGAACAACCTATCAATAGTATAAATCAACAGGAGATGTTCTCATATATGGCACAGGCTAATGGCGGCATAATAGGAGTTTTTCCAGGAAATTCACGTGAATGTAGTCGGTTACCTTTAGCATTCTCAGATTATATATATTCAATAATTGTTGAGGAGTGGGGATTTATTGGAGGATTTATATTATTAATATTATATCTATGGTTATTAGCACGGGCAGGTGTTATAGCCACTAAATGCAACAAGGCATTCCCTGCACTACTAGTTATGGGTATGGCTGTAATGATTGTGTTCCAAGCGTTATTCCACATGGCTATTAATGTGGGTGTATTTCCCGTATCAGGGCAACCATTGCCATTGATTTCAAAGGGTGGTACTTCTATATTGGTTACTTCAATAGCTTTTGGTTTTATGTTAAGTGTTAGTAAATATGCACAGATAACAGGTAAGATTAGTAAAAAGGCTGAATCAGGATTACCTAATGAATTAATATCAAATAATCCTATGCAATTCTAAAAATTATAAGAGTTATGAGTGAAAGTAAAAAAAATATTATAATTAGTGGTGGCGGCACAGGAGGGCATATATTCCCTGCATGCGCTATTGCTAATGAGATACGTCGCCGTCGCCCCGATTATGAGATACTATTTGTTGGTGCTGATAATCGTATGGAGATGGAGCGTGTTCCTGCTGCTGGTTACAAGATTATAGGATTGCCTATTGCAGGTTTTGATCGCAAGAATCTGTTTAAGAATATATCAGTCTTAATCAAGTTAGCAAAGAGCTTATTGAGATGTCGCAAGATATTAAAAGATTTCCGACCAGATATTGCCATTGGCGTAGGTGGTTATGCTAGTGGTCCTATATTGCGTGCAGCGCAGAGTAAATCTATTCCAACCTTTATCCAAGAGCAGAACTCTTATGCAGGGGTAACTAATAAACTATTGGCTAAGAAAGCAACAGCAATATCGGTGGCGTACTCAAATATGGAGCGTTTCTTCCCTAAGGATAAGATATTTATGACTGGTAACCCTATACGTAGCGCGTTGTTAGGTTGTCAGTTAACGCCTGAGCAGGCGCGAGCGGAGTTTAATCTAGCTCCAAATAAGAAAACAATTCTAGTAATAGGGGGGAGTTTAGGGGCTTTGACTATAAACAGAGCCATCTCAGCAGCGGCAAGTCGCATAGCTGAATCAGATGTCCAAGTGATATGGCAAACAGGAAAATATTACGATGAAATAGCTAAAAAGCAGTTAGAGGAGCAACCTATCGATAATTTGCGCCAGATGGCTTTTATCTCCAATATGGAGGTTGCATATCGTGCTGCTGATTTAGTTGTATCACGCTCAGGAGCAGGAACTATTTCAGAGTTACAACTGTTGGGTAAGAGTACACTGCTAGTCCCTTCACCTAATGTATCTGAAGATCATCAGACTAAGAATGCTATGGCTCTTGTGGAGTGTAATGCGGCGGTGATGGTTAAAGATGCGGAGTGTAAAGATAACTTAGTTAATTGTATGATGGAACTAGTGGCTGACGATAACCAATTAGCTGACCTATCAGGAAATATTGCTAATATGGCATTGCGTGATGCTGATAAGATGATTGTAGATAAAATTTTTCAAATTATTGATAAATAGTATGGATAGATATAATTCGATATATTTTGTAGGAGCTGGAGGGATAGGAATGGCTGCACTAGTACGCTATTATCTCCAGAATGGTTATAGGGTGGCTGGTTATGACAAGACTAGAACTCCACTTACCGACTCATTAGTTGAGGAGGGGGCTGTGATTAGTTTTAGTGACGAGATTGCTGAGATTCCCGATTATTGCAAGGATAAGGATACGACATTAGTGGTATTTACACCCGCTGTACCTGCTACGCATAAGGGGTTGACCTATTTCCGTGAGAATGGTTTCAAGGTTCTTAAACGTGCGCAGTTATTAGGACTAATAACCAAGCAGAGTAAGGGTATCTGTTTTGCAGGAACACATGGCAAGACTACTACATCTAGCATAGCTGCACATCTTATGCATCAGTCTGAGATTGGTTGCAATGCTTTCCTAGGGGGAATACTTCGTAATTATGATAGCAACCTATTGTTGTCAAACAGTTCGCCATATACGGTGATTGAGGCAGATGAATATGATCGTTCTTTTCATAGTTTATCACCATATATTGCTGTTATTACATCCACAGATGCTGACCATTTAGATATCTATGGAACTGAAGAGGCTTATTTGGAGAGTTTCATCCATTTTACATCGTTGATACAATCTGAGGGGGCATTGATTATGCACACTAATTGTAAGATTACCCCAAAGTTAGCTGATGGGGTTAAGCTATATAGCTATTCACGTGATAAAGGGGATTTCCACGCTGAGAATGTACGATACATTGATGGTGATATCATCTTTGACTTTGTTTATCCCAATGGTGTTATTAAAGATATTACACTAGGTGTTCCCGTAGATATAAATATTGAGAACAGTGTGGCAGCAATGGCGGCAACTATATTGTTGGGTGTTGATGTGAACGCTATGCGCAGTGCTGTTAAATCATATATGGGAGCTAAACGTAGATTTGAGTTTTGGCTAAAAGAATCGGGCGAAAATGGTCGTGTAGTAATAGATGATTATGCACACCACCCTGACGAAATTAAGGCTAGTATTAGTTCTCTTAAAGCACTTTATCCTAATCGTAAATTGCTAACGGTGTTCCAGCCTCACTTGTTCTCTCGAACTCGTGATTTTGCACCTGAATTTGCCACGGCGTTATCCCTTTCGGATGAAGTTTTGTTGTTGGAAATTTATCCTGCTCGTGAATTACCAATGGAGGGAATTACATCAGAAATCATCCTAAAAGATATAATTTGCGATTCAAAAGAGATTTGTAGCAAAAATGATTTGATAAATACCTTAAAAAAATATAACTTTGACATTCTATTAACTTTAGGTGCGGGGGATATTAATAATTATCTTCCTGAAATATGTAAATTAGTAAAGGGCTAATGATTAAGAGTTTCCTTAAATATATATTGCTATTGTTACTTGTAACGGTGCTAGCAGGTTCTATTATGTATGCTAATAAGAGAGCCGCTACATCAGTGTGTGATAGTGTGGAGATATATATTGATAATGAAGATGACGCTAACTTTTTAACTAAAGAGAAACTATTAGCAGATCTAAAACGGGATAAAATAGATGTCAAAAATAAGTTAGTAAGTGATATTGATTTAGAGAAAATAGAGCGTATATTAGATAAATATGACTATCTTGAGAGTGCCGAGTGTGCAATAATCAATAATCATAAGCTACTAATTAAGGTAGAACAGATAGTGCCAGTGTTACGTGTCTTTGATAATAATAAATCATATTATCTGAACAGGAGCGGTAAGCGTATAAATGCTAATTACTCTGTTCATATGGATGTCCCTATTGTGAAAGGTAATTTCAGTAAGGGATTTAATCCAAATGAAATTATTCCATTGGCTGAATTTCTGCTGGATGATGACGCTAGACTTACTTACGTAACTATGATTGAGGTTAAGGATAAAAATAATGTACTATTAGTGCCTATTGCTCATGGTCATGTGATAAATATAGGTACACCAACCGATTTGAAACGTAAATTTGAAAAGATAAAGCTATTTTATGATAAGATTGTACCCTATCAAGGGTGGTACACATATGATACAATTAGCGTAAAGTGGGATTATCAGATAGTAGCCTCAAGACGTGTCAAGAAGATGAACCGTTATATTGCTTTTGAGGCAGATGATGAACCAGATGCAGACTTTGATACAATGTCATTGCCAGATAGAGATTAATAACACAGATTAAGAATATTAAATATAAGATATGGAAACAGATCAATACATAGTAGCTCTTGAGATAGGGAGTTCAAAGATTACAGGAGCTGTTGCGACTAAAAGGAAGCATGGTAATCTAACAGTAGTAGCTATTGAGGAGGAGAAAGTCGTTGACTGTATCCGATATGGCTGTATCCAGAATGTTGAGGAAGCCAACACTAGAATTAATCGTATAATTAAGAAACTAGAGAATAGAAATGGTATCTCACCACGTAAAGTCAAAGGGGTTTATGTGGGTGTTGATGCGCGCTCTATTAGAAATATAGTTAACTATTCTGAGCGAGATTTGAATGATGAAACAGCGATCACTGATAATCTGATTGAGGATATTAATCTGGAGGCTAAACGTTCACAATTTGTAGGATATGATCTGTTAGATGTTACCCCAATAAGCTATTCAATAGATAAGGTTGAGAGCAAAAGCCCAGTGGGTATGTTCGGTTCACATATTGACGCAAAGTTAAATCTGATTGTAGCTAAATCACAGATTAAAACTAACTTAAAGCGTGTTTTGGATGAACGCCTACAACTACCTGTTAAAGGGTATATCCCAACATCAATAGCGGTAGCGGATGCAATTCTTACCCCTGACGAGCGTCAATTGGGTTGTATGCTAGTTGACTTCGGTGCTGAGATTACGACGGTATCTATATATAAGAATGGTGCTTTACAATATTTAGCAACCCTACCAATAGGTTCACGTAATATCACTCGTGATATTACAACGCTAAAGGTATTAGAGGAGCGCGCTGAGGATATAAAGAAAACCATAGGGAGTGCTATCCCTGCTGATTCCGAGGCTAGTAAAATTAATATAGAAGGTATAAATGTCAGTGAAGCTAGTAACTACATAGTAGCACGTGCAGGTGAAATTATAGCTAATATCATTGAACAGATTACTTACGCTGAGATAACTGCTGATGATATCCCTGAGGGTATTATTATAGTAGGTGGCGGCTCAAGATTAAATGGTTTCGCTGATTTGCTTGAACAACAATCTAAATTAAAGCTTAGAAAGGGTAGAATCCCTGAAACGGTAAATGTATTGGATAAAAAATCTAATATGGCTATTGAATATATTCAGGTTGTATCCTTGTTAGTAAAGGGTGCTGAAATAATTAGTGACTTAGAAACATGTTGTTTAGCTCCTGAATTTAATAAAGATTCTGAAGATGATATAGATGGTGAGAAGCCTCCTACGGATCCAGAAGAGCCTATTACGCCAGAAGTTAAGGAGGAGCCTAAAGAGGAGAAGGTTTCAAAATTCAAATTGTATTTTAAGAAAAAAGTAGAACAGGTTAAGAGTTCAGCTGAGAACCTATTTAAGGAGGAGAATGACGACGATGACGAATAGCGGAT
Organism: Bacteroidales bacterium; assembly: GCA_044433325.1. Classification (GTDB taxonomy): domain Bacteria; phylum Bacteroidota; class Bacteroidia; order Bacteroidales; family Muribaculaceae; genus HGM05232. Next base: position 13,587 of record JAWXTT010000013.1, read on the forward strand.
TAAATATTATATAGTATGGAAACACCTGATATAGAGATAGGATTAGGACTTGATTTAGATAACAAGCCACATTCAATAATAAAGGTTATAGGTGTAGGTGGTGGTGGTAACAACGCCATTAACCACATGTTTAAGCAGAATATTGGAAATGTTTCATTTGTGGTATGTAACACAGATGCACAAGCTCTGCACAACTCACCCGTGCCTACCCGTGTGCTAATAGGTCCAACCATAACTAAAGGGTTGGGTGCTGGTAATGATCCACAGAAAGCTAAACTAGCCGCTGAGGAGAGTGCCAAAGAGATAGCAGCACTATTTGAGGATGAAACTAAAATGGTATTTATCACCGCTGGTATGGGTGGTGGTACAGGTACAGGTGCCGCTCCAGTAGTAGCTAAGATAGCACGTGAAAAGGGGGTGCTAACAATCGGTATCGTAACTATCCCATTCCTATTTGAGGGGGAGAAGAAGATTATAAAAGCGTTAGAGGGTGCTGATGAGATGAGCAAATATGTTGATGCTCTATTACTTATAAATAATGAACGCTTGACTGAGATTTATCCAGGAAATATCTTCCTAGATGCTTTCGGCAAGGCTGATGACACGCTGACCACCGCTGCACGTAGTATCTCAGAGTTGATTACTACTAATGGTATAATCAATCTGGACTTTAACGACGTTAACACTACCCTGCGTGATGGTGGTGTAGCTATTATTAGTAGCGGTTATGGCGAGGGTGAAGGTCGTGTAACTAGTGCCATTAAGGATGCCTTAAACTCACCATTACTAAAAAATCGTGATGTTTATGGTTCTAAAAAGGTGCTGTTTAATTTATACTTCTCACGCAATGCTAAAGAGCCATTCGTAATGGCCGAGGCTAGCGAACTAACCGAGTTTATGTGTAACTTCTCACCAGAGGTAGATGTTATATGGGGAGTAGGTTGTGATGATTCATTAGGAGATAAAGTTAAAATTACTATTTTAGCTGCAGGATTTGATGTAACTTTGCGCGATGAAGCTGAATTGTTGTCAAATAACAGTAGTGGCACTCAACCAGCTACACAATTTAGAATACCTCCGAAGGATGCAGGTGAGCGTCTAGCGGATGAATATGGTAAGGAGAAGATAGCTAAACGCCAACAAGAGATGGCTAAGGCACGATATGTAATATTAACTCCAGACCAATTTGATGATGAGGAGATAATTGAAATAATAGATAAAACTCCAACCTTCAACCGTGATGCGAAGTTTAAGGAAACTATAAAAAATACTCAGTTAGGATTAAAAGCTGAAGCTGAAGAGCAAGCAAATAATAATATGAATGATAATAATACAACGATAATATCATTCTAATAGGATAGATTAATAATTAAAAAAAAGAGATATGAGTTTATTTGATACTATAAGTGGCGACATTAAGGGAGCTATGCTAGCAAAGGATAGAGTTAAATTAGAAACACTACGTGGTATAAAGAAAGAATTTCTTGAAGCTAAAACAGCTAAAGGTTCGGATGGAGAATTAACTGATGATACTGCAACAAAGATTCTAGTCAAGTTGGTTAAACAACGCCGTGAAAGTGCTAAGATTTACGCCGAACAGAATCGTCCTGAGTTAGCTGAAAATGAATTAGCTGAAGCAGCCGTAATTGAGGAGTATCTACCTAAACAGATGAGTGCCGCAGAGCTAGAGGCTGCATTAAAAGCAATTATTGAGCAAGTAGGAGCTACATCTGCTAAGGAGATGGGTAAAGTAATGGGAGTTGCCTCAAAACAGTTAGCAGGTAAAGCTGATGGTCGTGCCATCTCAGAGATGGTCAAGAGCCTATTAGCATAACAGAAACAAAAAATATAAAACAACAGATAAATGTTAACATTAGCGAAGATTAAAGCAGCACCAGAGGAGATTATTGAACGTCTAAAGGTGAAAAATTTTGATGCAAAGGAGAAAATTGACGAGATTATAAAACTTGATATCGATCGTCGTACAGCTCAAACAGAATTTGACACTAAGAGTGCCGCACTAAAACAGTTAGCCGCAAAGATAGGGCAACTGATGAAACAGGGAGCTAAAGATGAAGCAGATGCAATAAAAGCCGAAGTAGCTACAATCAAGGAGGAGAATCGTCAAATCGAAGAATCTCTAAAGGATGCTGAGACTAAAATCATAGATATCCTATTAACTATCCCTAATCTACCTAAAGATATAGTGCCACTAGGCAGAATGGCTGAGGATAATATCACAGTTAAGAGCATAGGTGAGATACCAGCACTTTATGATGGAGCAGTTCCTCATTGGGATTTAGCTAAAAAATATAACCTAATAGATTTTGAGCTAGGGGTTAAAATTTCAGGCGCAGGATTCCCTGTCTATATGGGCAAGGGTGCAAAATTACAACGTGCATTAATCCAATTCTTCTTAGATGAAGCATCTGAAGCAGGTTACTTAGAGGTTCAGCCACCATATGTAGTAAATGAAGCATCAGGTTACGGTACTGGTCAATTGCCTGATAAAGAGGGACAGATGTATTTATGTACTGAAGATAATCTATATCTAATCCCAACGGCAGAAGTTCCTGTAACTAATATCTATCGTGATGTAATCCTTGATGGAAAAGATTTACCTAAGCGTAATTGTGCATACTCAGCATGTTTCCGTCGCGAGGCAGGTAGCTATGGCAAGGATGTACGTGGCTTGAATCGCCTACATCAGTTTGATAAAGTGGAGATTGTGCGTATCGAGAAACCTGAAAATTCAGATGCCGCACTTGAAGAAATGAAAAAACATGTTGAAAGTTTGTTAATAAAACTTGGATTACCCACAAGAATTTTATTACTTTGTGGCGGTGATATGAGTTTCACCTCAGCGGTCACTTATGACTTTGAGGTTTACTCTACTGCACAAGAGCGTTGGCTAGAGGTAAGCTCGGTTTCTAACTTCGGTGATTACCAAGCAAACCGCCTGAAATGCCGTTATCGTGGCGAAGACAAAAAAATTCAGCTTTGTCACACACTAAATGGTTCAGCTCTTGCGTTACCTAGAATAATGGCAGCGTTATTAGAGAATAACCAAACTGCTGAAGGGATACTAGTGCCAGAGGTATTACAAAAATATACAGGCTTTAGTATTATAGATTAAGGCATTTTTATAAACAACAAAATATTAACCATAAAAAGATATCATTATGATTATCGGTGTACCAAAAGAGATTAAGAACAATGAAAACCGCGTAGGTATGACACCAGCGGGTGTGAAAGAATTAGCAGTTCGTGGACATAAAGTATATGTACAAGCTACTGCAGGTGAAAACAGTGGATTTGCTGATGCAGACTACATTGCAGCAGGTGCTGAAATGCTTCCTACTATCGAGGATGTATATGCAATCGCTGAGATGATTGTTAAAGTAAAAGAACCAGTTGCTCCTGAATACAAACTAGTTAAGAAGGGACAATTACTATTTACTTATTTCCACTTCGCTTCAGAAGAGGAATTAACAACAGCAATGTTAGCTAGCGGCGCAACTTGTTTAGCTTATGAAACAGTAGTTGACCGTAACGGTGCATTACCACTATTAGTTCCTATGAGTGAAGTAGCAGGTAAGATGGCAACTCAAGAGGGTGCTCGTTTCCTAGAAAAACCACAAGGTGGTAAAGGTAAACTTATGGGTGGCGTTCCTGGAGTAAAACCAGCTAAAGTATTAGTATTAGGTGCAGGTATCGTAGGTTACAATGCAGCTATCACAGCAGCAGGTTTAGGTGCTGATGTTACTATCGCTGATATCTCTCTACCACGTTTACGTTACATGGCTGAAATCATGCCTAAGAATGTTAAGACTCTTTACTCTTCTCGTCACAATATCGAAGTTGAGCTTAAAGATACAGACTTAGTAATTGGTGCAGTACTTATCGCAGGTGCTAAAGCTCCTCACCTAATCACTAAAGATATGTTACCATTAATGCAAAAAGGTTCAGTAATGGTGGACGTAGCTATTGACCAAGGTGGTTGTTTTGAAACATCTCACGCAACTACTCACCAAGATCCAGTTTACGAAGTAGATGGAATCATCCACTACTGTGTAGCTAACATCCCTGGAGCAGTAGCACAAACATCTACATTAGCATTAACTAATGCAACTCTTCCTTACGCAATCAAACTTGCTGATATGGGTTGGGAAAAAGCATGTGCAGCTGATGCAGGTCTAGCTAAAGGTCTAAACGTAGTTGACGGAAAAGTAACATTCCCAGGCGTAGCACAAGCATTCGGACTAGAATATTGCCCAGTAGAACTATAATAATAGTCTAACCACCACACCTCACATTGAGGCGTGACAACATAAAACTCCCACAGTAGGTCAATCCCGACCTGACTGTGGGAGTTTCTTTATGTAGAGAGAGTTAAGTGTTAATAAAATACAAAATGGAGGGGTGGTTTCTTTTCTCAATATTATTATTACCTTTGCTACTAATCTATTACTAACCTATAGGGGACTTCTAATAATTGGTTTTATTCGATTATTTATTTTGATGCTTTAGATTTGTATTTTTCAAAATGTGAGCGTAGCGGTGCCTACGGTGCATTTTGTAAAATGCGAAGATGAAGTATCGAAGTAGAAAAGCGTTAAAATTCAATTTTTAGAAGTCCCCTATAATCTAAAAACAGAAAATTATGAAAAAACATTACTAACATTAATTTGCTTGCTAAGCACCCTTAGTAGCATAATTGCCGCCGAATATGAATATACCTTTTTAGTTAGGGAGAATGTAGAGTGGGGATATACCTATTCATATCCAGTATTTGAGGATCGTGAGGCGTGGTATGAGAATACGTATTACAAAATCAGGTTCCATGGTGATATAGAGATTGAGGGGAAAACCTATAAAAAAGCATACAGATATAATACTGAAACTTTTAATGAATCTACCGCTATCCTAGCAGCTTATATGTGTGAGGAGGATAAAGTGGTTTATATGATTCCTGTTTCAACGGATGAGTATATGACCATGAATAAGTATGAAGTAGGGACTGAGTATATAACCTTTAATTTTGCATGTGAATATGGTGAATCGTTCCCTACGGGTATTCCAGTAGGCACAACTGATTATGATTGGTACCAGTGTCCAACGGTTGACAATATAGAGTCTGTTTTAGTTAATGGTAAAGAGCGGAGAGCATATTTTGGCTGGATAGTAGAGGGGATGGGTATAGCTAATACTGATGTTAACCATGGCGATTTGATATTCCCATTCACAGACCTTGTTGCAGGAACATATATGAATTACTATACTACGCTTAATTATGAGCGAGATTTAACAACTGGCGAGATTGTGTATATTGATAAATATGCAGATTACGATGACCCTGCAATATCTGGAGTTAAGGGTGTTGTAAATGATAAGGTGGAGGCTGTAGTAACTAATGATGGTCAGATGCTAAACGTAACCACCCCTAATAGTCGCTGTAAATCAGTCAGAGTGCTAAATATAAGTGGTGAGTTGGTGCGCAATATCACGTGTGATAGTAGCACTTCCCAAGTAGCTATCCCAACCGAAACACTCCCAACAGCTATATACATTATAATAGTAGAAACAGACTGTGGCATGGCAACAGCTAAGGCTTGCTTGTAAATATCTCAGTATATCAATAACTAAAGGTGGCTTTACTCCGAGATTGAAATAAAGCCACCTTTAGTTATTAATCTTCGCATGTTTACGCCTCGATGCTCTTCTTGAAGGCGCGGCGGCGTTTGTGCATTTTGGTGTCGAAGTATTGCCATTGGGCTTGGACTTTATTGTTTAGCTCTAGCTCAGGGTTACTTTCACCATACTCTATTCCATTCTTTATATATACTGGGATTAGGTCTGAAAATAGGAATGCGTTAACACCCTTGCCCTGGTATTCAGGTTTTACGGCTACTAGCATTAGGTCAATAATAGTGTTTTTGCCTCGCAGTGCTTTAATCATATGATACCAGCCTAATGGGAATAGCTTACCTTTACTCTTCTGTAATGCTCGGGACATAGATGGTAGGGTGATACCTACTCCAATAAGGGTTTTCTCCTTATCGACTATTAGCACCAATCCATCTAGGCGTAGAATAGGCAGATATTGTTTAATATAATCATCAATCTGACGTTGGGTTAGGGTTGAGTAGCCAAATAGATCTTTATATGCTTCATTGATTAAATCGAATATGGCGTATCCATAATCTTTAACCAACTTTTTTGAATCGGTATATTTAACGACGCTAAGACCAAATTTCTTAGCAACAATATCGCTAATGCGTTGATGTTTTTCAGGAACAGCCTCTGGGATATATATTTTAAACTCGTGCCAATCAGCAGCTTTCTCAAATCCCATCTGCTCCATATGCTCAGGGTAGTATGGGTAGTTATATATGGTAGCCATTGTGCCTAACTCATCATACCCCTCTATTAACATACCCTCCTTATCCATATCGCAGAATCCTAGCGGACCTACTATCTCGGTTAAACCTTTGCTCTTGCCCCACTGCTCAACAGCTGAGATTAATGCACGTGATACCTCGATATCATCTATAAAGTCTATCATCCCGAAACGCACGCGCTTCTCACCACTCTTCTCATTAACCTGATGGTTAATAATTCCTGCAATACGACCCACAGCCTTACCATCACGATAAGCCATAAAGTAAATACTCTCACAGAAATCAAAAGCAGGGTTCTTACTCGGTGTCATAAGATTAATCTCATCCATCACCAACGGCGGAACATAACAGTCATTCTCTTTATATAAATCATTTGTGAACTTTATAAATCTCTTCAAATCCCCCTTACGGGTTGAAATTTCTCTAATCTCTATACTCATTGTGCATTAGTTTTTAAATTACTGTAAAGATAAGCAAAAACTGGGAGTGATTGGAGTGTTTTTTTAACTATTTTATATATATTTGTCCTCAAAGATATAATTCTGATATGAAAAAACTATGTTTAATACCTTTACTATCACTAATCTTAACGATAATAGGAGGTAACAGTGCAGTAGCTGACGAGAGTGAATGGGGTGTGGCTGATACAATTGCATCACACCTAGTAGGGCCAGGGATAACTTATACTAAGATTGTTTATCCTAATTTCCCATTAATATTATGGTTTACTGAGATTGACCTATCCAATGAATACGCTAAGGTGGAGCAGGTGCAGAGTCGCCATGCTGTCCCAGACGCTGATCGTTGGGATGTAATGACACACTTTACTGAGAATAGTAGCGAGGGGCATAAAGTGCGTGTAGCGTGGAACCATGATTTTTTCTCATATGATTGGAACGTATGTATAGGTAATAATGTGTCAGAGGGTGAGATGACTTGGGTTAGTTGGGGTCGTTCACTATTGGCTATCAGTAAAGATGGTACTGCTAGCGTTTTCAATCCTAACAGTATGGTTTGTCAAGCTATTACTGAGAATGGAACAATAGTTAGTATAGATAGATTTAATACAACATCATTAGGTGTTGAGTCTGGGCAAGATTGTGTGCTATTTAATAGATTTAATGCTACAACCCTAGATATGGATGGTTTATACATAAAGATTCAGGCTCAAGCAGAATGGACAGTTAATGGCGATGATGTGCCATGTCAAGTGCTTGAAATATCTGAAATTCCTATCCAAACAACTGCTAATGAATATGTTCTATTCGCAAGAAATGACAAGGCTGAAACACTTAAAGCAAGCATAGAGGTTGGAGGTATAATTAATATAGCACAGAATTTCCCAACCACTTCTTGGGGTGTTGCTCCTAAAGATATTCTTAATGCTTTTCATGGTTATCCATCTTTGGCGCATGACGGAGTGTTACATGAGGGGGAATATAACGATTTTGAAAGTGGTCGCGAGTATGAAACCTCAGCTCACGTACTTGCAGGTATATCTGAGGATGGAACGAAATTATATGTTCTGATAAACGAGATGTCAAGTGATAGTCAAGCAGTAGATTGTGTGGAACTAACTAACTGGATGCTTAAACGTGGATCTTGGGATATTGTTAACTTTGATAGTGGTGGTTCGGCAGCTATAGTTGTTGATGGTGATATGTTGAATCTGCCTGCTCGTGGTTCAGTTCGTGCGGTACAAGATGCAATGTTAGCAGTATCGTTAGCTCCTGAGGATAATCAAGTGGCTAAACTTAGATTTTCACGACAGCAGATGGAGGTATCAGCAATCTCACTAACTCCATTAAGAGTGCTTTCGTATAATAAATATGATGATATTTTGGTGGATGACTTGCAGGGTTGTACGTTCCGTTGTGAACCATCTAATATAGGTTATGTGGATGATGAGATGATATTCCATTCAAACTCAGAGACTACTATGGGTAAGATTATTGCAACTAAAGATGGTGTTGAGGGTGAAATTACAGTTAATGTAGTAGGAGTTGAAGAAGTAGCACCACTATATTATGATGCTCTTATTAATACCGATAGAGGTTATTTTGTTGAGATTGAGGGATACACTGGAGGCGGTGCTAAGGTTGAGGTTGATCCTTCAGCATTGACATGGAGTGTTGATGACGCGCAGATTTGTACCGTTGATGGTGGTATGTTGAAAGGGGTTAGTAATGGCACTGCCACAGTTTCAGCATCGTTTGGTGATGAAATTACATTCGATGTTGAGGTAACAGTAGAGAAAGCTATTGGCTCGCTTGAAGTCATGGATTTTATTAATATGACTGATTATCTACCCACTTATTCATCTGTATCTAATATGACTATCGGGACAGAAGGGTTGCCTAGCGGATGGAGTGATGGTGCTGTATGTACATTTGATGTTAGCTCGGGTAGATCTAATTATATAAAATTAAGTAAAGCTATCACATTATATTCAGTTCCAGATTCAATATCATTACAGATGTATGATGAGCAAGATTTAGTAAACGCCATAGCTATACAATATATAGATAGTAGAGGTTCATACTACACAGCTAATGTAACTACTGATTCTGGAGATGGTGTATATTCAGTGTCATTCGCTGATATCTTGGCTGCAAGTATGGGCTACGCTAAATTTCCTCTCACCATAAATAGTATTCAGTTTACACTTAAATCAGCATCTATTACGGGAGCGCAATTAGCATTTCGTGATTTTTGTGCTATATATACTGATGCTGTCGATGCTGGAATAGTTGAAAATATCATCTCCAGCGATGAGTTGCTAAATATTAAAGTATTTCCTGAGCAGGTAGAGATGAAATTTGAGGCAGAAAAATCTGAAAATGTAAATATTTTCATCTATTCAATGACAGGGAAGCCTATTTATCAAGGTAAATATATGGTTAGTGAAGGGAAAAACAGTGTCCTTTTAGAAACTAAAGCTCTTACGGTAGGTATTTATTTAATAGGACTGTCAAACTCAGCAGGGGTGAAAGTTGAGAAATTTATTGTAAGATAAATCTGCAAGACAACTAAAATAAAAAAATAGCTCCGAGAGGGGTTATTTTTTTGAGTAGCCTAAATATCTGGACATATGGTATTTCAGTTTAAAGTAACAAAAATTAATAAAAAATAGTTGTATAAATATTTGCAGGGTAATTTAGGAAGCTCTATCTTTGCACTCGCTTTACAGGAATAACGGCAACGTCGGTTGCGAGTTTTGAACGAAGGT
>JAWXTT010000014.1:0-23145 GCA_044433325.1 Bacteroidales bacterium
AGCATAAACAGTTGGGACTGCCTGTACATTTAATGCTTTTACTTCATCTTCGTAAATAGAGCCATCAACCGCTTGATGTGTTACTCCATCATTTAGCAGAGCTACAATATTCAATGCTTGTACAATATCAGGACAATTAGTACATGATAGTGACATATATGTAGTTAAGTTGATAGGCGTATTCAAGCTCTTGATACGATTAATGGTAAACTCATCTGGCAAGTTTTTACCCTTACCATCAGCATTTAACACCGCCAGTATTAGCGAAGTAAATTCATGTCCACCAGGGACTGCACGGAATATTATACCTGTTTCGCAATTATCTTTTAGAATGGTAAATTCTAACGCTACACCCTCCTCTATTTTGCTATCGATATTGACTGAACAATCAGCAAAATCGGTTAGCATCTCTACTAGCTCTGAATAGTTTTCATGACCAGCACTAGCTTTTATCAATAGAGTATATTTTCCCTCTAAGGTTGAGAATATCCCTTTTAGTTGATTCTTCAATTCAATATCTAACATAGCAATATAATGTTTTAGTGTTATTTATAACTTTACCCTCAGTTTATTTTAGATTTTACCTACTAGGTCAATGCTTGGTTTCAATGTTTCAGCACCCTTTTTCCATTTAGCTGGACAAACTTCACCATCATGTGATGCAACGAATTGTGCAGCCTCAACCTTACGCATTAACTCGTCAGCGTTACGACCTATGCTGTTATCTTGTATCTCAGCAAGTTTAATTTGACCCTCTGGATTTACTAAGAAAGTACCTCGATATGACATACCTGCCTCCTCAATCATTACACCGAATGCACGTGCTAAGTATCCTGTTGGATCTGCTAACATTGGGTATTTAATCTTACTGATACTCTCAGATGCATCAGCCCATGCTTTATGAACGAAGTGTGAATCACAACTTACAGAGAATACCTCAACGCCCATTTGTTGAAATTGCTCATATTTGTCAGCCATATCAACTAATTCAGTTGGACATACAAATGTGAAGTCTGCTGGATAGAAGAAGAAAATTCCCCATTTACCCTCAAGGTCTTTGTTAGTTACAGTTTTGAACTCGCCATTTTGATAAGCTTCTACTTTAAAATCTACTACTTGTGAATTAATGATAGTTCCCATTTTCGTTTTTGTTTTATTAATTATTACTAGTTTTTTATATTTTCTTTTATTTACATTACAAAATTAATTAGAAGTTTTATATTTATCAAATAGATATTTTCTATCTTTGTATCGATAAATTCGATTAACCCTATTTAACCGCCTCTAAAGATGACTATTCAACAATTAGAGTATATTATTGCAGTTGATAAACATAGACATTTTGTCCGTGCTGCCAATGAATGTGGTGTTACACAGTCAACACTGAGTGCAATGATTCAAAAATTAGAGCATGAATTAGATATTAAAATATTTAATCGTAATGCTCACCCAGTAGAAACAACTCCAATGGGTCAAAAGATTATTAAACAAGCTAAGATTTTAATTTTCAATGCAGCTCAACTACAAGAGATAGCTCAATCTGAACGTGATTTAGAGTTAGGGGATTTAAGCCTAGGTATTATCCCTACCATAGCACCATATATAGTTCCTAAGTTGATAAAATATATTCATGAGAAATATCCATTAATCAATCTGCGCATTGTTGAGGCACCAACAGCCTCTCTTACAACTATGATAGAGTCAACTGAGATTGATATGGCACTATTAGCAACACCACTAAATATTGAGAATATACTAGAGATACCTATCTATTATGAGAAATTTGTTGCATATATCTCACCAAGCAGTCCACTGCACCAGAGAGATGAGATATCCCCCTCAGAATTTACTGAAAAAAATATGTGGATATTGCATGAGGGACATTGTTGGCGCAATCAGGTATTGAACCTATGCGAATATAAATCAGATATACCTACCATATATGAAGCGGGTAGTATAGATACTCTTATACAAATTATTGATACTAATGGCGGATACACCATTATTCCTGAACTACACTTAAATAGATTAACTGATGAACAACTAAAGAATGTTCGCAAAATAATATCTAATGAACCTGTACGTGAGGTTTCATTAATAATCCGTGAAGATTATTTACGTGAAAGGCTACTGAATATTGTATCTGAGTGCATACAACAAACTGTCCCGAACGAAATGATTGATACTAGACTTAAAAAATTCCGTATTAAGCTATAAAAGGACTAATCTGCTAATTCACTATCACGCCACTTCAACGGAGAAACAGATTCACGACGCGTAAATGCTCTGGTAAAGGATGTTGGTGAAGCGAAACCTACTTCATGAGCAATCTCAGCAATGGTTTTAGCTCTATCAGCTAACATTAATTTTTTAGCCTCCTCAATACGCAACGAGGCAATCCAATCCTTAAATGTCATCCCATAAGATGAATTTATATAAGCTGATAGGTATGTGCGATTCGTTAAGATTTGATTAGATATGAGTTGAATATTTACCCCAGCAGTAAGGTAATTTTTATCTTCAACCCATTGTGATATTTTTTTAGATATCTGCGTATGTATATCAACTTTTAATATTGGTATAGCCTCCACTATTTCAGGAATAAGCTCTACTTCACTCTCCTTCTGCGCCCCTATAATATCACTATAATAAACCGTAAAATTAACAAAGCATACAAATATGTATATAAACACAAATATAGTATATCCCATATATACAGTAGCAATCCACTTAGGGGCAAATGAACCGAAAGCGGCTATACCTCCAGTCAAACCTAATCCGACTACAAAATAAATAGTACGTATCATCCAACTAATATTAACCTCGATATTATCTGAATAATAATTCTCAACACTTTTAATTGCATCTCTATATGAAAGGGCAAATAAATTAATCAATCCTATTGTATTAATTAGAAACAATATTGCTGCTATTATCAGTGATATATTTATAATCTTTTCATCGCAAAATAACACAACACACCACAACAATATAGTATAAATAATCCATAAAATGAAACTTTTATATATTCGCTTAGGAGTATAGTGATTACGTCCGCCCAACAACGGAATAAACGAAAGAGCTAATAATATAGATATTAAAAAATAACTTGTCAGATTGATAAGGGGACTAAAAAATTGTCCAAATGATCTTATATCAAAGAAGTAAAAAATAGCTATTACTATTGCCAACACCAAGTTAGCTATACCCATAGTAACGCGCGACATGGCATAAGTACTACCCTTTAATTTATTCGGAAGCTTACCTAGTATTAGATATGCGCCAAAAAAGAATAGCAAACCCATTGCTAATAATAGAAAATTATAATAGAGCGTCTGTATCATTATATTTTTTAATCACTTTAATATACACAATCATGCAAATATATTACAATATTTTTATATATTTGCATTTAAATTACACAATTACACATATTAATTCATCTGAGTAAAAACAATGTCTGACCGCTCTAAAAACATAATAGCTAATACCTTAATTGAAATAATTAAGACTGAATCATTTGCAGATATTACAATATCTGAGATATGCGATAAATCACCATTAGTACGTAAAACATTTTACAATAACTTCAAATCCAAAAACGATATAATAATTTATGTATCTGATAAACTTCTAAAGGAGTTTGTTGAGACTATACATCGAGATGGTATATATACACTATCCCATATCTCACTTTTGTTCTTTAAATTTGGGTTAGACAACAAGGATATTTTAATTCTATTCCGAGATAATTCACTATTACTATTCTTTACGCATGTATTTAATCAATACCTGCCACATTTTAATAACCTACTGAGAACCAATAAACGAAATGTAAAAATAACTACTCGCATCCAATATGTACACGCATTTCACGCCGCTGGAATATTAAAAATGTTATTTACTTGGTTAGATACAGGAATGAAAGAAACTCCTGAAGAGTTAAGTAAGATTTATACATCAATCGTCAAGAGTAAGCCTGATTTCTTTTAAAGAGAGTTCTAAAAACTGATTTATCAATATTTAGAACCCCCTTTAAATAAATAGAATAAAATTTGTTTTTCAATAAAATATATTATAATTTTGAAAGATTAACTAAAACATAATATTATGGGAAAGAAATTGTTTGCAGAGATGATTGGTACTATGGTACTAGTTCTTATGGGATGCGGTTCAGCTGTATTTAATGGTGGTGCAGCGGATGTAGCAGCAGTGCTAACTATATCATTTGCATTTGGTCTATCAGTTGTGGCTATGGCATACACAATAGGTGGAATATCTGGGTGTCATATTAACCCAGCAATTACATTAGGTGTGTGGATTTCAGGTCGTATGAGTGGCAAAGAAGCTATCAGCTACATGGGTGCACAGGTAGTAGGAGCATTTATCGGGTCAGCAATTATTTATGCAATAGCTAGTCAAATGGGTGTAACAGGTACAGGTGCTAATGGATATGCTGAGGGTCAATTGATACCAGCATTGATAGCTGAAATAGCATTTACATTTATCTTCGTTCTAGTAGTATTAGGAACTACTGCTAGTGAAAATGCAACACCTAAATTTGCAGGCTTAGTAATTGGTTTAACTCTAGTATTAGTACATATCGTATGTATTCCTATCACAGGAACATCTGTAAATCCTGCACGTAGTATTGCACCAGCAGTATTTGCAGGAGCTGAAGCTATTTCACAATTATGGCTATTTATTGTAGCACCATTTATTGGAGCTGCTCTATCAGCTGTTGTTTGGAAATGCTTATCTTCAAAATAGAAGTTAGCAATTTGGATACCCAACTTGCATTAGTGTTAGTTGGGTATCTCTATTATTAATGGTTTAGCTTGGCTCTCTGAACGGTTATAGGCAACTATCACAGATTTGCCATCACTACCTTGCCAAAGATAGTAGTGTGTATTAGGATTACGCTCCATTCCATTAGGGAGTTCATTAGCACGAGTGATATTTCCAGCCTCCTCACGACGCAAAGATAAACCATTAGATATCCACGCCAATGAGATATCATCTGAGTATCTATCATAACCATCAGTTTTACAAAAAGCATATAGCAACGTACCACATCGCTCTAACGAGATAGGTTTATCTAGCGCGGAACGCTCCATCAGAAAATCTAAGAAAAGGTCAAGAAAATCAACATTCTCATTTATCAATCTACGAGTAACCGATTGCCAACCCTTAGCATTATAAAATCTATCTATCAATCTTGACAGAAATCTAGCTCTATCCAATTCAATAATTGAAATATCAGGAGTTTCTAACACCTCATACGGAGGTGTTGGCGCATACTTAATTTCTAAATGAGCAGCATAACATTGCATTTTAGTTCCAGGCAATAGTTTCAGTAATTCTAACTGAATCTCACCAGCACCAACTAGAGATAACGAGCGTACATCAGCAAAAATCTGCTCCAACGTATAATATGGCAAACCAGCTATTAAATCAGCATGTGTTTCAAAATTATCCATTGAACATAAGCGAGTTAATCCATGCATTGCCGCCTCGGTTGTACCTATTCTGCCAGATGCTTCTATTACCCTATCATCTAAACTTTGCATCCCTGCCTCAAGATGCAACAACCCCTTGGGAGTTGAAGATAATAACTCACACAATTCATCTGTAAGCAATGCTGGGTGAATCTCTAAATGGAAATTCATATCTGTAAATTTAGCAAACATATTCAACAGCTCTTTAGCCCTTATAGGTGAATAGTTAAATGTTCTATCTAATATACGTATATCCTTAACACCCTTATCTCGTATATCATTAATTCGTTGTTCAATCTCCTCAACAGGTTTATTTCTAATAGGTTTATCACCACCGCTAACACAGAATGCACAATTATTAAAACACCCTCGCGAACACTCAATCTGTACAAATGGGGCTGAGAAGTTAAAGAAATTACTAGTTTCAGGGGCTGGTAAAGCACTGAAGTCCTCAACTTTAGCCGTACCATTATCGCGATATACACCTAACCCATCTATGTAGCATAAACCTGTTATTGTTGCAGGATTATCACCACGTAGCCATTTATGAAATTCTATCTCACCCTCGCCACAAAATACGTAATCGACAAAACTATTGCGACGTAAAAACCTATGATTATCACCATTAAACTCTGGACCACCCAAAATTATCACTAAATCAGGAATCAACCTCTTGATACGTTCGCAAACAGATATCATAATCTCATGATTGAACAACCATACTGTACCTGCTAAAATAGTTGGTTTAGACTTATATAACTCTTTCGTTAACTGAAAGATATCACTATTTATAGTACCTCTAACAGATTGCCATAAGTAACTATCCCCTATACGCGTACTCTCAATAGCAGGCAACGCCAATGATGAATGTGAATAGGATGCTCTAATATCTAGCCAAACTAAATTCTGATCCATAAGATAAATTTTTTATTTCTGACAAAGATATAAAAAAAGAGTATGACCAACAATCAACTTGCTAGTCATACTCGATCATATATATATTTCACGCACTAGTATTAGAAACCGCCCATGCCGCCGCTCATGCCGCTCATGCCGCCGCCAAAGTCGCTATCCATGTCGCTATCCATATTATTATTGCCACCTCTTCCACCTCTTCCACCTTGAGGTTTAATTGAGAATGATTTATCTTTACATAAATCTTCATAGTAAGAAACCCAACGTTTCTTCTCCTTCTTGGTAACTAAAACAGCATCAATCTGTTCTGTTAACGCAAGGTGCATAGGGATAGTCTCTTTTTTCAGTTCTTGAACAATCTGCATTGGATTCTTAACAGCAGATCTAGTTAAATCTGAAGGATCTAACGATACTGGATTCTCCTGCATAGTCCTTAATGAATCTATCTTATCAAAATGAGTCATTGTAATATTATTATATGTACGCTCATACTCATTTACTATTTCAGTTATCTGAGCAACTACCGATTCATCTTTAATTTTACACTCATCTACAATCTCTGCAAGATCAATATAAAATAAACCTGCCGATTCAACAAAATCTTTAGGAGCACTGCTTTCATCCATAGGAGGTCTGCCGCCACCGCCAGGACCACCCATACCGCCGCCGCCTCGTTGACCGCCACCCATGCCGCCACCGCCGCCAGGTTGAGCTGATATACACATTGCTGATAGTGCAATTACTAAACATACTAATGATAAAATTCTTTTCGCATTCATGATTCTTTAATTTTTTTGAACTATTACTTTATAAATACTCTAAATTATGACTGCAATATTATGAATTTTAATTTTATATGGAAAATTAAATATACGAAACCCCTCTTTTCATCTACATAACACCTTATTTAATCAATTTTAGATATATTACTTGCACGTATAAAAGCAAATTGCAACATTTTTTCTAATAAGTTGCACTAATAATTCGGAGTTTTTTATGTAAGTTTGTGAATGAATGGTAAGTCATTCTTTTTTTTAAATTCACCTTAAACCAAATTTTATATTATGATTAAAATTGTATTTCTTGATGCCTACTCAGTAGGAAAGATATCATTAGAGCCTATCACTGCCGTAGGTGATATAACACTTCATAGTGAAACTAAAGCTGAGGAAACCGTTGAACGTTGTAAAGGGTTTGAAGTAGTTATTACTAATAAAGTTAAACTACTGCGTGACGAGATTGACCAACTACCTGAGCTGAAACTAATATGTGTAGCTGCAACAGGGGTAAATAATATAGATGTAGAGTATGCACAATCTAAAGGTATAGAGGTGAAGAATGTACCACAATACTCAACACAGAGCGTTGCTGAATCTACCTTCAATATGGTGCTAGCACTACTACATAACACAGCTTATTACAATGACTATGTACAGAGTGGTGATTACGCATTTAGTAATAAATGTTTCAACCTTAATCGTAATGTTAGCGAAATATCAGCTAAACGCTGGGGTATTATAGGTATGGGTGCAATAGGTCAACGCGTAGCCGCTATCGCTACCGCCTTTGGTGCTGAGGTAAGTTATTACTCAACTTCAGGAGCTAATAACAGTCAACCATATGCCTGTGTATCACTATCTGAATTGCTTAGTAGTTCAGATATCGTAACAATTCATGCTCCACTTAATAACAAAACAGAAAATCTTATTGGTGCAGATGAATTAAAGCAGATGAAACCTAGTGCAATACTAGTAAACCTAGGACGTGGTGGAATTATTGACGAGGATGCTTTAGCACAAGCCCTAAACAACAATACAATAGCTGGTGCAGGGATAGATGTATTTGAATATGAACCAATGCGCTTAGATAATCCATTACTACGATTAAATGACAAATATAAATTGGTAGCTGCTCCACATTGTGGTTGGGCTAGCGAGGAGGCACGCACAGTCTTAATCAACCGAATATCACAAAATATCACTGATTACGTCAATCGCAAATAGATAGCGTAACTGTTAGTTCAGATATCATATCCGCGATGGTGCGATGTGACGATATTATAACCCCATCTCTGTTTTTCAGCAAGATAGAGTAGGGGTTTTCTATCTCTACTTGGATATCTGTTTTCTCTGTAATGGTATTAATACCGTTACGTTGTAGTGCATTTTTGCACCAGTGGATTAGCTCATCATTTGTACCTGAAAGTGAAACGCTCTTACTGTAAGTTACACTACTAACAAAGTTCCCACCCACTTGGTCAAACCGTATAGAATCCCCCTTGAAGACATTATTCAGCATCCCTGAGAGTATTAAATCCTCCGTTCCACCTTGAATCAATTCTCCATCAGCGGTTACTATCCACAATCTATCAGATAGCAACAACGCTTGCGATATGTCATGTGAAGAGACTATCACCCCTTTACCCTGCTCACGAGCCAGTTCATGCAGCAGGCGCATAGTTTCAATCTTACTAGCAATATCTAGAAACGCCGTAGGTTCATCCAACAGAATTAGTGGCGTTTGTTGAGCCAGAGCCTTAGCAATCATCACCTTTTGACGTTCACCATCAGATAATTCAGCTACATAACTTTCACTTTTATGCGCCACCCCTACTGATTTGATAGCTTCGCTAACAATCCGCTTATCCTCAACATTCAACCTACCGAAGAAACCAGTATGCGGATAACGTCCCAACGACACCAACTCCGTAACGGTCAACCCCCCAGCGTTAGTTGACTCGGTAAATACCAAACCTATCTCCTTTGCAATATGGCGTGGGCGCATCTCGTTAATTGAAACACCACCTAACAGCACCTCACCCACCAACGGTTTCTGCACATCCGCCAGAGTTCGTAATAGTGTTGATTTACCTGAGCCATTAGCTCCAATAATACACACCAACTCCCCTGCATTGAGCGTAATATCTAGTCCTGAAAGCACAGCAATATCCTTGCCATACCCAACAGTTAACCCCTTAGTTTCTAACAACACCTTACCGCACATAACTAATTAAAATATTGGATTCTACGTCGATTAAATATCACATACAATATCACAGGAACACCAATAATAGGCGTAATAGCATTTATAGGAATTATCCCCACCGTCACAGGCAACACACTAATTAGCGTACATACTAGCGCAATCACCACCCCCATCAGAATAGTAGTAGGTAATAGAATATTATGGTTAGAGCGTTTCAGCAACAATCTAGCCATATGCGGAACGACCAACCCAATAAATCCAATAGGACCACAAAATGCAGTAGCTATTGCGGTCAATACCCCAGTAATTAGTAGTAGATTATTGCGTGTACGTTTAATATTTATCCCCAGATTCTCAGCATAGGTTGTACCTAGTAGCAGTGCATTCAGCGGTTTTATCATTATAAAGGTAGCCACTAACGCCAAGATAATTATTGTACTAAAGATAGGTAATTGCGCCGTTCCAACACCGTTAAAGTTACCCAATCCCCATACAACGAAAGATTGTACCCCTTGTTGGGTTGAGAAAAAGTTAAGCAATGCAATAGCTGAACTAGCCAAATAACTAAAGAGAATACCCACAATCAGCAACATAGTAGCACTACGTACCACAGCTGAACAAACAATCAATATAAATAGTATCGAGAAAGCCCCAATCAATGCCCCCACCAAAATACCAACATATCCACCCACCACAGTACCGAATATCTCACCCAGCGCGCCACCAAACATAAGCATAACCACTGCTACTCCTAAGCTAGCACCTGTCGAAACTCCCAAGATTGATGGGTCTGCCAACGGATTATTAAAAGTAGTCTGTAACAACAACCCCGACACAGCCAGAGCCGCCCCTGTCAGAGCCGCCGTAATAATCATCGGAATCCTAGCCTCAATAATTATCACACGCCACGCCTCACGTTCAACCTCACCACCACTCAGCACCCCCATTACACCATGAAAAGGTATAGCTACCGCCCCAATCAGCAGATTAGCCACAATCAAAACTATAATAGCAATTATCAATCCTATTATAATCAACATATTTTTATTTTCATGTGTAATACTCATATTACTCTAATGGGGCAAAATATCTAAACTTATAATCCTTCGCCACCACTTGCGGATGGAAAATAGCTATATACTCCTTTAACAATAAATCTGGGTGAAATGGAAACTCCTCATACAGCGAAGTTCGACTTGTGTTACTCCCCCAAACCTTTTTCTCCTTAAATGATTTAAATTTATCATTCAATGGATGTATCCCCAATAGTGATGCGTAAGTCAAATCGCTATCATAAGAGCGCACTAACCACACGTCAGCATCCTCAGCCTTGTCATAAACCTGTGTGAAGTCTAACGCTAACGAGCCACTATCCTCAACCCCACTCCATGGATAATTAGCACCTGCATCCACCAACATTTTAGCCATATAGCTATTACCACCAGGCAGATACCACACTCCACTATACATAGTTTCCACCAGTACAGTAGGTTTCTCTGTTAATTCACGTGTTAGCGCAACTAGCGCATTATATCTCTCAGCGGTAGCATTGAAGATAGAATCAGCTACCTCATATTTACCATATAACGCACCGAATAATTTAATCCACTCAGCGCGTCCTAGAGCAGAAGTTTCCATATAATCAGCACACTCTATAATTGGTGAGCCAATAGTCCCGATTGCTCCATATCCCGAGTTCTGAAACGGTGTTAATATAATCCCATCAGGCAACATCTCAATCACACGCTCCACATTAGGTGCAGTTGACATACCAGCATCCATTATCGAACCATCAGCCAAACCATCCAACACCCACTCGTCCTTAAAATAAAGTGCATCACAGACACCCTTGATACTCTCAACACCATCAACCTCAGCAATAGCATTAGTGAAAATTGATGAATACACCAACGCATTATTCAATGGAGTACGCACAATAGTCCCCTTTGGATAACCATCAGCCAATGCTGAATCTCTATCCACCAAAATATATCGTTGCAATAGCTCACCATTACCTTTCCATGGGTTCAGCACCTCAACCTGTGTGTAACCATCACCCTCAATGATACTCAACCATTCGGCATTAGTAATTAGTTGTTTATTCACCTCAACCTCAGTAGCACCTGTACCAGCGCAACTAGTCATCAACAATGGTAACACCATCACTAACGCAATAATAAATCTCTTCATTTCTTATTTATTAAATAGTAAACGTTCACCGCGAACATCCCTCATTATCTCACCCTTATCAAAAACAATTTTACCATTCACATAAGTACGACATACCCTATTGTGGAACACCTCACCCTCAAATGGTGACCATCCACATTTAGATAGGATATCCTCACGCTCCACATAGTTCTGAACCCCTGATTCTACAACCACTAGATCCGCCTTGTAATTCTCACGTATATATCCACGACCTACTACACCATATAAGTCAGCAGGAGCATGTGACATTTTATTAACTACTTGATTCATAGTGAAAATACCACGATTAACCATCTCCAACATAGCCACCAACGAGAATTGCACCAGTGGACCACCCGAAGCCGCCTTTAGCACATCACCACGCTTATCCTCAACGGTATGCGGAGCATGGTCAGTAGCTACAATATCTATCTTACCCGATCGTAACCCATCACGCAGAGCCTCACGGTCAGCGTAAGTTTTGATAGCAGGATTCCATTTGATACGATTTCCATAAGCACTATAATCATTATCAGTAAACCACAAGTGATGCACACACACCTCAGCGGTAATGCGTTTTTCATTCAGCGGAGCATTTGACAGCAACGCCATCTCCTTAGCTGTTGAGATATGTAGCACATGTAATTGTGTACCATATTTATCAGCGCGCTCCACAGCCTTAGCTGTTGAAACATAGCAAGCCTCAGCACTACGTATCATTGGATGAAAATGTATAGGCAAACTATCACCAAACTTAGATGTATATAACCCCTTGTTACGTTGAATAACCCCCTCATCCTCTGAGTGGATAGCAATTAGCGCAGGCACTTCAGCAAAGATAGCATCCAAAGCCCCCTCACTGTTCACTAACATATTACCAGTTGATGCACCTAGAAATAGCTTAACACCGCATGTTTTAGAGTAATCTACTGATTTCAGTTCATTCAGATTCTCATTAGTAGCACCAATGTAAAAGCTATAATTAGCTAGCGATTTTTCAGCTGCAATAGCATATTTATCCTCCAAAGCCTCCAAAGTAGTAGTCTGCGGAATTGTATTAGGCATATCCATAAATGAGGTAACACCACCAGCCACTGCTGCTGCACTCTCAGTAGCTATATCAGCCTTATGTGTTAAACCTGGGTCACGGAAATGCACCTGATCATCAATTACCCCTGGCATTAAATATTTACCCTGCAAGTCATATAAAGTATCAGCACTCTCCAACTCACTAACACTAGGTGCGCCGCAACCCACCTTAGCAATCAAATCACCCACAACAGTAACATACCCTGTATATTGGACACCATCATTTACTATTGTTGCATTATAGATAATCTGTTTATTCATCGTTTATATTTTTTGAAAAGGCTAGCCAACTTTAGTTGAATAACACCAAAGACCGCTTCACCGAAAATACCCGAATTCATCTTACTCGTACCTAGCACCCTATTAATAAAGATTATAGGCACTTCCGTAATTTTAAATCCATATTTATAGGCAGTAAATTTCATCTCAATCTGGAACGCATACCCTTTAAACTTGATTTTATCCAAGTCTATAGTTCTCAGCACCTCACTTTTATAGCAAACGAAACCAGCCGTAGTATCCTTAACCTTTAATCCAGTGACAATACGCACATACATAGACGCATAGTAAGACATAATCACCCTACCCATAGGCCAGTTAACCACATTAACCCCAGTGATGTAGCGTGAACCAATAGACACATCTGCACCACCCTCAGCGCAAGCCTTACGCAACGGAATCAGATCATTAGGATTGTGTGAGAAATCAGCATCCATCTCAATAATATAGTCATATCCACGCTCCAACGCCCACTTAAAGCCCGCGATATAAGCCGTTCCAAGACCTAGTTTACCCTCACGCTCCACCATATGTAATCTATCTTGATACACCTGTTGTTGCATCAAATCCTTTACAATCTGTGCAGTCCCATCAGGTGAGCCATCCTCAATTACTAAAATATGGAACTTATGTTCCAACCCCATTACAGCCGCAATAATATTAGCTATATTCTCCTTCTCATTGTAGGTAGGGATAATTACCAGGCTATCCGATGATTTAACTTCTGACATCTATATTTTTATTAAAATGAAATTTCTAACAAAAATAGATAAATAAAACGGAATAAAAAAGCAATGAACGAAAAAAGCGGTGGGAGCCACAGAGCGTCTGCTAGCATCACTCACAACTCACAACTCACAGTTGTATTTCTTTAGGATTAGCTGGGGGTGGTAGCTGAGTTTAGATTTACGCAAGCCAGCGTCGCCTGCATCATCTTGGCGATTTACCAACTTAATCTGGTATTTGTTGAGCATACGTTCAGTGAATAGCTTGCATAGTGCCTCGTTAGCTCCGCTAAATTCTCGTTGCACTTTCTCAATATGCACATGAAGGGTATCACCTACAATCTCACCAATAGTAAATCCTATAACCTTACCATCAAACATTAAGCAGAGATGCTGGAATGGGTATTGGTATAGCCGTTCTAACGCGGTGGCTACCTGATTACGCTCGTAACGTGCCATTGGCGTGTCATTGGTTGCTCCTGCACATATATGATGGTAACAATCACGTACGGCACTGATATTGTTAGCGTTTATCTCTGAGATTGTGGCGGTGGGATATGTAGCAAAGAACTTATTTACATGGTTGCGCTTTTTACTGAATTTGTTACCCTTTAGGGTGGCTAGGTCATTGGCTGAGTAGATATAATCTGCCCAATCCTCTAACTCTTGAACTGATTTTGGAGAGAATGTCATAAACTCATCCAATCGCTCTTGCGGAATAGCTGAAAACTGGGCTTGAATACCATTTTTATCACAATAATCACGTACTAACTGTACGCCTTGCGCTAAGGGTAACTCCCCTAATGGCAACGAAAAAGCTACCTTAGACCTATCATCGGGGGCAACACCTCGGATAAATAATGTATTATGATAAATGGCAAATTTATACCCTAAATAGCCTATCCATAGATAGATTCCGCCTAAGGTGTAATCACATGAATAGCTATTGGAGTAACGTAGGTAGCTAGCAACCTGCTGCATATCGTCTAGGGTAATATCCTTGAATACTAACTCATCACAATCAACAATCTCATCTAAAGAAAATGAAGTCATAACTCCACTATTCTCAGCCACGCATATAGCTCTATTCATATACCATCATAAATTTCTCTGCAAATGTATAAAATTTAATTATCTTTACACCCCAAATATATAACAAACCAACTTATCAAAAGTTAATGAACAAGATAATATCCATAATAAGCCGTAAAGTATATTATTCAGGTATCACACTCCAAAACCCTAACGACATCGAGATTGAAGCAGGGAGTACTTATGTAATATTGGGTGAAAATGGTGCAGGAAAATCAACTCTGGCTAATGCTATTAACAAGGGACAGAATATTTTTACGAACCGTATAATTAAACATAATCCAGCGCACACTATACGTAGTATTACATTTACGGATATCCACTCGGTAGCTCCTGTAAGTGACTCGTATTATCAACAACGTTGGGAATCAACAGCGAATGAGGGGATTCCTACCGTGGAGGAGGTGATAAAGGAGCGCATTGCCCCTGAAATATGGGAAACCTTGACTGAAAAATTCGGGCTTAAAAATATTTTACATAAGAGGATTAATTTTCTATCTAGTGGCGAAACACGTAAGTTTCAGTTGGTTTCACTCTTTAGTAATTTACCTGATATATTGATTATTGATAACCCATATATTGGGTTGGATGTGACTTCGGTAAAGACTTTTAATGAGATGCTTGCGGCAATAGCTACACAGGGGATTACGGTACTAATGTTACTATGCTCAGATAAGGATATCCCTGCGCACGCTACACATATAATACCTGTGCGTGAACGTACTATTTACCCTGTAATAAAAATCGATGATGATGCAGTGATTGCTGATTACGCTAGTAACTATCTAAATAAAGGAGCAATTAAGGTAACTATCCCTAATAGTAACGATATGGTGACGGAGCAGTACGAAACAGCTTTTGAACTGCACAATTGTAATATTTGCTATGGCAAGAATGTTATCCTTAACAATATCTCGTGGGTGGTAGCTGGAGGTGAACGTTGGGCGTTACTGGGTGAGAATGGTGCAGGAAAGTCAACTCTGTTGAGCCTAGTGTATGCAGATAATCCACAGGCGTATGCTAATGATATTACGCTCTTTGATCGTCGTCGTGGTACGGGTGAGAGTATATGGGATATTAAACGTAAGATTGGATATATATCACCTGAAATGCATATCTATTTTGACCCAATAGCTCCTGTAATTAGGATAGTGGCGGCAGGACTACACAATGTGCAGGGTAACTATAAACGCACCTCAGCGGAGGAGGAATCATTGGCTATGGAGTGGCTAAGCACGTTGCATGTAGCGCACTTGGCGCAACGCCCATTTGGGTCGCTATCGTCAGGGGAACAACGTATGGTGCTATTGGCACGGACATTTATCAAGCCATCACACCTGCTGATACTAGATGAACCGCTACATGGATTGGATGATTACCATAAGGGGATAATATCGTCCGTAGTGGAGCAATTGACTGCTAACCCATGTTTGTCATTAGTGTATGTGACACATAATGTTAGCGAGTTACCAACTAGCATACAGAAGATATTCCAACTGTTCAAAAACCGCACTCCGCAAATCACGGAAATTTGAAAAAAATAGTGTATCTTTGCAAAATATTATAAGGGGGTTAATAACTGCCCCATACGTAAAATTTAAAAAAACTCTATGACTAAAAGCTCTAAATTGCTGAAATTTATTCTTCCATCACTATTCGGATTATTATTTTTTGTTATCCCATTACCTTATGGTAAAATTATACCTTTAGAGGGTATGGCATCAGTAAATATAGGTGTGGGTGCATTGATTGACCTGTTTAAAATAGTATTGTCAGATTATCTAATGATGCTGTCATTTATAGTTATAGGCTCATCAGCGGTATTATCAATAGCGGCTAAATTTTATCGTATTCCTAACCAATTTCTGCGTAGCATCTTTGACGTATCGCCTGTTTGGTTGATTTGCAGAGTATTAGGAGGTATATTTACCACAATGGTATTCTTTGGACTTGGGAGTGAGATTATTATCTCACCAGATACGGGAGGGGCCATGATTACACTAATTCCTAGCCTTTTAGGAATATTCTTTGTGACTGGGTACCTATTGCCGTTGGTGATAGACTTCGGTCTTATGGACTTCTGCGGTACGATAATATCAAAATATATGTACCGATTATTTAATGTTCCTGGTCGCTCATCGATTGATGCAATATCATCTTGGTTAGGTGATGGCACGCTGGGAGTTACTATTACTGATGCTCAATATCGCGCGGGATTCTATACGGCTAAAGAGGCTGCCATAATATCGACCTGTTTCTCGTTGGTATCACTTCCATTCTCAACAGTTATTGCGGAACAACTAGATATGATGCACATGTTTGTCAAATTCTATGGCACGGTAACCATCGCCTCCTTTACTTGTGCGTTGATACTACCACGCATATACCCACTATCTAAAATCCCGAATAATACATACAACAACATAAAACATAAGAAAGAAACCACACACATAGAGGGAAATATATACAAACATGCAGTAGAGGGGGCTGTAAAACGTGCTGAAAGTGCGCCATCAGTCAGACAAATAGCTAAGAATGGTCTGAAATTCACTATCGACTTATACTTTGCATTGCTACCACTATGTATGGCTTGGGGTACAATAGCACTGATTATTACTAACTACACCTCTATCTTTACATATATTGCTGCTCCTATTGAATGGTTATTTAACTTGGTAAATATCCCGAATGCAGTGGAGGCTGCACCTGCGGTATTGGTGGGTTTCGCTGATATGTTTATCCCATCTATTATGGTTTCGGGGGCTAATATTGCTCCAATAACTAAATTTATTATTGGAACATTGAGCATTAGCCAACTGATATATCTAACTGAAACTGGTGCAGTGATACTGAAATCATCAATCCCACTAAATATTAAAGATTTATTTATAATATATCTTATAAGAACTGTGATATCACTAACTATAATTATAGCTGTGGCTAAGATGATTTTCTAAATTGTAAATATTTATTACCTTTGTAAAATAAAAGCCAAACATAATGACAACAACAGCAAAACCAATAGCAATATGTAATGACCATGCGGGTTATGACACTAAACAGGCAGTAATAGCATACCTAGAATCAGAGGGTTTAACATACACTGATTATGGTACATACACGACTGATAGCTGTGACTATCCAGACTTTGCACACCCATGCGCACAAGCCGTTGAGGATGGCATTTCTGAAATTGGAATAGCAATATGCGGTAGCGGAAATGGAATAGCTATGACCCTAAATAAACATCAAGGAATCCGCGCGGCACTATGTTGGGATACTGAATTAGCATTAATGGCACGCGCACATAACAATGCAAATATCTTAGTAATGCCAGGACGTTACATCAGTAATGAGAAAGCGATAGAGATTTTGAAAACATACCTATCAACTCCATTTGAGGGTGGTCGCCATCAAGCTCGCATTGATAAGATTGCATTGTAATCTAAAGTTTTTTTAGTATGGAGGATAGTAAAGTAATCATTGAAACACTACTCAACAAAGCCAAAAGCAGTTGGGATGGTGTAACATTGGAAAGCTACCCAGAGGGGAAACCCACCTTCACAATGCAGAAGATGACAATTCCGCCACATACTAAAATGGATAGCCATAGCCACAATATTATGCAACTAGGTTATATCCTATCAGGAGAGCTAACCATAACATCGGAAAATGGTGAAACCGTAACATTCCATCAAGGCGAACCAGCAATAGAGGTAGTAGGAAAAATCCATTATGGAGAAAATCGCGGAAACACAGATACAGTTGTACTAGTAGTTTCGATATTATAAGAAAAGGAGCAAGCAGTGCGCATAGCCTGCAAAACAATAAATAATCGGGGTGTAGCTCAGCCAGGTTTAGAGTACTCGTCTGGGGGGCGAGTGGTCGCAAGTTCGAATCTTGTCACCCCGACAACTTCCCACAAATAACTATCAAGATATAGTATGGCACTAAATAAACAAGAGAGAGCATTAGCTGATGCTCCTATTGGTCGTTTATTCTTTAGATACTCAATTCCTACGGTTTTGGGGTTGCTGATATTTGGGTTGCAGGGTATTATTGATGGGTTATTTGTAGGTAATTTTATTGGTGCTGAGGCTTTGGCTGCTGTTAATGTAGCTATGCCTGTTTACTCGACAGTGATTGCTATAACGTTGGTATTTGGGATTGGTGCTATTACTTTAATTAGTACGGCACTAGGTAAACAAGATTATCAAGCGGCTAATAATGCACTGAGAACTGCTTTCATCTCACTGATGGTTATCACTGCTATTATAACATTGGGGTTACTTACCAATATGCAATGGGTAATTACTTTCCTTGGAGCAAATGAGCAAATGCGCCCTTTGGTTGAGGATTATTTCTGGGGATTAGCTCCCTTTTTCATACTTGCAGTTACTGTTTTCTTAGGGGATTTTGCATTAAAAGCATCGGGACAACCTGTTACCTCAACAACTATTCTATTGGGGGTTATTAGTTGTAATATAGCTCTTGATTACCTATTTATCGCTCACCTTCAATGGGGAGTGTGGGGTGCAGGATTGGCTACTGGGGTTTCATATACACTAGGGGCTATGGTATATCTTTCGATATTACTATCTAAAAGTTCAAATGTAACCCTTAGATGTGGTAGATTTAATTGGCGTATTCTAGCTCCAATGACCTACAATGGTTTATCTGAGGGTATTGCTGATGCATCTAAAGTATTAGTCATATTTATCCTAAACCACGCAATGATAAATGTATTTGGGGCTGAGGGGGTAGCTGCTCTTACTGTTATCAATTATATCCAATATGTTGGAATAACCATATATCTCGGTATCTCGGATGGTATTGTACCAATAATTTCATATAACTACGGAGCTAACCAACCTAATAGAATGTGCGCAGTAGTACACTATGGCTTGGCGGTAAATATGATTAGCGGATTATCTTTCTTTACTATTCTATTTTTCTTTGCAACGGATATTGCTAGACTATTTTTTGATGACAATACGGTTTCGGCACAGCTATTTGAGATTGTTGATTATGGTGCTAAGATAATGGCATGTGCTTTCCTTTTTAATGGAGCTAATATTCTTATGTCAGCTACATTTACAGCTATACATGACGCAACAAAATCAATACTAGTAGCCACTAGCCGAGGGGTCATATTTATGCTTATCGGAGTTGTTACAATAATATCACTTTGGGGAGATCAGTATATATGGTTCGCAATACCTTGTGCTGAATTTATTACATTAATAATATTCGCTCCAATATTCTTACGCAGAATTAAGCCAGAAAGGTTAAACCCGTAAGATTAAATAATAATCTAAAATATTGGTTCTCTGAGTATTGTTTTATATATTTGCAATATGTTACGTACAGACACCAAGAACCATGAAAAAATTAACTGTATATTTCATATTAGCTATAACTATCTTAACTAGCTGTAGTAAAGATTTATCACCTGTGGAAACCTATACACCTGTTACAGAAAGCGTGGCGGTATCTGACTTGATGGATAAACTTTATATATGCTGTTGGGGCAGTTCGTCTGTTGAGGGGTATTTAGGTAATTATGATAAATATGTAGTAGATAATGGTCATAACCTAACGATACCTAATACAAATAATATTAAGATGAGCTTCCCTAGAATGTTAGCAACACTGACTAAAGATGATGGGTATGAAGTCTGGAATTGTGGAGTAGGAGGTGAAGGGATGCCTACAATAATGGCTCGTATGGGGGTAATTAATATGTATAATGATACTGAATTTGTCTTGCCTAGTGATGGGAGCTATGTAGATATTGCATCATACGAAAATGGTACATTTCTGAAATCTAAATTTGATGATTCTATTGTTACTCCTAATGAATCCTATGATAGTGAAGATAGTTTTGAAGCTCATTCTATTCTAAACCCTGTTATTGTTAGTGGTGTCGAATGTACTCTAGATTTATACACCCTTAGTGACAATGTAATAAATAATTCAGGGGCTAATGCATTTAAAAATGGCGTTATTAGATTAAAGCGTAATATAATAGGAGGGGTTAATGTTAATATCCCTAAAGGGACTGAATTTATTCCATACTCAACTGAGCTATTTAAGTCACAAGATATTGTTCATATATACTTGATAGGGGCTAATGGCGGATGGTATAGCACAACAGATTTTGCAGATAAGATAGATGAAGCTATTAAATATTATGGTGATAAATATTTAATTTTAGGCTACCATACACCCAATATTTTTGATAACTACTCTGATGAGCAAAAAGCTCAATTTAATATCGACATACCTACTGCTGACGAATTTAGAGAATTTCAACGTGCGGAATATGGTTCACATTTTCTTGATTTAAGGTATCTAATATCTAAATGTTGGTTTATTGACTACGCTGCAAAATATGATTTGACTATAAAATATGTATCTGAAAATGGTGCTGGCGTATTCAATGGATACAGTTATCAGGCTGATGATATATCAGTTATCCCCGAAGAATATAGATACCTACTAGAGGAGATGCCCACAGAATGGAAAGAGAATAACCTCCCATCAGATATACAATGCTATAATCTGGAGATACCCCCTACTACGTTAATGGCAGATCCATCGTCACAAACATCCAGTGGTCAACATTGTAACTATCACGGATATGTTATTATGGGACACTATATTTACGATAAACTAATATCCTTAGGGTATCTACTAAATTAATATTTCTACTAATTATGGAACACGCATTTGCTATATATGATTCCCCTATTGGTGGACTGATGATTGAAGTTTCGGGTGATAAACTTATCAATCTTGAGATTTATCCTTATGGTGATGATCTAGAGGATGATACATTTAGTCACCCTAATGAATTTACCGATATGATATATGCCCAAATTA
Source organism: Bacteroidales bacterium (assembly GCA_044433325.1). GTDB lineage: Bacteria > Bacteroidota > Bacteroidia > Bacteroidales > Muribaculaceae > HGM05232. The sequence continues at coordinate 21,659 of JAWXTT010000014.1, forward strand.
TGGAGTACATCAATGGTGAACGCACTACATTTAATATTGAGATTGGCTTTTGCCGTAGCACCCCCTTTCAGATTGCTGTCTATAACGAGCTAATGAAGATACCATACGGTGAAACACGTAGCTATAAAGAGATAGCTACCGCCATAGGCAATCCTAAAGCATCACGCGCAGTAGGAACTGCCAATAACCATAATCCAATACATATAATTATCCCTTGCCACCGAGTAATTGGCTCACGCGGAGCATTAACAGGATATGCAGCAGGAATAAACACCAAAGCAGATCTACTTAAAATAGAAAAGCGTTAAAATTCAATTTTTAGAAGTCCCCTTTTATTATTTGTTGCATAATAAATAGGAACTGCTATGGCTATTCCTTCGGGGATATTATGAATAGCTACTGCTATTGCTACCGCTATACCTAATGAGGGATTTTCGTATGCGGTAATAAAGGTTGCAACTCCTTCAGGGAAATTGTGTAGAGCTATGGCAAGTGCAGTGAAGAGCCCCATCCTTTTAAGTTTCTTTCTTTTCAGATGATGATGTGGTAGTTCCATATCATCAATCTTTCTTAATTCGTGTGGATTCTCATACGATGGGATTAATAAGTCAGCAATTGCTATTATACCTATCCCTGCAAAGAGTGATATAACTGCATATATAACGTCTAGTTTATCTCCATATAAATCTACTAGGTGTATCTGAGATTGATTAAATAGTTCAACAAATGAGATGTAAATCATCACCCCTGCCGATAATCCTAATGAGAACGCTAATAATGATTTATTGGTTTTATGGGCAAAGAATGCGATTAGACTACCAATTCCTGTTGAAAGTCCTGCGAATATGGTCAGCGTTAGCGCGTATGATAGATTGGTAAATTCCATATTATGTATTGCTATATAATTGTTTTGCAAAATTAGTTTGGTACTTGATTATTTACAATAGCATAATATAGGTAAAAAGAGGGTGACTAACAACTATCTTTTGTTAGTCACCCTCTTAAGGTTAATTTGCCAATTTGCGTAAATACGTATTGTAATTAGTCGCGTGGTTTAGCAATAGTTACTTTGATTGTACGTCCTTCAAACATTGTTTCGTTTAAGGCATCAATAGCTTTTTGTCCTTCTTGTTCGTCAACCATTTCAACAAAACCAAATCCTTTAGAACGACCAGTTTGTCTGTCTGTAATAACTCTAGCTGAAGAAACTTCTCCGTAAGCTGCAAATAAATCTTGTAAGCCAGCGTTTCTAACGCCGTAGCTTAAATTTGAAATGTAAATGTTCATTTATATAAATTATAATATCTAATTGAAAATGAGTGAAAAACTCGTTATCTCTGCTCACCTTCATTCAGGGACAAATGTAATATAATAATCTATACTTCAAAGACTTTTTTGTGAAAATTTTCAATAAGATAGTGTGAATTTTTTAATTTTAATCAAATAAAAAAGGTAGCCTCTCTATTTTTAGTTATAGAAAGACTACC
>JAWXTT010000015.1:0-20988 GCA_044433325.1 Bacteroidales bacterium
CTCAAAGAAACAATATGCCATAATTCCAGCGACCATATTTATTATAAAATTCAGAGGACTGCGATGACGAGAATGTTCTATTTGACAAATGTTTTTCAACTCATCATTGATAGTCTCAATAACAGAACGTTTGCGTAAAAGAATCTTATCTCGCATTGACATCAGTATGTTTTTCATGTTGTTCTTTATGCCTGTAACCAAGTGTATTCCATCGTTAAACAGATTCTCAAAAAGCCCTTTTGAAATGTATCCTTTATCTGCGTATAAATCACCAAATAATTTCTTACTCAGCACTTTAAACACATCTATATTGCGGTCATCAACATTGCCTTTCGTGATGCAGAAGTCCAATAATTCACCCTTGTCGTTACACACTAAATGGAGCTTGAATCCGTAGAACCAGCCCATCGTGCTTTTGCCTATTTCAGCCATACCTTTAATTTCTTATCCAAAACTCAGGTTGGTAGGTGAGATTTTACATAATTAAATTCTGTAAAATCAAATGTTGCTTGTATTTCAGATATTTTCATTAACTTTGCATTAAGGTGGAACGGTGATTACCTCCGTTTTTATCCATTTCAGAGGTTTTGGGGGTAATTCCCTTTCGTTTTTACAAAGATACAAAAAATCCAACTAATTAACAATCAATTAGTTGGATTTGTTTTTTGTGCTTATTTTAGTTTTGGGTATCAGCCTTATGAGTTTTCGGGATGTGCCAGAATTGCCGCTATATTTAGCTCGAAAAGGAGGTTAATAGTCCCATTCGAGACTAAAATTATCTACATATAACGTACTAGATGAACCGATTGTGAAATAGTCACCATACTTACTGGCTGATGCTACTATCAATATATATGTTGGTACGCGATCTGTATCGTTATAATCTAGTTCAATCTCAAATTCAGTGAAATTGCTAACGGTATATCCATATTCCACCGCGCCATAAGCTATTACTCCTGAGTCTTTCGGATCAAATAGTTGACGATTGGATGGGTTAGTTCTAATCTCCAGTGGCGTACTCCAATCTGTCAATGCTATATAGATAGACGCTGTATCAGGCTCACCCATCATATAACTATAATCTGTACTTGTATAGTTTATATCAGAACAGTTATATTTGAAATACCCCTTTAGCTTAGTAGGACGACCATCAAACTCACGCCCAAATGATAAGATACCATTAGTCCCATCAACAGCCACAAAATCACCCGTAAAGATACTACCAGCAGCCGCTTTACCGATGATACCTATACCTACAAATTTACTAGCCAATTCAGCTGAATATCCACCACCACCATTCCATGTATCCTCAGATGGAGTTGAATTACTACTCCCTAGCGTTGATGAACCCTCGTTACCTGTATCCCAGAAAGACTCACCATCCTCACTCCATGGGTTCCATATATTTCCATTCTTCCACCAATTATCAAACGACGCATTAGGTATCTCTAAGTATCCAGCGGTTTCAACCTCGACCTCGTCGCCATAATCCTCGTCTGAGTATGCCCTAACCACATACGCGCTATTAGCATTAAGATTAGTGATACAAGCCTTAAAACTACCGCCATCCGATATTATAGCTGTATCAGCAACACGTATCCAATCAGTAGCCTCGCTCGCTTTATACTCAAATCCATTATCCTTATCAGCTTGCGCCTCACCATATGCCCAAATCAGATTAGTCCATGCGTCAACACTTGACGTTGTAACACTACTACTAGTTGTATCAACCTGAATAATCCATTGTTGTGTCTGCCCAAATGCTGAAACATTAACTGATACAGGTGTTCTAAAATCAACCAACTCACCCTCCAAATTAGGTGACATCTCAGATACTCCCTCTGCTCCTAACTTAATTGATTCAACCTTCAAATATCTCCGATTATAACTACTCGGTACGTAAGCTAATACGGTACACGAAACAGGATCAATAGTTGATGAACCAATCTGTCCCGTAATATTGAAATATCGCTCGATATTTTGACTCGCCTTGATACTCCAATTATAATCTTGATATAAGCTAAGTGTTACATTTACGGTACTACTTAGGTCAATACCACCAACAATCTCCTCAGATATTGTAGCACCCTCTGTAATGGAATAGGATGTAATCTTAACATCCTCGATATTAACTTGCTCCGATAAAGTTAGGGTTACACTCTGTGTTTGGGTATCAATCACCGCTGCCGAGCTTTCATCCTCAGCCACAACAGTAATAAATTGCGCTAATATTGTAGGGTACGGAATATCATTTTCGATACAGCTATTCAATAACTGTATCACAATTAGCAATAATAGTAATCTCTGATATTTTATAAATTTATTCATAAACTAAATCTCTAAATATGGACTGCAATACCAAACTTAATATTAAATAGATTAAATTGGAAACTTGCCCCACTAGCTGTTCGTGAGCCTGTTTCGACCGCATCCATTGTTTGTATTTCATTCAAATAATATAGCCCGAAAATCCCAAACGATACATTAAAACTAACATACTCTTGTATAAAAACCGACAACCCTGGTGAGTAGTTTAAACTTACCTTAGCCATATTGGTATTAGTCACGCGTTGTTCGCCATCATAGGAACGACCAAATACCCCATTTCCACTAAGAAATGTAAGGTCAACCTCATTGAACAACGAGAATCTATGCGCCCTATCCAATCCTATATAATATCTATAAAATACAGCGGCTGAATAATCTCGTTGATTATAAATCACATCTGATAGCGAGAAGCTCATATCATCCATCAAATTCAAATCTAAACCTCTCAAATCAAAATCTGTTTCAGCATACGACATACGCATACCAACAACCCTATTGTTCCCTATTGCATACGATACCTCAGGGTGAATTGAGAATATAGAACCACCTACCTCTAATCCCGACAATAGACTTAATACCTCAATACCATCTACCGTTATATTACCATAGGATGCAGTCATACCAAATATCCATTTACCTTTAGGCATAAATAGGTAGTTCTTCATACCACGATCGTATCTTCCCCATAAATTTTCATTCAGCACTGCTGAAACTGTATCTGTACCAATAATAACTAGATTATTATTGACTATTTCTTTGGAGTTAACTGTTGAAGTTAAAACTCTCACATTAGATTCAGCAACATCAATTTTAGCAATTTCACTTACAGTAGTTGTATCTGTGGCTATCTTAGTATCAGTTGAAATATTATTATTAATACTAACAACCTTTGTTGGTTGCTTGTCACGTATGGTTATCTTCTCTCTCTTAGCAACTATTATATCTATTATACTATCCTCAACAGTTCTATTTTCGATACTAACAGGACTAACCTCTTTCTCAAAACCTATTAATGATTTTTCTCCAGCACTATTTGCCTTCACAGCCGTACTATTACATATAAGTAATAGTAGCACTATGAATACCCTCACTGAATTAATATTTTTATTTATATATATTATCATATAAAATCAATAAATATAGGATACAACTCTAAAGATAGAATGCAATACCAAATCCTATAGATAATAAGTTAATCTTAAAATTAGCTGAAGTCATATTGCTCTCAGCTACATAAATCTGATTATTTATCTGCTTGGTATATGTATAACCAAAACCTAACACGCCAACACTAATCTCAAAAGCCAATTCATTATTTAGAAACATGACTATCCCAGGGGATAGAGCCAATCCAACTGAATGAGTTTCCTGAAATGTACCAGTAAAAGCCTCACCTGCTCCACTTGCAATCTTAGATTGCCCAAAGCTATACTCTAACTGCACCTCGTTATATAAGCCGAATCGTTTCTGCGAACCTAAACTTATATAGTTACGAAATATACCCATCGTGGATATATTATGTGATAATAGATAGAAATTATCGACATCTAAAATCATATCAGGATCTAAAGCTACCGTAACATTATCTAATCTGGTTAAACCACGTGAATACCCAACACGCCCACCTGCTCCTAAGTTATCTTTAAAGATATAACATAGCATTGGCGTAACTTTATATGAATATGTATCACCCAGAATATCCTCAATTATTAAGAATTGATAGTTATCCTGCTCAGACTGCGAATAATTAGCAGTTAAACCCACAATCCACTGACCCTCTGGAACAAAAGCAACCTGTTCAAGATCACGCTTAAAATGCTCTTGACCATAGGAGAGCAATCCCCCTATGGTCAAGAATGAAAACACTAAACAATATCTTAAAAAAACTCTATTCATAAATAAGTTCAAGATCATCTATCCATAGTACACTACTTGTACTACCACTGAAATAATCACCATACTTACTAGCTGATGCTACTAATACTATTATATTAGGGATACGATCTGTTGCAGTATATTCGATAGGTATCTCAAATCTAACCATTCCATCACCCGCTGTTGCAGTTGATTGAGCTAATTCACCATAAGCAAATACTCCATCTGAATCTTTACTAAAGAATACACTAGTAGAAGTATTTACCTCATAAGTTGAGCCACTATCACTTAATGCTATATATATTGAACATATATCAGAATCTCCATCAGAGATATAGTCCGAATCATAATCTACCGTACCAGGTGTATATTTCATATAACCGACTAACTTAGTTGGACGAGACTCGTTAAACTCACGACCGAAGAATAGTTTAGCCCCCAGACCTATAACATCACCAAACTCACCTGCAAATATATTACCAGCCGCGAATGCACCAATAGAACCTATTCCCACAAATTGTGAAGCTAGTTTAGCCGAGTAGCTACCACTATTCTTAACACTACTGTCTGATGTAGTAATATTCTTACTCATACTAATAGTACCATGATTACCTGAATCCCAGAATGAATCTCCACTAGCCATAGGCATCACAGCCCCACTAGCAACAGTGCTCCAATATTCAAATCCAGCATTAGGGATAATAAATTCTGTTTCAGTAGTAAACTCTTGAGTATTACTATCAACATATCCATCACATTTAGCAGCATACTCATAAGTAGTACCACTAACTAATCCTGTTATAATGTATGAGAATGAGCTGGCATCAACTGTTGCAGCATCAACAGAAGTCCAATCCGCAGCACCCTTTTCACGATAGTTAAAACCGAAATTCTGAGCTTCCGCATCAGCTATGTTACCTGTAATAGTAGCCTTTGTTGCCCATACATCAGTACGAACTATTGCATTAGTTGCCACCTTAGCATCTGAAATATTTATTTTAAGTACTTCTGTACGCGATTTTCCAAAATCATCCACAGCCTTAATTGATATATTATGTTCCCCCTCAGGCAATTGATTAAGCATATCTGCACCAAACGTTATCTTTGCAGTAGATACATCTGCCTCAGAATCATAATCATATAAATTACTAATACCTGCTTCTGCAATTTGTGTTTTAGCACTTTCAGTCATTTTCATAAAGTCCATACTACTTACTGGAACTCCAGCTGAGATAAATCCATCACAAGAAACCTCTAAATTAGCTAAAGAGGTAGCCGCAGAGACCCAAACCGAGATATCACGGAAGTTACCAACTGGTGAATATATAGTATTCTCCAAATCAAAGCTAACACCAAATATTTTAGGTGCAGATGTTACTACAACACTACCATTAACATCAACTTCTGATTGATCAACAGTGATATCTAGCATTACGCCACCATATTCATTATCTGAACCCTCGCTATTGCTATTATAGGATATATATAGTGCATATTCCGTTGCGCTAGCGGCATTACTTATAGTACCAGTTTGTTCGTACGGTGTACCATCATATTGTTCAGCTTTAATACTCCATGTTAAATCTGTTTCATCGTCAGCCATCATAAAATAACCTTTAGCATCATCCATATTAGATGAATCAAATTCTAAAGAACCCTTAGCATTAGCAAAAGTTATAGTATAATTAGTCAACACATCATCTACTGAGCTATCCATATTAACAGATGCAACTACATTAGCTATTTTGCACTCCACACTAACAGTTGAAGTTGCACTTGAACTAATCGTAAATGGAGTGTATGCAGTATAATATTTATCATGAAACGAAGCAGCCACACTATCACCAGTCCAAGCCATCACGGTATAATCACCCGAAACTAGCCATAATTCACTAGGTACTTCACTTACTGAATAATATTTACGTATTAACCCCTCAGAGTTACATATATATGTAGTACATCTCTCAGCTAAGTCATCAGTATCTATACTACTACGACCAAACACTGTTACATCATCACTAATCGACATTTTCAAGCAAACTTTACCTTCGCCATCAGTTGTCAATTTGTTCTCTTCACTACATGAACCTAAGGCTAATGCTAATGTGAATAACAATCCTAATGTTTTAAATATATTATTTTTCATCTCTTATTTCACTACAAAGGTTAATGTTTCAACTACCTCTAATCCCTCACTATCGGTAACTGTAAGTACAAATTGGTGCGTTCCCTTATAAATCATTAGCATTGGCATAAACTCACTAATATCTATATTCATTTCAGTCTCACCTACAACTTCTTCCTCAACAGGGAGTTCTAGTGATTGGATAGCCTCCTTTAAATCACCTGGATTAACAAGATCTAAATAATCACTTAAACCCACAGTACTTAATACTGATGGAGATAACTGTTCTGATACTATAACAACGGTTAATCCTGCAATACCATTTTCAGCCACAATATCCACATCAGCAGTCATACCTGATGATACCACATTCTCAGCAGTGGCACCTAATACTATTGAGTTACTAGTAATAACAGGCGCACCATCAACTTCTGTATCTGGAGTTGTGTCATCAGGTTCTTCTGTATCTGTATCCCCTGAATCTGGTTTAGGATCTGGCTCGATATTCTCCTCATAAACAGGAACATCAATAGTCAAATCTTGAGTATCAATATTAGCATCTACACTAACCGAAGGTACTATAACTCCATATTCATCAGGAATATCACTAGAGGCATCCTTTAATGAATAAGTAATTATACGATGTTGACCTGCTGCCACATCCATATAAATCTGATAACCATTCTCAGTAGAACCATCAACAGTACCTGAGAATGTTGCAACCAAAGTTGTACTTTCAGGAACAAACTCGAAATATCCAGCTCTGGTTTCATCCGCAGCAAAATCTAACGAACCTTTGTTACCAACTACTACCTTAACAACAACATCACTACCCATTAGTTCTTTCAGTTCATCTTCAAACTGTATTGTCACCTTTACATTCTGTAATGTACAGTTAACTGTACCAATAGAAGCAATATTATCTTTAACTACCGAAAACTCAGTCGAACCATATATGTAAGGTGTATCCCATGCTGCACTCTCCAACTCATGACTCTTAACATCAATGCGATAATCACCCACGGCTAATGTAATAATTTCAGGCATATCTTTATAATACCAACTCTCAGCTAATTCCCCTGTTGAACTATAATATATCTCAATAATATAGTCACTAAGGTCAATACTGCTACTTCTATTTATAACAGTTTCTGAGTTAGATATATCTATTAGTAGTTCGGTCATTGAAACTTGTCCAGTTTCAGTAACTTCACTCTCAGGAAAGTTCATACTCTCGTCACAACTACTTAGAGCTGTAACAGATAGCACTAATGCTATTAATATATTTATAACTTTTTTCATAATTCTTTAATTTCTAAATTATTAATACACTAATGATATATTATCGACAGTAAGTACTGCTCCTGTTGAAGTAGCTGATTGAGCGTCACTAGTTGTCTGTATCTTGCTAGTCTCCTCACTTTGTGTATAAGATGCATAGTTAGATGAAGCAAACATCACCTTAATCTGAGTAGCTTTTTTATCTAAATCAGTATAACTGATAGGCACCTCAAAAGCGGTAAAGCTACTTGCGGTTGATAATGTAGCAGTTGCGCTACCTATCACAGTACCATCGCTAACTATCTGAATAGTTACCATACCCTTCTCGCTACTATCCGGACCTATTGCATATTTATAATAACCCTTTAAGCTACTAGGACGTGACGTGAAACTGTAACCCTCGTTATAAGTTTCAGTACCATTACTGTAACTATATGTTCCTAAGAATAGTTTACCTGCCGAACGGTTAGCGATAGTTGGTATATTACTATTATAAGATGTACCCATAAGACTTGTATCGTCTGCTGGGACTTCACCATCCGCATCCCAAGCTACATTACGTAATACCATAGCGTTGCTACCAGATTGAGCAGTTGATGTAGAATATGTTGATGGTATAACAAACCATGTATTCTGTGTTTCAACTGATGTGTTACAAGTCTTAGCATTTACACTAGCCCAACCAGTTGGTTCATATACAGAGTATGATGTAGTAAGATATTTAGCTGAAAACCAGCCCCCGCATTTACCCCCTTGATTGATAGAACTAACATTTATCGTCTGAGTAGTAGTTTCAAAGCTAGCGTTTGGTAGTACACTCATAGCCTCAGTAGTGATAGCAATCTCTGCAGTAAAGTTACTATTAGTTGCTGAATCTGTAATAGTACCCTTTAATAGATAATTAGTTTCAGGAGTTAATCCTGTAACAGTAATCAGATTCATAGCAGCATCAGCTGTAACAGTTGATTTACTCCAAGTTGCACCATTATCACTACTTTGATATATAGCGTTAAATTCAACTAATGTTTCTAATAGGTTTGTATCATCTACCGAAATAGAGATAGTCGCTTTATTAGCCCAGGCAGCACCCTCACTAGCCACTAATGAGTATTCTGGAGTAACCTTCTGATAGGTTACTATGTTAGATGCAACAGAAGTCTTAGTATAAACAGCCATAACCTCAACATCTTCATTACTCAATGGTATGGTAAATGTTACTAGATAACCATCACCACTCTTAACAGCACTACTTACAACACATTCACTCCATGCACCATACTGATTACGAGCCATAATAGCCACACTGTTTTCAAAATCTAAACCATTATATGAAACTGTAGCCTCAACAACCGATTGACCAATAATAATATCATTAGGTTCAGCAATTGATAAGTCAATAGCAGTTGTTTGTACTGCAAGAACAGATGGAGTTTCTAACACCTTAGAATATATATCCTTAACCTGAAGTGATATACTATTCATTGGATCACCATCAACCTCACTCATATATTGAATTACATCAGTAAATTCCACTATTGCCATCTTATCAACATTACTCCAAAGACCTGTTACTTTTAGACCCATAGCAGTTAATTTTGATTTTTCGCTTTCACTAGCAGCTACTAGATTTATAGATTCAGGCCAACCAGCCGCAATCAATGATTTAGAGCTAGTAGTCATAGTAACCTCCGAGATACCTGACATAGCAGTTATATTAGCTGTAAGTTCACTATCAAATGTATCGCCTTGATACAACTCTATTGTGTTACCAGTAGAGTATCCAGTAGTGACTATCTCAGGGGCTTTAGCCTCAAGTAGATTATCATCTAACAACACCTCGATAGGTTCTTCAATCGTAGTATCATCAAATGTAATTACTAACCCTGCTTCACCCACTTCACCGCCATTAACATCTACTGTAATAGTATAGTGTGTTTTAGGCAACACATTAGTTATAGCAGCAGGTTCATAAGTTGATGCTACCCCATTAGTTTTAGTTAATGACAATTGCAAAGTGATAGTACTATTTGATTTTAGGTATATTGCTCTAGTTTCATCATTAGCATAATCAAACTGAGTACCACCTGTTGAGTATAGTACTGCTGAATAAGCTTCAAAATAGTTTTTGAAAGCATCAGTATATTCCACACTAACCATAGTATTAGCTAACTGGCAGGTAACACCGACTTGGCTCTCTTCTCCTGAGTAAACATCAAATTCTGTTTCTCCATAAAAGTATGGAGCGTCAAAACCCTCAACAGTTTCATCACCATAGCTTGCACTTAATGTATAAGTTCCAACTACAAAATTCTCCCAAGATGGAAAATCGGTAGTGCTATCCCAACTTCCGCTGTATGAACCATCATCTTTAATCAATGCCACAGCGAAATCCTCAATTTCGGGAACAGTAATCTGCTCTTCACTAGCTCTCGACGTTATGGATGAAGAGATATCACCCTTAGCCTCGAATCCAGCACTAATAGTACCTGTGCTACCATCTCCAAACTTCATCTCCTCATTACAAGAGGCTACTGACAGCGTCACAAATGCTATTAATAATAATTTGTTCATTAATCGCATATCTAATTTATTTTAAAAATTTTCCCTTATTCTGATGCAAATATCGATATATTTGCACATATTCAATTCGACAAAGTTAAACAAAAAAAACTAAATATCACCATATTTTACTATTTTTTTACAAAACTAGCATAATTCCATAACGTAAAATTAGTTTAATTCATTGTTCTATACTCTTTAGGAGAGACCCCTACACGCTTTTTAAATAGACGTGAAAAGTAGTGTGGATATTCAAAACCTAATGAGTATGATATTTCACTAACACTCAACGTTGTAGTGATTAGGGAAACTTTTGCTCGTTCAACAATTGTCTGCTGCAAATACTCTTGTGCACTGTGCCCTGTATCACGTTTAATCAAATCACCTAGGTAGTTAGCTGAAAGAGATAAATGCTCGGCACAATACTTTACCGTTGGCAATCCATGTTCCCTCTGCATACCTGTCGTAAAATACTCATTCACCACCACCTCACTTCTATCTGATACGTCAATCTTTGAGAAGTCTAAGAGCGTAATAAGAGGGTGGAGTGTTTCCACTCCAAGCCTCTTATTCAACTCGTGAACTGAATTTAACTCTTTAATATCCATAGCACCGATTTATAATATTTTATCTATTCCACTCCTCCACCTAATGATTTATAGAGTGATATTTTTGCAATTGCTTCATCATATTTTACGCTTTCAAGCTCAAGATTAGAGGCTAAATATGTGTTGATTGCTGTCAGTACCTATAAGTAATTTACTCTACCCACCTGCATAAGCTCACGTGTTATCTCAACGGTTTTACTCAAATGTAAGTTTTGAGCTTCACTAATAGCTATCTGGTTGCGTGATGACTCAAGGTTCACCATAGCATCATTAACCTCTTTGCCCGCTGTAAGCAGTGCTAGTTCAAAGGATATAAGGCTCTGCTCATATTGATCCTTTGCATTCTTGAGTGCTGCTCTATTGGTATTTGCCATAAATATTGGCTGGGTTATAGAACCTAATGCCGATAGAAGCAAATCACCTGCCGAGTAACCAACACTTGCATTAATTCCGATAGATGGATATAGTGCAGAGCGTGCATAATTTACCCCATAAAAGTTCTGACACAAAACAGCCTCAGCATATAGAACATCAGGACGAGCCGAGAGTGCCGCAAACGACAATGAACCCTCTAAATCTAGTGGCGAAGTGATAATAGTTGAAGACCTCTCTACCTGCTGTGCAAGCCTATTTAATAGTAGATTAAGGTTGTTACATGTCAACTTCACACTCTGTTCTAGTGCCTCAACTGTTAATTCAATCCCCATTAGATTAGCTGCTGATTGTTCTACAGCTGCCCCAGTTTGCTCACCTATTAACATTAGTGATTTTATAACATCTAGACTCTCAGCCATTATCTCTTGGCTCTGCTTTGTTGCTTTCAACTGACTATCAGCCAAAACTAGAGCGTAGTAATTAGTAGCCACAGCAGCAATAAGTTGTGATTGAACACCCTGTTCATAAATCTTCATCTGCTCAACAATCGCTTCTGATTGCATTTTACTATTGTACAAACGCCCAAAGATATCAATTTCCCACGAAGCTACCAAAGGAATAGTGTAACTATTTGTCGTAGTTGAACCTAATCGAGATGTTGAACCATCAATAGCGAGACCAAATGATGGAGCATAAGCCATACGTGCGGTGGATAAATTACGCTCAGCTTGAGAGATATTTAACCCAGCTATTCTCAAATCTGCATTATTCTCCAACTCAGCTATAATCATTGGATCAGTAGGTTCTATAAACTCAATCTTTTTTACCCTCTCCTGCAATCTTTGGAAGATTACAAACAGAGCAGGAACAATAAATAGTAGTGCCAACGTACCAATCAACATTCCACCAACAGCCCCAGCTCCAACGGTGCGATTTCCATTAGCTCCTACACCTGAAGCAAACATCAGAGGAAGCATACCAAATATCATAGTAAGGGCGGTCATCAAGATAGGTCGCATACGCACCTTTGCAGAGAAGAATGCTGCCTGTTTAATTGACATCCCTGCCGTGCGACACTGTGTAGCATACTCAGTAAGTAGAATTGCGGTCTTTGCCAAAAGCCCAATAAGCATAATCAAACCAACTTGTAAGTATATATTATTCTCCAATCCCATCATCTTAGCAAATAGGAAACTACCAACTAGACCTAATGGAATAGATAGAATCACCGCCAATGGTATAAAATAACTTTCGTAAAGCATACTCATTAGCACATAAATAAATACAAAACAGATAACGAACACTATCACAGTGGTATTACCTCCACTCTCCTCCTCACGAGTCATTCCACTAAAGTCCACGCCATAACCTGATGGCATCAGTTCGGTAGTTTCCTTAATTGCTCGGATAGCATCTCCTGAGCTATACCCATCGGCAATAGCACCATTAACGCCAATACTAGGGTACATATTAAATCTTGACAGCTCCACAGGATCATAAACCTTAGTTAGCGTTACAAATTGTGATACGGGAGCCATCTTGTCACCAACACGTACATATATATTATCCATTGAAGCAATATCACCTCTGTGATCTGCATCTGCTTGAATCATAACACGGAATACCTTTGAATATAAGTTAATATTAGAAGCATACAGACCACCATAATACCCACCAATGGTTGTAAGAATATCTTTAGGTGCAATACCTGCCATCATCGCTTTTGCAGCATCTACATCAACTATATATTGTGGATAACTAATATTATAACTACTAAATGCCATCGCAATTTCAGGACGAGCATTAAGAGCCGCCAAATACTCCTGTGTTACACTATATAAATCCTTTATATCTCCACCGCGTAAATCTTGAGTATGAAACTCAAAGCCACCACCTGCACCATATCCAGGTATCATACTTGGGGTTAGCGCATAGATTGTAGCCTCCGAAATAGTAGCGGTACGAGCATAAATATCAGCTATCACTGCATCCAATGAGTTCTCCTCACCTGGACGTTCATCCCAATGTTTAAGGTTGATAAAGAATGACGCAGCATCTGAACTAGAGCCTGATATCAACCCACGCCCTACAATCTGTGATACATTACCAAATTGTGGTATATCCTTTATAGCGTCATATATCTGAGCTACAATCATTGCTGTTTCATCACTTGTATTTCCTGGAGAGGTAGCCACCTCAACAATAATAAGTGATTTATCTTCACTAGGAACAAGACCTGTCTTGGTTGTTGTCATCATATATCCCAACGCTCCAAAAGCAATCAATAGGATTACTAATACTAATTTAGTATGATTAATAAAGTAATTAACCCCCTTAGCATATTGCTTTAGTGTTGCATTATATATTATGTTATAGTACTTTCTAACCATGTTAGCCATCCGACTCCCTTTACCCTCTTCAGGAGCAGCTTTTAGAAGCATCGCACTTAGTGCAGGTGAAAGGGTTAAGGCATTAATAAATGACAACCCCACAGCAACCGCCATAGTAAGTCCAAACTGTGTATAGAATGTACCAGTTGTTCCGCCAATAAAACAGACTGGGATAAATACAGCCATAAAGACTAATGTAGTGGTGAATAGTGCTGAAAGCAGACCTTTCATAGCATCAACCGTTGCCTTATATGATGAAGAGTAACCACTATCGAAACGCGCTTGAACAGCCTCAACAACGACAATCGCATTATCCACAACCGTACCAATAACTAGAACCAAAGCAAAGAGTGTTAGCATATTTAGCGAAAAACCTGCAATCTGCATAAAGGCAAATGTTCCAATAAGTGATACTATAATAGATATTGTAGGTATGAGTGTAGCTTTAAAATCTTGCAAGAAGAAATAGACGACAATAAACACTAAGATTATAGCCAATATCAGTGATATAACCACCGATTCGATAGAGGCAAATAGAAAGTTATTGGTATTATCAATAACCACAATTTTCAAATCCTCAGGAAGTTCACTCTCCATTCTCTCAAAAATATCATCTATTTCAAGATTTATCTGTGTTGCATTAGAACCTGCTGTTTGAGTAACAAGGGAAACAATACTATTACTACCATCAGTCTTTGAGGTAAAGAAATAGTTATCCTGTCCTAATTCAACACGAGCTATATCACCCAAGCGCAACACCTCACCATTAGCTGTAACTACAATAGGCATCTGTTCAAACTCTGCTATTTTATCCTTACGTCCTGAGTATTTTAGTGTGTATTGGAATGTTTGCCCTGAGTTCTCACCTACTGTTCCCGTAGCAATCTCAATATTTTGTTGAGCAAGAATATTTGTAATATCACTAGGCATTAGCTTATACTGAGCCATTAGTGCAGGATCTAACCATATACACATCGAATAGTTTGGACCTATAACCTTAACATCAGCAACACCAGTAATACACTGAATCTGTGGACGGATATTGATGGCTATATAATTACTAATAAAGTTGTCATCATATGTATTATTAGGACTTGTCACTGAAAAGATGCGTAGGTTACTAGGTTGCTCCTTTTGCGTTGTTACACCAATCTGAAGTACCTCTGATGGGAGTGTTGCCGAGCCAACTGCTACACGATTCTGCACATTAACAGCTGCCATATCAGGATCTGTTCCCTGTTTGAAATAGACAATAATCTCAGCTTCACCTGTATTACTTGCCGTTGAGGTCATATATATCATATTATCCACACCATTAATAGCCTCCTCTAATGGTGCTATAACACTATTTAGGATAGCATCAGCACTAGCACCCGTGTAGGTAGTAGTAACCTTAACAGCTGGGGGTGCAATATTAGGATACTGCTCAATAGGTAATGATAGTAGCGATATAATACCTATTAATACGGTAAAAATTGAGATACCTATCGAGAGTATAGGTCTATCAATAAAACTCTTTATATTCATAATAGTTACTCTTTTTTTTATTGTTTAACAGGAGTTCCCTCACGTACAAGACCAGCCCCCTTAGCTATGATAACATCACCTTGGGTTAATCCCCCTAATACCACATATTCATTAGCACTCATAGTAGCTGATATCTCGATTGGTGTAGATTTAGCCACACCATCAATAACGCGGTATGTGAAAAATTTACCTTGAAGCTCATAAGTGGCTGTTTTAGAAATAACCACCACATCGCTCATTGTTGTTGGGATAATCAGATTTGCTGTTGATCCGCTAAGCAGCTTACGTTGCGGATTAGGAAATGACGCGCGCACACTCACCGATCCAGTTGAACTATCTATAACACCGCTAATACTCTCTACACGCCCCTTGTGGGCGTAAATAGTGCCATTACTTAATTTCAGTTCCAACTCAGGCATCCCCTTTACTGCACCATCCAATGAACCATACACGTCAAATAGATCATAAATCTGTTCCTCGTTCATCGAGAAATAGACATACATATTGGAGTTATCAGATATTACTGTTAAGCTCTGAGGCAATGATGCTGACACTAAAGTTCCTTTCCTGTAAGGTAACTTACCTACCACGCCATCTGATGGAGATTTTATCATTGTAAAATCTAAGTTTGTTTTAGCACTTAACAACTCAGCTTCCGCTACACACAATCCAGCTTTAGCACTCTCTAATTGGTTATGCATCGTTTGAAGTTCTGAGTCAGAAACAATCCCCTTTTCATGAATTATAGCTGAATTATCATAGTTAAGTTGAGCCGTAGCAACTGCTGCTTGTGCAACGCCTACACCTGCCTGTGCCGCATTATACGCAGCTAAGAAAGGAGCTTGTTGAATTACAAATAGTAGATCACCCTGCTTAACAACCTCCCCTTCTGTTACTGCAATCCTCTCAAGATAGCCACTCACCTGTGGATATATCTCTATATCTTGTTGTCCCTGCACCGAAGCAGAGTAGCTCGTGGTAGTTTCAAAATCACTTGTGGATATCTCCTGTAATTGGAAAGGTTTTGCTTGCGTAGAGGTATTTTGCTTATTTGCGCAACTACTAAAAATAAGCAGCATAAAAAAGATAACACCATAACTAGTTTTCTTCATCGTTATTATAATTTTAATTTATGGGGACTTCTAATAATTGGTTTTATTCGATTATTTATTTTGATGCTTTAGATTTGTATTTTACAAAATGTGAGCGTAGCGGTGCCCACGGTGCATTTTGTAAAATGCGAAGATGAAGTATCAAAATAGAAAAGCGTTAAAATTCAATTTTTAGAAGTCCCCTTATATTCAATAAATAATCTAACATTTATATTTCTGTCAAAATTATGGAATTATAATATCTTATTTTTTAGACAATTTACGGAATATTCCCCATTGTCTAACACAAATTACCGATTTATACTATCACTATAAAAAAGAGGCTATCTAAAATCACATTACATGATTATAGACAGCCTTTTTAGACTTACTGGAGATCTTATTATCCCTATATTATTGCTATAATTCTATTGCTCTCCCCATAGCACTTTCATTATTTAATCTATCTAGGACTGTTATTACGTATGTGGCTTTACTTTTGTTAGTAGCGATTTCTCTGAACTCTGTTTTATCTGATAGACTAACTATTGCTGCTGAGTTTTCTAAATCTATCTCAGCTCCATCCGTGAATTTATATACTACATAGAATCTAGCCTCCTGCATCTTATCATCAGTAGCAGGTGCACTCCAACTGATAGAAACCTCATTGTCATTCTTCCTTCCATTTAAATCAACTACCTCAGCAGGAGGAGTATTATCAATCCATGTTGATACAGGAATTAGCGCAATGGTTGATTGCTGATTATTAGCTAATGAATCAGCTACTCTCTTATAGTTATTTGTTATCGAATAACCAGGCCACCAACAACTACCATGCAGATTAGGCAGTTCACGTGTTAAGCCTATCTTATGTGCTAACTCATTTTTATCCTTTGATGGAGCAATATCTGGTGTGTCCATTATCTGATTAACAGATTGACCGATATACATATGACGATTATTCGCATAATCATTCCACCAATATGCTAATGGTAAACTAGCGGCACGTGGATGATCTAACGCCCAATATAGCTGTGGTACCATATAGTCAACCCAGCCCTGCTCAGTCCAAAGAATTACATCTGCATACAGCTCATCATAGTTTTGCAATCCATTACTCTCGCTACCGCGTGGATCTTTCGCTTTATTACGCCATATACCGAATGGTGAGATACCAAAACGCACCCATGGTTTATAAGTCTCGATGGATTCATGTATCTCCTTTATTAATAGGTTTACATTTTCACGTCGCCAGTCACCACGAGACAATCCATTAGGGTTATTCTTAGCGAATGATTTGCCATCAGGAAAATCAACACCAGCAACTGGATAAGGGTAGAAGTAGTCATCCATGTGAATGGCATCCACGTCATATTTAGTGATAATATCTTTAACTACATTCTCAATAAACTCACGATTTTCTGGCACACCAGGATCAAAATATTTCTTTCCATCATACTCAACGAAACGTTCAGGATGCTTATAATAGATATGATCTTTCGGTAATTTCTCCCCCTTTGAGGTAGTAACACGATATGGATTTAACCACGCATGTAGCTCCATCCCTCTAGCATGTGATTGCTCTATCATAAATTGCAATGGGTCCCAAGCTGGCGATGGCGCAACCCCAGCAGTTCCCGAAAGGAAACGGCTCCATGGTTCAAAGTTAGAGTTATAGAATGCATCGGCTTGCGGACGTACTTGGAATACAATAGCATTTACCCCTGCTGCTTGTAATTTGTCTAGTTGATCCATTAAATATGCTTTATTCTCAGTAGTTGACTGTTTAGCATATTGACCCTGAAAAACTGTGTGCATCCATGCTCCACGGAATTCGCGTTTAGGGTTTTCGGCTACCATTGAGGTGAATACTAATCCCCCAGCGATTAAGCTCAATAAAAATCTTTTCATAGTTTATATTTCATTAATAATGTGTATCTCAACTTAAATTGTACGCGAAACTAACAAAAAAATAGTTATTTTACAAGGATTAAGAATCAAAAGTCTAACATTTTTTTATAATTTTGCATCTTCAAACTAATATAGATAAAACAAAGCTTTATGAGTGAGTTAGCTACAAAATATGATCCATCACAGGTGGAGAGCAAATGGTACCAATACTGGATGCAACACGACCTATTTAAGTCAGTACCAGATGCACGTGAATCATACACAATAGTAATTCCACCACCTAACGTAACAGGTGTATTACATATGGGACATATGTTGAATAATACTATTCAAGATATCTTAATCCGTCGCGCCCGCATGGAGGGTAAAAATGCCCTATGGGTTCCTGGAACAGACCACGCATCTATCGCTACCGAAGCTAAAGTTGTAAATAAGCTAGCCGCTGAGGGTATAAATAAAACAGACCTAACACGTGACGAATTTCTTTCTCACGCATGGGACTGGACTGAAAAACATGGTGGTATTATCCTAGAACAATTAAAAAAATTAGGAGCATCATGCGATTGGAGCAGAACATCCTTTACAATGGATGAGGTACGTTCTGAGAGTGTAATCAAGGTATTTATAGACTTATATAACAAGGGGCTTATCTATCGTGGTGTACGTATGGTTAATTGGGACCCATCAGCCTTGACAGCTCTATCTGATGAGGAGGTTATCCACAAGGAGGAAACCAATAAACTTTACTACCTTAAATATATGATTGAGGGTGAAAGTGACTATATAGTAGTAGCAACAACTCGCCCTGAAACTATCCTAGGTGATACAGCTGTATGCGTAAATCCTAATGACGAACGTTACAGCTCATTAAAAGGGAAACGCGTAATCGTTCCTATCGTTAATCGCTCAATTCCAATTATCATGGATGAGTATGTTGAGATGGAGTTCGGTACAGGTTGTCTGAAAGTAACTCCTGCACATGACGTTAATGACTATATGTTAGGTGAAAAATATAACTTGCCAACAATTGATATCTTTAATGACAACGGTACTATTAGCGAGGCTGGTGGTATATATATAGGTAAAGATCGTTTTGATGTTCGTAAAGAGATATCAGAGGATTTATCAGTAGCAGGCTTGATGGAGAAGGTTGAAGATTACACTAACAAGGTAGGTTACTCTGAACGTACTAATGTAGTTATCGAACCTAAACTATCTATGCAATGGTTCTTAAAGATGGATGAAATAACCGTTCCTGCCCTAGATGCAGTAATGGATGATGATATTAAATTCTATCCACCTAAATTCAAGAATACTTATCGTCACTGGATGACTAATATCAAGGATTGGTGTATCTCACGCCAACTATGGTGGGGTCACCGTATCCCTGCATATTTCCTACCAGAGGGTGGATATGTAGTAGCTGAGACAACTGAACAGGCACTTGCCCTAGCTATCGAGAAAACAGGTAACGCCAATCTAACAATTGCGGATCTTCGTCAAGATGAGGATTGCTTAGATACATGGTTCTCATCATGGTTGTGGCCTATCTCACTATTTGATGGCATTAACAACCCTGACAACGAGGAGATGAAATACTACTACCCAACTAATGACTTAGTAACTGGTCCAGATATTATATTCTTCTGGGTAGCACGTATGATTATAGCAGGTTGCGAATATGAGAAGATGAAACCATTTAACAACGTTTACTTCACAGGTATCGTTCGTGATAAGCTAGGTCGTAAAATGTCTAAATCTCTAGGAAATTCGCCTGAACCATTGGAGCTAATCGAACGTTTCGGTGCTGATGGTGTACGTATGGGACTAATGTTAGCGGCACCTGCTGGTAATGATATTATGTATGATGATACGCTATGTGAGCAGGGACGTAACTTCAATAACAAGATATGGAATGCATTCCGCCTAGTTAAGGGTTGGGAGGTATCAGATATAGAGCAACCTGAATATGCTAAGATAGCTGTTGAGTGGTTTGACTCAATGATTAACTCAACTATCCTAGAGGTAAAAGATTTGTTCAGCAAGTTCCGTTTATCTGAGGCGTTAATGGCTGTTTATAAACTATTCTGGGATGAATTCTCGTCATGGTACTTGGAGATGGTTAAACCAGCATACCAACAACCTATTGACCGTGTAACTTACGAGGCTACATTGCGTAACTTTGAAACTCTGCTTAAACTTCTACATCCATTTATGCCATTTATCACTGAAGAGCTATGGCAACATATCGCTGAACGCAGTGAGGGTGAATCAATTATGTACTCATTATTAGATAGCAATGTAACAGCTAACGAAGAGATAATCACATCTATTAACGAGGCTAAAGAGATAATAGCAGGAGTACGCACAGTACGTCTAAGCAAGAATATCCCTAACAAGGAGCAATTATCACTACAACTAGTAACTGAATTTGCTAACAGTAATAGTGCAATTATTACTAAGCTAGCTAACCTATCAGAGATAGCGACAGTAACTGAAAAAGATGCAACAGCAGTATCATTTATGGTAGGTACTACTGAATACAGCGTGCCATTAGGTAACAACATCAATATTGAAGAGGAGATTAAGAAACAGGAGGCTGACCTTAAATATCTTCAAGGTTTCCTAAAATCAATAGTTGGTAAGCTAAGTAATGAGAAATTTGTTAATAATGCACCAGCAACCGTGGTTGACGCTGAGAAGAAGAAACAATCTGACGCTGAAAGTAAAATTAAACAACTAGAAGAGAGCATTGCAAAGCTAAAAGCATAATAATCAGAAGATTAAACACCAACAAGGTAGTCTTTCTATAACTAAAAATAGAGAGGCTACCTTTTTTATTTGATTAAAATTAAAAAATTCACACTATCTTATTGAAAATTTTCACAAAAAAGTCTTTGAAGTATAGATTATTATAT
>JAWXTT010000016.1:0-20249 GCA_044433325.1 Bacteroidales bacterium
GTAACAAAGTCGCAATCAGATAATACCCAAATATTATAACAATCCAAAACTCAACCGATATAGGAGCGACTCCATTTAGAAGAGCAGCAGGTTGACTAACAAATACAGCACCTACTAGCACCATTAGGAAAATGGTAAAAAGACGCATTGCCTGTTTCACAGATATACCTAACTGATCACCTATAATATCAGGCAACGACTTACCACCACTTCTTAGCGACAAATAGCCAGAACCGAAATCATGCACAGCACCTGCAAATATAGACCCGAAAACAATCCAGATAAAAGCAGAAGGGCCAAACGTAATCCCCATAATAGCACCAAACACTGGACCTAAGCCAGCAATATTTAAAAACTGAATCAACAAAATACGCCATGTAGGCATAGGCATATAATCAACCCCATCATATTTAGTGTAAGCAGGAGTTTTCCTATTTTTGTCAATACCAAAAATTCTCTCAACCACTAAACCATAAGTAAAATAGCCTACGATTAGTAAGCCTAAAGCAATAAAAAAAGAATACATAACACTTTATATTTTAAGCACTTGAGGAAGTTATAATAACCTCCTCTATTAAATATTAATTAATAACTATTTTCCTCCTTCTTGACTAGGATTAGCTATTGACTGTCTCATATCTGTATCAGCCTCTATATTTTTCATTTTATAAAAATCCATTATCCCAAGATTACCATTACGGAACGCCTCAGCCATAGCCAATGGCACTTCTGATTCTGCCTCGATTACCTTAGCACGCGCCTCTTGTGCCTTAGCCTTCATCTCCTGCTCTAGGGCAATAGCCATAGCTCTACGCTCTTCAGCTTTCGCTTGAGCTATATTCTTATCAGCGACCGCTTGATCCATTTGTAGTGTTGCACCAATATTTTTACCTATATCAATATCAGCTATATCAATTGAAAGAATTTCAAAAGCAGTACCCGAGTCCAAACCCTTACTCAACACCAATTTAGAAATCGAATCAGGATTCTCCAATACCTTTTTATGACTCTCCGATGAACCAATAGATGAAACAATACCCTCACCCACACGAGCCAGAATAGTATCTTCACCAGCACCACCCACTAATTGTCTAATATTAGTACGTACCGTAACCCTAGCCTTAGCAATTAACTGAATACCATCCTTAGCTACCGCTGTTACGGGAGGAGTATCAATTACTTTAGGATTAACTGACATCTGCACAGCTTGAAAGACATCACGACCTGCTAAATCTATACCAGTAGCTGTTTTAAGATCTAACTCCATATTAGCCTTTAAAGCCGAAACCAACGCATGAATCACCCTTTCAACATTACCACCAGTAAGGTAGTGTGCTTCCAAATCATCACGATTAACCTCGCTAAGTCCAGCCTTTCTAGCTTCAATCATAGCGCGGACAATCACAGGCGGAGGCACATTTCTTATCCTCATCAGAAACAACTGAATCAATGAAATATTAACACCCGACACTCTGGCAGATAGCCATAAAAAGAATGGTACATAATATAAAAATAGTACAATCAGTACAAAAATAATAATACCACCAACAATTACCGTAAACTCTATATTCATATCATATTTATTTTATGCTCAAAAGTAATAAAAATAATTGACAATCAACTACTTTTCAGCTCTAATTATTGCATTTACCTTATTCCTAATATCTACACGTAATCTTTCAATCTCACGCTCCTTAGCAATAATTTCATTACTCATATTTATCTTTTCTGTATCAGAAGCATTAGCATAAGTAGCTCTTAGAGCCTTTAACGCTAATTCCTCAGCCTCAAATTTCTTAGTAAGTTCCACCCATCCATAAGCAATATTCTTAGCCTCCGCTGATTTAAAATCAGTAAACCAGTTATACATAACACCTCTTGAAATAGGCAGATAGAAATCAACCTCAACCTTAACTTCAGCAGGTTTTATATCCTCAATATTTTTCAGTACCGAACTATAATCAGTACCATTAACCCATGTATCTTTAATTGCGTTCACCTTAGCTAACATTGCAATATCATCTCTATCAGGGTTATAATTTTGACGTACTGCATTAGGTGTAAAGATATAAATAGTCAACTTATCCCCTAGTTTGTTTCTATCAGTAGCCCACCAACCAACACCAGTAAACTCATCAACAACCATCATATAATCATCATAAATTGAGTTGTAAGGCATCCCCATATTTTGAGGTTGATAATAACTTCCCGAATCAATATCTTTCATCGACACAAAAATATCATACCCCCCTATCGACCCCTGACCATTGGTAGCAAAATATATAGTGCTTCCATCAGGCATTAAATATGGAAAATTTATATCTGCATCACTCTCAGCCATATTATCACCAATTATCACCTTATCACTCCATTTATCACCAATTAACTTAGTCGTTTCATATATTCTAACCATTCCATTATCATTTTGTTCACCCCATATAAGCCTTGATTTAGACTCATTAGCAAACACCACAGAGGTAGATGAATCTCCATAGCCATTAGGCAAAATTTCAGCACTATTCAATGAACCACACTCCGCCACAATCTTATATGCTTTAAAGAAATCATCCTTATCAACTACTAAGCTATCAATCACAGCTACTTGCTCCACATAACTAAGCATAATTTTCACCTTATTATACTCAATTTTGAACTCCTTAGCTAAGTTAGATTCCTTCCCATTTTTAGTTTTAGCAACAAAAGCATCATATTCAGCCAATAAAACATCCACATCTTTAAAGTTATAATCTAAAAAAGCTAATTTAGCCAAATAGATATAAGACTCCTGAATATTCTTTGAGCTAGCATATTTAAGGTATGGAACAGCATCTTTAGTATTATTAGATAAATTATATAGACAAACACCAATCCATTGATTAATAGATGCATCACGCTTATTCTTAGCATTAGCGTCATATAACTCCATCAATAATGGTAATGCTTTCTCGTAATCACCATCCTTATAAAAAGCCAACGCCTTATCTTTGGAAGCGAACAAATTCAAAGATAGCATAACTAACACTATCCCCCCAATAATATATCTTCTATAAAAAAGTTTCATATGCACACTCACCTTTAATTACATTATAATATACCAGCTTCAATCAATAGTTCATCTATCTCCTTAGCCATAGACCATCTATCATAATCATTTCTATTCTCGAAATGTAATATAACAATCCCTTTCTCAGGATATTTAGCTGCATAAATCTGATAGCCACCATTATCTCCTGTATGATAAATTTTAACAGGCAACAATGTAGTTCTATCCATAAACCACCCGAAACCATAATATGTGTTTTCTCTATTTTGATACGAAGAATACTCACTACCCGTAACCTTAATATGCGCCGCATAAGCCATATCCTTAGTTTTTTTACTAATTATCATATTCTCCTCAAGAGCAGTTTCCCATTTCACAAAATCACGAATTGAACAGTACAGTCCACCATCCGATTTAGTTCCAAAGAAAGTCTCCTCACCATAGTCATACTCCTGCCATACAATACTATCACTATCAAGATATAATTTAGCATCGCGCGTATTAATATCCTTATCACTATCCTTATCAGCACTAGATTTCTCCACGCCATTAATATAGCCGTGAGCTACATCCGTACCTGCAATCTCAGGATAGAAATAGATTGCATCCTGCATACCAGCAACATCAAATATATTACGCTTTTGGAACGCCTCAAAACCCTCGCCTGATACCCTTCTAATAATCTCAGATAGAATCTGGAAAGTAGGGTTAATATAATCATACTCCGTTCCAGGTTCAAACTTTAAACTATTCAAGATAGGTAAATAACTTATAGACTCCTTATCATCAATAGTAAGCATATAATCTAAGTTATCACGACGACGCTTATCTGCCACCCCTGAGCTATGGCTCATTAGATGTTTAACCTTAACTCGTTTCCAAATATCACTAGTCAGTTCAGGGAAGAATTTAGCAATCGAATCATTAATATCCAACATCCCCAACTCATGTAATTTCAATATTCCAACAGTTGTAAACTGCTTAGTTACAGAAGCAATATTAAACAATGTAGAGTCAGTAATAGCCACCTTACTATCCATATCCAACACACCATACCCTTGGTTAATAATAACCGAGTCATTGTGCGAAATGTAGATAGCCGCACCAGGAGCATCACTCACATATCGTCCTCTCATTATCGAATCCAATTTACACTTAACATCCTGTCCTACCATAGGTAAAACTGTCAACATTAACATCAAAGCACCAATTAAACGTCCCATAATACTATTTATAGATAAAAGTTACATTATTTCCATCTGACATTTCAGGGTAAAAAGTCATATCCATCTCATCAAATGCTGATAAAGCCTCAACCGACTCCACCCTATTCCGTATAATAAAACCAGTCAATGCACCCCTAGCTTGTTTGACAATCACCACAGGAGCAGACTTTACCCCCTTATGTGTTACAACCTTAAAAGCCACATTAACCACCTCACACTCTCTCTTCAACAACTTAACATCAAAAGAGGTAAAAGTCTCATTACTTGCTAAATTCAGCAATATTCCACTCTCCTCACTCCTGATATCATCTAACAGAGCCGTTGTAATACGCTCACGCCAGAAATGTTGCAAATTCCCTTCATACCCCGTTAACTGAGTATAAAAGTCCATTCTATATGGTCTGATTGCATCCAATGGACGTAACATACCATATGCAGCCGAAGCTAATCTCAAATGCTCTTGCGCATATTCAAAGTCCGTTTTCCCAAAGTTATCAACACACAACTTCTTATATGCCGCACCCCAAAAAGCTACAACAGCCGCTTGAGCCACACTATCACTATCAGTAAAATTATAAATATCTCGCTTCAACTTAGCAGCTAAATCACTACTTATCGAGAATAATTGAGCCAACCCAGCCAAATCATATTCAGCCAATTTCAGCATCAACTCCTCAGCTACCCCCTTAAAGATAGGCTCAGTAATCTCAGCTAGCGACTCTACCCCCCTTTTAATATCTATAATCTTCGCTTCAGATAGTAATATTATCATATTCCTCTCCCTTTTAGAACAGTTTATTTATATGTTCTAAACTAATTACATTAATAATACTCTTCCCATCAGGAGTATAATTAGGTTTAGACAGTAACAATAGGTCACTCATCAACACCTCCATCTCCCTCTGATTAAGTACCCGACCATAAGGGATAGCAGCACGTTTAGCTACCGTCAAAGCAATCTCCTCCGACAACTTAGACATCGCTCGTTCACCCCCATTAACCACAGTATCTATAACCTCCATAACCAACTCCTTGTGATTAGTAGCATCCACACCCTGCGGAACACTATTAATTGCCCAAGAATTATTCCCAAGGTCTGAAAGGTCAAAACCAATCTGCTGAATATCTGACAACAAATCACGAATAATTATATCCTGAGCCACCGATAAATGTAACACCTCAGGAAACATTACACGTTGAGCAGAAATATAAAACTCCCCATCACGCTCCGCATTAAATTTATCAAACAACACCCTAACATGCGCTCTATGTTGATCAACAATCATCAATCCCGACTTAACCTTAGATACAATATATCTCTTATTCAATTGCATATAATCAGCTGAGAAATCTATCTCCTCACTAGATGCATTAGTATCATTTGTAAACAATTTACTCTGAACCAACTCCTGCCCTGAGAATTCATTCTCATCAGCAACCATTTGTGGGTTAAGACCCTCATACGTATCCAAAGTAGTATCATAACCGCTATCTGGCTGAAGTTCATCAGTTACTATATTATCAGCTCCATTATTCTGAAAATTTGAATACAGTTGGTCCCAATCCTTAGTTTGCTGTTTCATATAACCATTATCCTTAAAGGAGGCAGCACCTGTACCTTTAGGAGTAAAAGGATTGTAACTAGGATCAATCTCAATAGTAGGTTGATTAATCTCCCCTTTATTACTATAAATAGGAATATCAGGAGCACCCTCAGTATCAAAATCAATAGAAGGCATTGCACTGAAACGTCCTAACGACTCCTTCACTGCCGCATTTATAATTTGCCATATAGGCAATTCATTTTCAAATTTAATCTCCGTTTTAGTAGGGTGAATATTCACATCAATAGTATCAGGTTCAACCCTATAACGTATAAAATAGTTAGGTTGCTCATCAGCAGGAATCAATTGATCATAAGCAGTAACTACCGCTTTATAGAAATATGGATGCTTCATATACCGACCATTAGCGTAGAAAAACTGCATAGCATTTCTTTTCCTAGCATTCTCAGGACGACAAATAAATCCATCAATAGATATCAACGACGTTTCCAATGATATAGGTATCAATTGCGATTCAAACGAATGACCAAATAGGGCAATAATCCTCTGCTTGAAATTACCTACACCCAACTTATACATAATCTTATCATTATGCACCAATGAGATCTCAACATCACAATTAATCAACGCTAAACGTTCAAATTCCCTAGCAATATTACTCAACTCCACCTGATTATTCTTCAAGAACTTACGTCTAGCAGGTACATTGAAAAATATATTCTTAATCATAAAATTTGAACCCACAGGTGTACTCACAGCCTCCTGTAGCTCAACCTTTGAGGCAGATATTACAACTCTTGAACCTACCGTATCCTCAGCACGACGAGTTCTTAACTCCACATGAGCAATAGCAGCTATCGAAGCCAACGCCTCACCTCTAAAGCCCATCGTTTGTAATGCAAACAAATCACCAGCACCTCTAATCTTAGAGGTCGAGTGACGCTCAAAAGCTAATCTAGCATCCGTATCAGACATACCCAAGCCATTATCAATGACCTGAATTAACGTTCTACCAGCATCAATCAAGAGTACCTGTATAGAGGTTGCACCAGCATCCACAGCATTCTCCACCAACTCCTTAATCACCGATGCTGGACGTTGAATAACCTCCCCTGCGGCAATTTGGTTAGCGACTGAATCAGGCAACAATTTTATAACATCACTCATACGAAATATATCTATATATTTAGAACTACTATTTTACTACTCCACAACATCGATATCAGAACTATCAGCTGAAATTTCATCATCACTTAAAGGTAAATCCTTATCCTCTTGCAACTCATCCTCATCATTCAATAGCTCTTCAATCTCCTCCTCTTTAGGTTCACTCTTAACAGTCATCCTATTTCGTCCAGTACTAGCAGATACTGAATCAGCACTTTTAATTAAATCCACCATCTCTTGAGGGATATTAAATATATCATCCTTATCCTTAGGTCTGATACCTTCATGCCACTTAAAGCTAGGGAGGAAAATATCTGATTTCAATGTCATAAACAAAGGGTAAGCCTTTCCAGTAACAGATGGCCACATCTTCATCATATCCACGGCACCATTTTTAAACTTCGCCAACATGAAACTACTTTCAGCCTTTACCATCTTATTAAAAGTAGAGTCCGCCTCAGTAGGATAAACCAATGTTTGCACGTTACCATTAACATCCATCTGGTCAATTGATCCATTCTTAAAATAAATCAAGACCTCCTTCCCCGACAGTTGGTTATAGAATGACTCCTCAATATGTTCAGCCATAATACCCATATTAGGCAATTTAACCCAATCCATAGTCGAGTCATTCATATGCACATGCATCTCATTACCTGAGATTTGTTTATTTTCATTCCATATTACAGGATTCCTATACATATACATTATAGAATCCCTCGTCTGATAACTAATCGAATCAGCCACCCCCTGCATATCCTCACGGAAAAATCTCACCTTATGATAAGCAGTCATAATTCTCGATGTATCCGCTTTATCAATAAAAGTCATAATCGAATCACCATGCATATACAACGTATCACCTTGTGAATACTCCATAACCATAGCCCTTTTAGTCGCGAATGAGATCTTCTTAGCATCGTCATGGAAACCATAATCGCCCTTTAAAATCATCTTATTTATTGAGTCAGAAAGCACCATATTGCCAAAAGCCTCACCAAACGATTTATTTCTATCATAAAACAGCGTATCACCAGTCAGTTTCTCGTTATCCTTACCAACCATCATAGATCTTTTATACAGAGTAGCCACATCCACCTTAGTATCATACCACCCCTTTTGTGAGTAAATTACGCTACTATCCGAAACGATAGTAGTATAACCCACAATGTCAGCAATTTGCGTATCAGTATTATAATTCAGCGTATCAGTTTCCATCGTATAACGCTCATTAACCAACACCACATCAAATAGAAACTCAGCATCCTTAGTATCAGGTGAATATTGACCATATATCGAAGTCAAGTCATTCTCAACATCCACCAAACGTCCCCCATTAAAATAGAATCCAAGATTTACAGCCATATCATAGTCTAAGCTATCGGTATATAGCGTAACATCCTTATTGATCATACGCACATTACCTCTTAAACGAGCTAACTCCTCCATACCATCATAGTACATCACATCCGAATAGACAAATAATGTATCACCCTGCTCCATACGCACATTACCGAAAGCATCTAACGAATTTTTCTGTTCATAGAAATAGGCACTATCACAATACATAAACATACCCTCCTTACGGAACTGCACATCTCCACTAATTATCTGGTAATCGGCACTGATATTATCATCCATCAGTAGTACATCTGCACGTTCCAAGAATACCTTATCCTTTTGGTAACGGTCAGCATCAGGCACTTTAGGTTTGAAAGCATCCTCTGAGTCAAATATTGACATAGAATCCCTAGTACTCCTTTCATATATATTCACAGGCTCCTGCGCATAAATATTAGACATAAGTAATAGAGTTAGAAGAGGAATTACCACCCCTCTTCTACTACATGCCCTTATCAAAGTTAATACTACTTTACCAATTATCATTAACAATTATTTTTTAATCCATCCATCATGTTTAAATTCACAATCTCTCCAAGCCTCGTCAATTCTCACATAAGTATTAGCCATCTTTGCAGTCACCCATTTATCAATCATCATTTCAATCTGAGCATTCTCATACATTAATTTCAGCACTTGATAATCATCAGACATATTAGCTTTATGACCATCTATTCTATTGGTAAGTTTCACCAAAGCTACAACTTCACGATTTCTCTTATTATCCATCATAATAAAAGGTTCAGATATTTCACCAACCTCCATTGTATTAACGACCTTAGATACATCTTGAGGCAATTGTGACATTTCAAATCGCGTATTACCACTCAAATCATTCACCATAATACCCTTATTGTTTTTAGTATCTTTATCTTGTGATATATATTGAGTAGCAATCTCAAAGGTAAATTTACCTTTAGCTATATCACTTTTAACCGAATCCAATCTAACGATAGCATCCTCAAGATCATTATCTGACACCTTAGGGCGCATCAAGATATGACGTACATTAGCTTTATCACCACGTTTTTCTATTAATTGAATTATATGGTAACCAAATTCAGTTTCCACTACTTTAGAAACCTTCTTAGTATCATTCAAGTTAAAAGCTACATTAGCAAATTCAGGAACAAACTCAGCCTTACCCTTAAAACCTAACTCACCACCATATATCGAGCTACCATCCTCAGAGTATAAGATAGCCATGGTCGAAAATTCACTCTCGCCATTATTAACTCTATCCGAGATATCTCTCAATTTAGCCTTAACATCCTCAATCTCCTGTTCAGGAATATCAGGATTCACCGTAATAATCTGCACCTCAACCTGCATAGGTATAAAAGGTAAACTATCAACAGAGATATTATTATAAAATTTGCGTACGTCCGATGGAGTAGCTTTGATATCAGCAGTAATAGCTTTCTGTACATCTTGTATTATATATTGATTACGGAACATATCAATCATATCATCTCTAATCTCATAAAGAGGTTTACGGAAATACTCCTCAACCTTCTCCTTCGAGCCTAAGTTATTCACAAAATAAGTAATACGGCTATCTACTTGACCAAATACAGTAGCATCCGACACTGTAATAGTATCCAATTTAGCTTGATGTAAGAACAGCTTATCAATAGCTAATTGTTCAGGAATAACACAATAAGGGTCACCATCAATCGGAACATTCTCATATTGCATTTGCATATATTGCGTTTCAATATCCGATTTAAAGATAGGTTCATCCCCTACAACCCATGCAACCTCTTCAGCTATATTATCAGCAAAGATTGACATTGACATAGCTACAACAACGGCTAGTAAAGCTGAAGTTTTAGTAAAAAAATTCAATTTCTTCATTATATCTAATTCTATTTTAATTTCTTATTAAACAATTCCAATTCACCATCATTCACCGCCTCGTCATATAGCATACCTCTGAGGGTAACATCATATTCGCGTTGGTTCTTAGCGATAAAAATCTCACGAATACGCTCTTTGGCATACTCATAAGGCATAATATCATTTGAGCACAAATAATCCGAAATATATAACAAATACATAAACCCCGTACTGTCAGTAATCGCAATATACTTATCATCTTTAAGAGAAATGTCAGAATCTCCTAAATCGTAAGGAAGCATCGATTGAATCCTCTCCAAAGCTGTCCAACGGTCATAAAAGTCAACATACATAGTAGCCTCCATAGCCAAAATTTTCTCCATGCTATCCCTATCAGCCTCTCTATCACTTTTAAAGATATGTTTCAACTTATCAGCACCACTAGAAGTAGATGCAATCTTAACAAACCTACCCTTAACAATAGGTGATGATAGCTTTAAATTCTCTCTATTCGCATTATAATAATTTATCATCGAATCCTGTTCAACATCCAGTAACGATTGATTCTCCATAATCATATTACGCATATACTGCTCAATAATCAGATTTTCACGATATTTCTTAACCAATTCATTAATTCGTTTTTCATCTCTAACATTCCTCATAGCCACCTTAGAGATTAACTTCGTATTAATCCAATCCTTCACCAAAGCATCAGCCATTCTAATACTATCCGTACCTGTTAAAAAATCTGGAATTTGACTAGCCACCTGCTCCTTGGTTAAGTATCGCTCACCAAATTTAACCAATATATCTTCCTGCTGCACTACCTTAGTATCATTACATGAAAACAGTAACGACACCATTATAGCCAATAGAAAGATATATTTATTCATCATGCTTACCAAATTTGAGAGTGTATTTACAACACCCCAATAATTGAACTTTCAAATTTAATAAAAATAATCTATTTAATTGACTTTAAAACCTTTTTATTGATTTTTACAGAATATTTACCTTTTAATTCATCAACCCATTTAGCCTCAAGCACAGTTTGATAATCAGCTAATATCAAGCCTCTTACATCCATAGCACACTCAGGAGCATCTATTATAGCACCATTACCAACCATAGATATTGGGAATACTTTATTAGCAACAACCTCGACATCCTCAACACCGAACACCTCTTTATCCACCAACTTATTATCACCCTTACCAGCAATAACCTTATTAACACGGATAAACCCATTAAACTTATTCTTCAAGTGATTCATAACAGAATCGCCACTTACCTTAGTTAGTTCATCCTTAACATCGGCAGCTACCGAATCATTTTTAACCTGAATCAACAGCCCCTTATATTTAGGTTCGTCCCATGTATATTTATCCCTATTAGCTTCAAAATACGCCTCAAGACCTTCAATATCCTTAGCCGCACCATCCCAAATCTTTTGATTGCTAATCTCGAATAACAACATACCATCACGATACTCATTAATCAGATTTCTATACTCAGCATGTTCCACAGGTACTTGTGATTTAGCATAATTATAAATAGTTTCATCCTGTACCCTCACTACTACACGATTAATTATACTCTTAGCAGCAATTACATTTAACTCTTTATCAGTATTAATAAAACTATATAAATCACTAACATTAAACTTCTCATCCGCATAGGTAAAAAGCACCTCCTTAGAGCCACACATCCACTCTTTAAATTCAGCATTATAACCATTACAAGCCTCAACCTTATCCAAAATCAACTTCAAGGTTTCATCATTAAAATTCAAAGCGTATATCTTTTTAAACCTCTCCATTTGTGCCATCAAAGGTCTCATCGAGCGAGCATCCCCCATAACAGCAGCTCTTATAGCAGGAGCCATTTCGTCAAACGAAGCAATTCCACTCTTTTCATCTAATTTCTCAACAACATGTACACCATATACAGTCCCAAAAGGTTCAGATACATCACCCACTTCTAATTCATAAGAGATACACTCAAACTCCTTAACCATCTGACCCTCACCAAACCATGGGAGAGTTCCACCTTTCACAGCCGAACCAGGGTCTTGGGACTCAGCTTTAGCTAAATCAGCAAAATCAGCACCATTCTTAATCAAATTATAGATACTATCCATCTCAGCCTTAACAGCTTCCTTTTGTTCAGCATCAGCACCTTTAGGGTACAACTTCATAATATGTCTTACCAACACTTGCCCCATAGCAGGTCTGCGACCTTCGGGTCTGATAATAAAGAAACCATATTCATTCTCCACCACTTCAGACACCTCACCAATAGGCGTACCATAAATAGCATCCTCTATTTCATAAGGCATACCACTACTTTTCACAAAACCCACATGACCATTAGAGTTCTTACCTGTTCTATCTACCGAGTATTTATATGCAATATCCTCAAAACGCTCACCCCCATTGACTATACAGTTACGTAAGCTATCAGCCAACGCCCTCTGTTTAGTCGTTGTCTGCTGTTTTCCAACCGTAAGATTTAGTACGATATAGCTAATATCCACATCCTCCAACTTATTCTCATAATAATGTTTAACCATCTCATCCACTACCGACTGATCCTCCATATATGGCTGTAATAGTTGATTTTCATATCCTTTAAACTCTTTTATGAAAGTAGCAGTAGTATCTATTCCAGCAACCTCAGCATCCGCCACCTTCTGTTTATACAGAATAAACATATCCAGATACTCATCAACAGTAGTTTCCTCAATTTGCTGTTTACTATTCTTTTCATATAGATATTCAAATTCCGATTTCATGATATCCTTACCATCAATCGTCATTAACACCTTATCTTTAGCATAAGCACTAGGAGCTAACGCAACTCCCAACAGCACAGCACTTAACAAAAAACCTCTTCTCATTGTATTATCTTAATTGTTATATAAATAAAAAATGCTTCACATTATACCACAAATATAACGTGAAACATTTAAATAAATTATTTTCTAATCTTAAAAAAGATTAAGCCCGACAAATCCAAAGTGCAGGAACTGCTCTCGGGGTTAAATAGCAGGAACAAATTAAATCCCGAAATTAGCCGCGAGTGTAATTTGGTGCCTCGCTCGTAATGGTAACATCATGCGGATGACTTTCCGCCACGCCAGCATTAGTAATTCTAGTAAATTGAGCTTTATGCAATCTCTCTATATTAGCACTACCGCAATACCCCATACCAGCACGCAGACCACCTAAGATTTGGAAAGTAACCTCATATATAGTACCCTTATAAGGTACACGCGCCGCGATACCTTCTGGAACCAATTTTCTATTATCCACCTCACCCGCTTGGAAATATCTATCTTTCGAGCCATTCTCCATAGCCTCCAACGAACCCATACCACGGTAAGATTTATATTTACGACCATTAAATAGGATAGCATCACCAGGAGATTCCTCAACACCAGCCAACATACCACCCAACATAACTGAATGAGCACCAGCAGCTAACGCCTTAACAATATCACCCGAGTAACGTAAACCGCCATCAGCTATTAATGGAACACCAGTACCCTCCAATGCTTGTGATATTTCATATATAGCACTAAGTTGAGGCACACCCACACCTGCAATAACACGTGTAGTACATATTGAGCCAGGACCAATACCCACTTTAACACCATCAGCACCATTCTCAACTAAGAATTTAGCAGCATCACCAGTAGCGATATTACCCACCACTACATCAATCTGAGGGAAAGTCTCCTTAACCGCTTTCAGCGTACCAATAACACCAGCCGAATGACCATGTGCAGTATCAATAACGATAGCATCTACACCAGCATCAACTAACGCTTTAGCGCGTACTAAGCTATCACCAGTAACACCAATACCAGCAGCTACACGCAATCGTCCGCGCGAATCCTTACAAGCATTAGGTTTATCTTTAGCCTTAGTAATATCCTTATAAGTAACCAGTCCAACCAAGATACCATCCTTATCAACAACAGGAAGTTTCTCAATCTTATGTGTCTGAAGAATATCAGCTGCATCCTCTAGGTTAGTTGATTGATCAGTAGTGATAAGATTATCCGAAGTCATCACCTCATTAATAGAACGACCCATATTTTTTTCAAATCTCAGGTCTCTATTAGTAACGATACCTACTAATTTTTTACCCTCATCAACCACAGGAATACCACCAATTTTATACTCCCTCATCATAGCCAAGGCATCCTTAACAGTAAGATTACCTTTAATAGTTACAGGATCATGAATCATACCATTTTCGGCACGTTTCACAGTATAGACTTGTCTAGCCTGCTCCACGATAGACATATTCTTATGAATAACACCAATACCACCCTCACGAGCCATAGCAATAGCTAAACTCGCCTCAGTTACTGTATCCATAGCAGCTGACACTAACGGCACATTTAATGTAATATTTCTTGAAAACTTAGTTGATAAATCAACTGCATTAGGTAATACCTCTGAATAAGCAGGTATCAATAGGACATCATCGAAAGTTAGTCCATCCATCTTAATACGATCAGCAATAAATGACATAAAAATATGATTTTGAATTTTATTGCATGCAAAGGTAACAATTATATTTATAACGGCACCAAACAATCAGTCAATTTTTCACAAAATAACAAAAACATGCCCATAAGTATTAAAATTTCACCATTTAGAAATTAGTTAAAATTTCTTTATTTTACCATATACATAACCCTCCGTTAACTTTATTATGTTAATAGCATCAGCATTTAACACTTTACTTCACAGCTGATCATTACTTTTCAACAAAATGGTTGCGATATTTTACCACATAAATACAGCAACATATCCCATTTTTCCATTTTACAGCGCATTATAATCGCGATGCTATGTGAAATTTGTGATGCTATGTTGTGATGCTATCAGATTTTTGTAAACTTTTAATAATAAATACACTCTACTATATAATTTTTTTATACTTTTGCGCAATAATTATTATACATGCACAACAATTGCAAAAACACTAAAAAAATATTTAATTATATAATTTATTATATAAACACGGGAAACTCAAACAAGAGAATTGACACTCTTTTTTTAATCTATCTTTAAAACAAGATAAGTCAGGAAAACACAGTATATGAGATTTAAAATTGTAGTAATATTATCACTTCTCCTTTCCGCAAGCATCACAATGCTAGGACAAGGGAAAGATACCTCCAAGGAGGTAAAGATACACTTTGCCCTTGATAGCTACGACCTAAACTCAGACTCCATAAACAACGCTAACAATCTGAACAGAGCCTATGAGTTAATAGACTCATTAAACCGTGACACCCTATGCACAATCACTAAGATTAAAATCAATAGTTACGCATCCCCCGAGGCAGGTTATCATTACAACCAAACATTAACAAAACGCAGAACTAGTTCAATACACACTATCTGATTAGCAGCGTTTTACCCCCCCTAAAAGTGATATAATCGAAACCACATTCTCAGGTATTGACTGGGAGCAATTACATCAGTTAGTCACAGAATCTGATATGCAGTATCGTGACGAAGTACTCTACATAATTGAGAATGAGCCAGAAGAGACATGGCAAAGAGTCAACCCCACCGATCGTTGGCTAACCTTAACCAATAGTCGCAATAAACGGCTTATGGATTTACGCGGAGGTCAACCATACCGCTACATGTTCACCCATTTCTATCCTCAGTTACGACACGGTTCAGTAATCACCATTTACACACAAAGGGTGTTACCTATACCGTTAGAAATTAAGCCGATAGAAACTACACATCAACAATTAACCCTTCCTGAACGAGAGCCAATTCCAGTTGAGAGCATCCACTCACTTCCATTTGCAGTTAAGACCAACCTACTATACGACCTAGCATTAACCCCTAACGTTGAGATAGAGATCCCATTAGGCAACCGCTGGTCAGTAGCAGGTGAATGGATATTCCCATGGTGGGTAACAAAGGACAACGGCAACGCACTAGAGATACTTTCAGGACAAGTAGAGGGTCGTTTTTGGTTAGGGAACCGTAATCGTCGTGCACTATTAACAGGATGGTTTGCAGGACTATATGCAGGTGGTGGATTATATGACTTACAGTATCAGAACAATGGTTATCAAGGTGAATTCTATATAGCAGCAGGTGTCAGTGCAGGTTATGCACATACCGTAAATAAGAGTGGTTCATTACGTATGGAATACACAGTTGGTCTAGGATATTTAAGCACCAACTACCGCTATTATGAGGGTAAACAG
Source organism: Bacteroidales bacterium (assembly GCA_044433325.1). Classification (GTDB taxonomy): domain Bacteria; phylum Bacteroidota; class Bacteroidia; order Bacteroidales; family Muribaculaceae; genus HGM05232. The sequence continues at coordinate 16,501 of JAWXTT010000016.1, forward strand.
GATAATGAATATCTAGTTTGGCAATATGATGGTTCATACACATGGTTAGGACCTACTAAGGTAGAAATATCCTTAGTATGGTTCATTGACCTTAAATGGCAGAAAGGGGGTAAGAGATGAATCAGATATTCCCATTATTTTGCGCATTAAGTATATCTTTCATCCTATTAGCCTCATGTCATCGTCGTGAACTTACTTACGAGGATAATTTTACTGTTCCTATCGTAATAAATGCTGATTGGAGTGATATGAGCAGTGCCCCTACTGGGATGAGCGTTTATTGTTATCCAGAGAGTGGTGAAGCACCTACCATAGTTATTACTAATAATATATCATCGGCAACGGTGAATTTACTTGAAGGGACATATAAAATTCTGGTGTTTAATCAGATACCCTCAGATTTCGGTACAATATCATTTAGTGGAATGGATTCATATGAAACTGCTGAGATTAATACGGTAGCTGATGCTAGTAAAACGGCAAAAGCTAGTAGTGAGATAGCACGTGAACCTGAAGAGTTAGCGACTGCTACATATATAGATTTGGAAATCAGTGATGAGGTAGTTCAACGTACTATGGATTTACGTTCGTCAGGTACAGTAACTAGATCTGAAGATTTAGTCTATCAGTCTATATATGTAACTCCTAAGGTGGTGATTAAGACTACACGTGTTACTGTTAGAATTACGGGGATATATAATTTTTACTCTTCATCAGCCACATTATATGGTATGGCTGATGGGTATAATTTCTCAGAGCAGAAGAGTCATACTAGTATGACTACGCACTCATTGGAGAGTTGGAGCTCAACCACTTATGCCGAGGATTATCGTGAAGGGGAGATTACTACCACTTTCGTATGCTTCGGGCTACCCGGGCAGACTACTACTACACGTAGTGATGATTATTCTGATTGGGATGGTATGCTAGATATTGATATTACCTTGGTTGATAAGCAAACTATAGTAAGTGAGAGTATTCCACTTAATGATAAGGTAACAACTACTGGTGATGATTCCTCAAAATCTGAGGATACTGATATAACCACTAATGTCAATGTAGATATTAATATTAATTCAGGCTTCACATTTGATGATGATCCTACTTCGGATGATAAGCCTATAGTATTGCCAGATGTTGAGTCGGCTGTCGGTGGCGAGAGTAGTTTTGATGCTACCATTGATGATTGGGGAGAAGAGGAGAGATATAATTTATCAGTTTAACAAATAATTAATTAATAACATAAATAGAAAAAAGAAAACAAACAAATTTTTATTAACTTTTTAAATTAAACAATTATGAAAAGGATTTTATTTTTCGCAGCTATAGCAGCTGCAGTTGCTTTGAGTTCTTGCTCAAAGAATGAGATTGAGGTCGTTGCTGACGATCCTAGTGATGCAATTAGTTTCAGTACGTACGTTGGTACTGCTAACAGAGGTGCAACTGTAATGAGTAAGTTTGAAAGTGGTGATTCATTCGGTGTATTTGCACAATACACTGGTACTACTGCTTATTCAGATGATAACTATGAAGCTGACTTTATGTACAATCAAAAAGTTGGGTATGATGGTAGTACTTGGTCATACACTCCATTAAAGTATTGGCCTAATGATGTAACTTCTGATAATGAAGCTGGTAAGGTTTCTTTCTTTGCTTATTGGCCAATGGCTGATGCTACTAATGGTATTACTGTACCAACGGTTGATAATATGTCAGTACCTAGAGTTTTATATGACGCATCTGCTCAGACTGATCTTATGTGGGGTGTTGATGTTGCTGATAGTTTAGCATGGACAGATATGACTAAACAGAGTACTGCTGTTAACTTCCTATTTAAACACGCACTAGCACGTGTCGGTTTTGAGGTTGAGTTAGGTGATGATATTCTTAAACATGCCTCAACTGATGGTACTACAACTGTAACTGTGAATTCTATTAAGTTTGGTTATGTTGAAGGTTCTAATGTAGAGGAAGCTGGTGATACTGATGGTCTTAATGAAAAGGCTTATCTATATCTAAATAATAAAACTAAAGATGTTGCTAAATGGGTAAATCAAGCAACTAGCAGTGAATATTCACTAAAACTAGCAGGTGCAACTGATTTTGAAGATGCTAATGATGTGGATGTACCAGCAGTGTTTACTTTAGCAGGCGCAGCAGGTGTTAGTGTAGGTTACAATGAAACTATCTCTAATGGCTCAGATGAATATTTTATGATTATTCCACAGGATATGAGCGCAACTGGGGCTTCTCTTAAAATGCGTATCACTTATACAGTTAATACTACGGATGAGGCATTAGGTGATAAAAAATCTGAAATCGTAAATATTTCAACATTTGATGTTTCTCAAAACTTTGCAAGTGGTAAGGCTTACAAATATATATTTACACTTAACTTAGGTAGTGTTGATATGGAAGCAACTGATCCAACGGAATGGACTGATGCATCAACAGATGTAGCTGTACCATACGTAGCAGCTCAATAATATACAGCAGGTATATAGGTCATAGGGGTCTGATCGCCCCTGTGATCACTAATTTTTAACCTATAAGGGTTAAATGATGGGATATAAATTGATGAAATATAAGATACTATTAGTAACAACGCTGTCAATGATGTTTTCAGTGGGGTGTAGCGAGGAATTGCCTATACCTAACAGTGATGCACCATTTGAGACTAGCGACCAATCTATTAGCTTTAGTGATTCCTCTGATAGTTGGGCTACTAGGGGGGCTGTTTATGATGGAACTAATCTGGATGAGATAGAGGTTTTCTCCTATTATACCGCTCAAAAAGAATGGTCTGCTACTACTGCTGATGATATTGATGAATTTATGATTAATCAATTAGTAACTAAGGCTAGTGACGTTTGGAGTTATACACCACTTAAATATTGGCCTAATAATGAAGATGATAAAATTACCTTTTATGCCTTTGCTCCATACGGTGATATTAGTTATAGTACAGATGCTGACGGTAAACCTGTGTTTAATTACATATTATCTACACAAGCTGTTAATAATAACGATTTATCAGCATCGGTGGTTTATGACAAGGGTAAGGATGATGGTGTAGTAAAATTTGAGATGCAACATGCGCTAGCGCGTATATCAATCTCGGCACGTACTATTAATGCTCCTGATGTTGACGCTAATGATCAAACGCTAAATGATGATGATACGGGTACTGGTGAATATAATGTGAAATATACTGTTAATGGTGTTACATTCTCAGGGGTTAAATCTAAGGGTACGCTTAGTTTTGATGCTAATGATGATGTAACTTGGACGTTGGATTATACGGATGATTCAGATTATATTGAATTTATTGCGACTCAGGGTAAAACATTAATAGATTACACCTCTCAAACCCCTCTATTGGACTATGATGATACTACTGCTGATGCGGCAACTAATCTGAAATATACTGACGTTACTATGGATGATATGGGTGTTTTTGTCCTGCCACAAGATTTTACTCAATTAACCACAACCCCAACTGTACAATTACGTGTGCGTAAGAGTTACAAAGGATACACGGTGGATAGTCCTACTACATTGGTTGATAGAGAGATTATTTATGAAACGGAAGCTGCTAATATCCCACTGCCTACTGATAGGAATGGTTGGGAGACTGCTGATTGGATAAATTTAATGTTTACTTTTGATTTAGGTAGATTGGATGAATATGCTACTCCTCTGACTGTTACCTCTGAGATTTTACAGTGGACTACTTCTGATATTGATAT
>JAWXTT010000017.1:0-20109 GCA_044433325.1 Bacteroidales bacterium
AGTATGCTACTGCATCCAGTAGTACATCTACATATTTTTAACAGTGCAGGAGATATACTGCTTCAGAAACGTTCAGCCCGTAAAGATATACAACCTAACAAATGGGATACCTCAGTAGGTGGACATATAGATTTAGGGGAATCAGTGGATATTGCCCTAAAGCGTGAAACGGCTGAGGAGCTAGGGTTAACTGACTTTGAGCCTAAGCAACTATACCAATATCTATTTAAGAGTAGCGTGGAACATGAGCTGGTAACTACATTCTCAACAACTATTGATAGTATTGAGCAGATAACCTTTGACCCAGAAGAGATTGATGAAGTACGCTTTTGGAGCATAGAGGAGATAAAAGCAAACCTAGGGAGTGAGATATTAACCGAAAACTTTAAATTAGAATTTAATAAATTACAAAGCTATGAAACAGAGTAGAGTTATTGAATCGCTGATATTAGCGATAGGATTAGTTATTATGGGGGGATTTATCTCCTCAGCATTTGACCATTATACCGATAGCAGACGAGTAGTAACTGTAAAAGGATTAGCTGAGATGGAGGTTAAAGCAGATAAAGTCACTTGGCCAATAGTTTATCGTGAGCTAGGCAACGACCTACCTACTATTTACAATCGCACCAATAAGATTAACCAAACCATCATCACCTATCTTAATGAGAATGGGATAAGCACTGAGGAGATAACAGTTAACGCTCCTGAGGTAGCAGATTTAAAGACCGACCGCTACAACTCTAACCCTATCACCGACCGCTACAATGTAACAGGAGTGATAACAGTAACCTCAGACAAAGTGGATAAGGTACGTGAGATAATCAATAAACAGGGTGAACTACTAAAGAAAGGGATAGCACTAGTAACCGAAACATACTCAAACCCTATCACATACGAATACACATCTCTAAATAAGATTAAGCCTGAAATGATACAACAAGCAACAAAGAATGCACGCATAGCGGCAGAACAATTCGCTAAAGACTCGGACTGCAAAATAGGTGAGATAGTAACAGCCAACCAAGGACAATTCTCAATAACCAACCGAGACCAATACACACCGTATATTAAGAGTGTTAGGGTGGTGACCACAATAACCTACTCTTTACAATAGTTGAAGGGGACTTCTTATAATTGATTTTATTCGATTATTAGAAGTCCCCTGAATATAGCGACGATTTAGGCACGGTATCTAAATTTAAGGTAAAAGTGAAAAATCACTAAACAGTAGTGCTGAATAAAATTTATTAGCTATCTTTGTCCTCCGAAAATGCACATAAAACAAAAAGATGTGCAATATGTATAACTAAATTCTGAAAATATGGGTTATAATTTACTTAAAGGTAAGCGTGGTATAATTTTTGGTGCGCTTAATGATATGAGTATTGCCTGGAAAGTCGCTGAGAGAGCTGTGGAAGAGGGCGCAATAATTACTTTAACAAATACTCCAGTTGCCGTTAGAATGGGTGAAATTTCATCCTTAGGTGAGAAACTAAATGCAACGGTTATTCCTGCGGATGCTACTAGCGTTGAGGATTTGGAGATGGTTTTTGAAAAATCTATGGAGGTTCTAGGGGGTAAGATTGATTTTGTTTTACACTCAATAGGTATGTCTCCTAATGTGCGTAAGAAGAAACTTTACGATGATATCGATTATGATTTACTAGGTAAAACGTTAGATATTTCAGCAGTATCTTTCCATAAGATGATTCAAGTAGCTAAGAAAAAGGATGCTATTAGTGAAAATGGTAGTATCATAGCACTATCTTATGTAGCGGCTCAACGTACTCTATTTGGGTATAATGATATGGCTGATGCTAAAGCATTGTTAGAGTCTATTGCTCGTAGCTTTGGTTATATCTATGGTCGTGAAAAGGGTGTTAGAATTAACACTATCTCACAATCACCTACTATGACTACTGCTGGTAGCGGTGTTAAGGGTTTTGACTCATTGGTGGATTTCTCGTCACGTATGTCACCACTTGGTAATGCATCGGCAGATGAATGTGCTGATTATTGTATTGTGATGTTTAGTGACTTGACTAAAAAGGTTACTATGCAAAACTTGTTCCACGATGGTGGTTTCTCAAGCATGGGTATGAGTCTTCGTGCAATGGACCAATATGAGAAGAGTTTCGATCTTTATCGTAACGAGGAAGATGGAACGATCCAATACGGCTAAAATGGTTTTTAAAACTAAATAGAGCAACAATTTCGGCACTTCCCGAAGCAGAAAAGGATCCGACTAATAACCAAAAGTTAGTCGGACTCTTATTTTTTGATGATAAAGGCTTGTTAGTCACTCTCTACAAATTGGTAGTATGTGCCTAAATCACTTCTCCGATTCGGCTAATTTGTCGTAGGGGGCTAGCGGATGTTTAGTAACTTATGTGTTTGTAGTGATAACCTCCAGCGTGGGTCTTTTAGGATTGCTTGGATGGTTAGGTTGGTTTGCTCTTTGTCTGCCTCTGGGTTGTTGCTACCGCATGGTTGTAGGTAGTAGTGGGTGGCTTGGATTGTGAAGTAGTCATCTAGTGGTTGCCCTGTATAGACTACCTTTAGTTCATTGCATGTGGTTAACAGCAATGGTTGTAGGTTGCCCCCTTTGTATCTATCTTTAGGGGATAGGGTTACCCAATCTATGCAGGTGGGAATTGGTTTTGTTCCATTGGTTTCAATGGCTATATATTTACCTGTATTGCTCTTTAGTTGTGTGACGAACTCTTTATCTATGAATAGTGATGGTTCACCACCTGTAAGCACTATCATTGGTGCTTGTGGATATTTCATCACCTCAGCGACAATCTGCTCTATGTTCATTAGCTCACCTGAGTTATGTTCAGTATCACAAAAGCTACAACGCAAGTTACACCCAGAGAAGCGCACGAATACCGCTGCCGTACCTGTGTGATGCCCTTCACCTTGCAGTGAGTAGAAAATTTCGTTAATCTGATAGCTCTTCTTACTTGCCATCTTTAACGTACTTGGCTATATTGTTTTCAGATTCCTGTACATCCACTTGATAGCAACAATCTATTAGGTCAGCTATCCAACGTGCTAAGTTCTCAGCCGTTGGGTTAAATGGCAATAGCTCATTAAGGTTGCCATGGTCTAGTCGTCCATGTATCTGTTGTTTAACATGCGAAAAGTCATACACCATACCATCAGCGTTAAGCTCCCCGGACTTACAATATATAGTGATTATCCAGTTATGCCCGTGCAGACTGGTACATTTACTAGGATACGATAGTTCCAAGCGGTGACATGCTGCAATCTCTATTGTTTTTTGGATGTAGTACATAATCTTAGTTGTTATAAATAGTTTTATCAATTATCTCTGCCTCAGCCATAGCTGCTTTGCGCTCAATGCAGGTTGCGCATTTACCACAATGATTAGCTCCACCTTTGTAGCATGAATAGGTTTGTGTGTAGTCAACACCTAGTACTTTACCGCGTTTAGCTATATCCGATTTACTGATTGAGGTATAGGGTGCGTATAGGGTGATATTCTCATATGTACCGAGGCGCATAGCTTCAGAGATAGCTTGAGCAAAATCAGCACGACAATCTGGATAGATAGCATGATCCCCAAAGTGATTAGCAAGCATCACACGTTTCAGCCCATTACTCTCAGCCAATCCACATGCTACTGCTAACATTATACCGTTACGAAAAGGTACTACTGTTGACAACATATTGGTGTCAGCGTAATTCCCCTCTGGAATAGCATCAGCACCCTCTAGCAGTGAACTCTTAAAGTATTCCCCCATAAATCCCAAAGGTATCACCAAATGTTTCACTCCCAGTTTTTCACAATGGTAGCTAGCACACTCAATCTCTAGCTTATTATGGTTTGAGCCGTAATCAAAACTTACAGCCATTGCTATCTCATCAACGTAATCGTAAAGCATGGTTACTGAATCCATCCCGCCCGATATTACTATTATTGCGTTTTTATCCATACTAACTAATTATTAGGGAAAGCTGCTAACATTCTATTGCGTGCCATATCCTTGTGGTCATCATCTGCATAGTTAGCAAATGGATGAATCGCTATCCCACCGCGTGGAGTAAAGATACCAATCACCTCAAGATATTTTGGATTCATTAATTTAACTAAATCTTTCATAATTATATTTATACAATCTTCATGGAAATCTCCATGATTACGAAAGCTAAATAGATATAGTTTAAGACTCTTACTCTCAACCATATCTTCACGTGGAATATAGTTAATTACTATCTTAGCGAAGTCAGGTTGACCTGTAATAGGACACAACGATGTGAATTCAGGACAATGAAATGTCACTAAGTATTCATTCTCAGGGTGTTTGTTTTTAAAAGTTTCCAAAACCTCAGGTGCATAATCTGATGCGTATTCAGTCTTGTTGTTTCCTAGTAAAGTTATTCCCTCTAGCTCTTTCTTTTCTCTTGACATACAATTAGAATTGATTTACACCCACGAAGGTAATTATAAATCATCAATTACGAAACTATTTATATCACTTTAACGGTTAAATGATAACTAATTGCGGTTGTCATAGTCGAAAAAATTAAGTAAATTTGCAAATTAATAAGTTTTACAGATAGGATAAGACTGTTATTACTACTAGATGATATTACTAAATTCAGCGTCAACGCTACATATCGAAGGGTTAATCTCAGACTTGGCATTAATATTAATGTTAGGTGGTGTGGCTACTTTGATTTTCCGTAAGTTGAATCAACCTGTTGTATTGGGGTATATTGTGGCAGGGTTCTTAGCATCGCCACACTTTGACTATCTACCAAACTTAACTGACGAAGCTAATATTGAATTCTGGGGGCAGATAGGTATCATAGTGTTACTATTCTCGTTAGGATTAGAATTTAGCTTTAAGAAATTAGTAAATGTAGGCGGTTCGGCGGTTGTCACTGCACTGATTATTGTGCTAGGGATGATGGGATTTGGCTTTGCCGTTGGGCAGATGCTCAACTTTACCTTTATAAATTCGCTATTCTTAGGGGGGATGTTATCCATGTCCTCCACAACTATTATCATTAAGGCACTTACCGATTTGAACCTTAAAGGGAAAAAGTTTGCAACAATGGTGTTTGCTGTGCTTATCTGTGAGGATTTATATGCTGTAATTATGATGGTAGTACTATCATCAATTGCTATAAATAATAGTGTGGAGAGTAGTGAGATGATATATAGTATTCTCGGATTACTACTATTTCTGATATTATGGTTCACGGTTGGGGTGTTTGTTATTCCATCTATATTTAACTATTTTAGACGTGTGCTCAACGATGAATTGTTGTTGATAATCTCAATGGGATTATGTTTCTCGATGGCTGTTTTCTCAGCTTATTCAGGATTCTCAATGGCGTTAGGGGCTTTCGTAATGGGGTCTATATTAGCAGGCACATGTGAGGCGGAACATATCGAAAAAGTACTGCATCCAGTTAAAGACCTATTCGGGGCAGTGTTCTTTATTTCGGTAGGGATGATGGTTGATCCAGCTATTATTCTGGAGTTTGCATTCCCTATATTAATATTGTCAGTGGTAGTAATTGTGGGGATGATTACCTTTGGAACATTCGGGATGTTGGCTACAGGACAAACATTGCGTGTGGCTATCCAATCAGGGTTTAGTCTTACTCAGATAGGTGAGTTCTCATTTATTATTGCAACCTTAGGGATGTCATTAAAGGTGCTAGATCCTAATATATACCCTATTATTGTAGCGGTATCAGTGATAACTACATTCTTTACACCATATTTTATTAAAATGTCAGTACCATTTGCTAATTGGTTAGAGCAGAAATTACCCAAACGCCTTAATTTCTTGATTAATAGATATAGTAGTGAGGCTGCTAATATGTCTGAGTCGGGGCGTATATGGCGTACCGTTTTGAGTAGATATATGGGTAAGATTATATTATATGTGGCACTATATGCATCAATTTGCGTACTATCAATACAGCTATTCTTCCCATTTATGGTAGATAATATCCCTAGTGTTGGCAAATTGTTTGCTACGGTGATTACCTTATCTGTGACTGCGCCATTTATATTAGCCCTATTATATCCTACAATTAAGAGTAGCGAGCGTAAGGCATTGATTGAACTGGCAGGTGGACGTACTAATGTACCATTGGTAGTAATGTCGCTATTGCGGTTATTTATTACTATCTCTATGGTAGTTATTTTCTTAACACATGTATATTCAGTAACTACTGGTCTTAGTATAGGTATTGCGGTATTTATTTTATTGGTAATAGTGATGTCACGTAATGCTAAACGTCGTTTGAATTTTATTGAATCAATCTTTATCAACAATCTGAATGTACGTGAACTAAGACGCAGTGGCAAGAATAACAATATCGTATCAGATTTACATGTTGCATATATAACCGTTGGGTATAATTGTGCCTTTGTTGGTGAGAGGATTATAAATTCAAACTTGCGAGAAGAGTTTGGCATTAGTATCGTAAGCATTCAGCGTGGTGGTAATTATTACGTGATACCTAAAAGCGATATGCGTATCTTTCCAGCAGATATATTAGGCGTTGTAGGTACTGATGATCAGATTTCTACCCTATTGGAAGCTGTTGAAGATCATAACAAGGATGCACATATGCACCCTCCAACTATCGAGGATATGAAATTAGACAACTTCACTATTAAAGCAGGTTCAGCCTTAATAGGAAGTAACGCAGTGGATATGAAATTGAGCGAAAAATATTCAGTTATGCTGTTAGCTGTTCAACGCGGTGAAACTGAATATATCAAGGATAATGTAAAAGAAACCTTCTGTGAGGGTGATATCCTATGGATGGTTGGCAATAAGAGCAAAATAGTAGAATTAAGAAAATTATAAATATATACAGATGCAGAAAATTATTATTTTAGATTTCGGGTCACAAACAACACAGCTAATCGGTCGTCGTGTCCGTGAGTTAAATGTTTATTGTGAGATTGTGCCGTACAACAAATTTCCTCATGAGGATAAGTCAGTAATTGGTGTTATTCTTTCAGGTAGCCCATTTTCAGTGTATGATGAGAATGCTTTTAAGGTTGATTTGAGCGATATTCGCGGTAAATATCCTATTTTAGGTATCTGCTACGGAGCGCAATTTATGGCTTACACCAATGGTGGTAATGTTGAACCTGCTGGCACACGTGAATATGGTCGCGCGCACCTTGAAAAATTCGATGCACAGAATCCATTATTCCACAACATTAAGGAGAACTCACAAGTGTGGATGAGCCATGGTGACACTATCACAGCAATCCCTGAAAACTTCAAGGTTGTAGCTTCAACTGACAAAGTTAAGGTAGCAGCCTATCAAGCTGAGAACGAGAACCTATGGGGCGTACAATTCCACCCTGAGGTGTATCATAGTGAAGATGGTATGCAGTTGCTTAAAAACTTCGTTGTAGAGGTTTGTGGAGCTAATCAAGATTGGAGTGCAGCTTCATTTATTGAGAGTACAGTTGCTGAACTTAAAGAGCAACTAGGCGATGACAAGGTAGTTTTAGGCCTTAGTGGTGGTGTTGACTCATCAGTTGCTGCTGTATTACTTCACCGCGCTATTGGTGCAAACTTAGTTTGTATCTTCGTTGATAACGGAATGTTACGTAAGAACGAGTTCGAGAAAGTAATGTATGACTACGAATGTTTAGGGCTAAACGTAATAGGCGTAGATGCAAAACAGAAATTCTATACAGAACTAGCTGGTATTAGTGAACCTGAACAGAAACGTAAAATCATAGGTAAAGGATTTATAGATGTATTTGATGAGGAAGCACACAAACTAACCGACGTTAAGTGGTTAGCACAAGGTACAATCTACCCAGACTGTATCGAATCACTATCTATCACAGGAACAGTAATCAAGAGCCACCACAACGTAGGGGGACTTCCTGAGAAGATGAAACTAAAACTATGTGAACCACTACGTCTATTGTTCAAAGATGAAGTACGTCGTGTAGGTTTAGAGTTAGGTATCCCTAAACATCTAATCAGCCGTCACCCATTCCCAGGACCAGGACTTGCAGTAAGAATCTTAGGAGATATTACAGCTGAGAAGGTACGTATCCTTCAGGATGCAGATGATATCTTTATCCAAGGGTTACGTGATTGGAATCTTTATGACCTAGTATGGCAAGCAGGTGTAATCCTACTTCCAGTACAGAGTGTAGGCGTTATGGGTGATGAACGCACCTATGAACAAGCAGTAGCGTTACGTGCCGTAACCAGTACCGATGCAATGACTGCAGACTGGGCGCACCTACCATACGAATTCCTAGCCAAAGTATCAAACGAAATCATAAACCGAGTAAAAGGTGTAAATAGAGTATGTTACGACATATCATCAAAACCACCAGCAACAATAGAGTGGGAATAATGGTCAGAGGTGCAGATGTGCAGAGCCTGCACTCCCATTTATCACACTTCTGATATAAACTACGAGGATGACCCAAAAGCCATAAATGGCTAGGTGGGTCATCCTCTTTTTGTTGTTAATCATTAATCTCGTAGAGATTATATATATTTAGCACCACAGCAATCATTACCAAAATATCTACCAAAGATGCCATCCACACCACTTAAAACGCTGATAAGTAGGTGTAGTAATGCCGCAATGTGCCAGCTTTGCGATGTTTTAAGATACTGTTTTAAGAAAGTCCTGATGTCGCTACTTCCTTAGCAATCTTACCTACTAGTCCTTGTAGTACTGCGCCTGGTCCTAATTCCACCACTTCTGTTAGATTATCAGCCACCATATTTTCAACTATTTGCGCCCATTTAACAGGAGCAGTAAGTTGAGCTATTAGGTTAGCTTTAATCTCAGCAGCATCAGTGTGAGCTTTAGCGTCCACATTTTGGTAAACAGGACAGATAGGAGTTTTAAATTCAGCAGCATTAATAGCAGCAGCCAGCTCCTCTTGAGCAGGTTGCATAAGCGGAGAGTGGAATGCCCCACCTACCTTTAGTACCAATGCACGACGTGCGCCAGCCTCTTTAAGTTTAACACAAGCAGCTTCAATACCAGCTATTGAACCAGAGATAACTAATTGTCCAGGACAGTTATAGTTAGCAGGAGCAACCACTTCATCAATAGATGCACACACATCTTCAACCACCTCATTAGCAAGACCTAAGACAGCCGCCATAGTTGATGGTGCAATCTCACAAGCCTTCTGCATAGCCATTGCACGAGTAGCCACCAATTTCAAACCCTCCTCAAAAGATAGAGCACCAGCAGCCACCAACGCTGAAAATTCTCCTAACGAGTGACCAGCCACCATATCAGGGTTAAAATCTGCGCCTAACGTCTTAGCTAAAATCACTGAGTGAAGAAATATAGCAGGTTGAGTAACCTTAGTTTGTTTAAGTTCCTCTTCAGTTCCAGCGAACATAATATCAGTAATATTAAAACCAAGAACCTCATTAGCCTTATCAAATAGTTCACGAGCCATAGGATTATTATCATATAAATCCTTACCCATTCCTACGAATTGGGCACCTTGCCCAGGGAATACAAATGCCTTCATTATATATTATTTTTTTGTTATTTCTTAAAAACGAGGCAAAGGTAAATAAATTTTGTCTTATATCGGTAAGATATAATAGTAAAATAGTATATTTGCACTAGAAACTATAAACTGAATATCATTATGTTGAATAATACATTGCTATTTGCCAATTTGGGAACGACTGAGATTGTAATTATCGTATTCGTAATATTACTATTATTTGGGGGTAAGAAAATTCCTGAACTAATGCGTGGTATTGGCAAAGGGGTAAACAGCTTTAAACAAGGGCTTAACGAAATCAAGAGCGATATAGATAAACCAGCCGAAGAACCTGAGAAAAAGAGCGAGGAGGAGAAAAAATAATCCCCAACCCAACTCCCCCATATCAATAATATATGAGTAGCGAAGCCGAGAAGAGTAAAGTTCCAGAAATGTCATTCTGGGAACATATTGATGCATTCCGTTCTATCCTAATACGTATGGTATTAGTGGTTTTAGGGTTAATGGTACTCTTTTTCACCTACATGAAGGATATATTTGACTCAATAATATTAGCTCCATGTAAGGGGGATTTTATTCTCTATCGACTGTTTAACAAAATAACCCAATATCTAAGTTTCGTTCCAGAATTTTCAACCGATAATTTCAGTGTTGAGCTAATAAATATACAATTAGCATCACAATTCTTTATACATATGTCAACCTCCTTTTGGTTAGCGTTAGTATTTGCATTCCCTATCCTACTCTATCTGATATGGGGATTCGTTAAACCAGCACTATATCAAAATGAGATAAAAGGGATACGCACAGCACTAACATTAGGCAACGTTATGTTCTATGTAGGTATCGCGTGTGGATATTTTGTTATTTTTCCAGTAACGTTAAGATTTCTAGCTGATTACCAAGTTAGTGTACTAGTACCCAACCAAATATCACTAGATTCATATATGGATAACTTCCTAGCTATGATATTTATTATGGGAATAACCTTTGAGATGCCATTATTGGCGTGGACACTATCAGCCGTAGGTATTCTTAAACGTAGTTTCTTCCGCAAATTCCGTCGTTACGCCATAGTTATACTACTAATAACAGCCGCCATCATCACCCCAACAGGCGATCCATTTACCTTAATGCTAGTCTTCTGCCCTTTATACCTACTATACGAATTGAGCGCACTGCTAGTCAAAAAGGATAAACCCGAAGATGAGGATTTAACCGACAACCCTAAAAGTTAAAGTGAGTCTCAAAAACCGAAGACCCTTAAAAATCACTCAAAAATTAGCAACGATAGAAATAAAATGCTCACGTACTGGTGAGTACGTTGCGGATTATAAACCTTCACGATGCCCCAAACACACTTACCCTATTCAACTAATTTGCGGTGGGTTGTGGTGCAGAGCCTGCACTCCCATTAAACATATAATACTGTTCTCTTGAAAATAGGGGACAGTATTTTTTTCATTTTTTTGGATTTTGTGGGGTGGTTTGAAAATATAGTTAATTTTGTCCGTGATTTCTGACTTTGTGTTGGGATCTGTGTTAGATAAATAAAACTAAAAAATAGATTATGAAAAAATTATTGTTTGTGGTTGCTGCTGTTGCTATGTTATCATGTAACTCAGTAAAAAAAGAATCAACTGTTATGGTTGAGGAGAGTTTGATTGAAACGCCTGAACAAGCTATTGCTGCTCTTGAAGATGGAAATATGCGTTTTATGAATAATAAATCACTAGAAATACATGACGAAATTGAGTATGTGAAATCTTTAGCTAGTGGACAAGCTCCATTTGCTTGTGTGATATGTTGTTCTGATTCACGTGTTCCTGCTGAATTGCTTTTTAATCAAGGCTTTGGTGATTTATTTGTAGTTAGAACTGCTGGTAATACTGTATTAGATAACTTTACTTTAGGTAGTGTGGAGTATGCCGCTACTCACCTTGGTGTTAAGGCTATTGTTGTATTAGGTCATACATCTTGTGGTGCTATAACTGCAATCATTG
Organism: Bacteroidales bacterium; assembly: GCA_044433325.1. GTDB lineage: Bacteria > Bacteroidota > Bacteroidia > Bacteroidales > Muribaculaceae > HGM05232. The sequence goes on from JAWXTT010000017.1 coordinate 11,536, forward strand.
ATAAGGAGGCTCATGGTGATCATAGTGATCATGGTCATGGTGATATGGTTGAGACTCCGCTTGGTGAAATGTTAGGGGTGATTGAACATCTATTGCCTAAAGGTACTGAACTGTCCGTAGATGATGCTATAATGGCTAATATCGCTATTCAGGTTGAAACAATTATGAGTGAAGAGGGTGTTGCTAAAATGGTAGCAGATGGTGATTTGGTCGTAGTTCCTGCAATATACGATATAGCTACTGGGGAGGTTACTTTTATGTAATTGGTGATATAGGATAATTATATAGGGATTACTAATGGAGGTTGGTAATCCCTTTTTTTTGTTTATATCGCTAATTACTCATTGATTGAGGTAGGATAGATGCAAATAAATAATTATATTTGTAGCCGTAGATGAGAAGATTTATATTATATATTGGACTGTTGTTCGTGGCTGTGTGGGTTAGTGGTGCATTTGCTGCTAATAAATATATGTTAGAGCCCTCGTACGCTTGGGGTATTACTGAACCTTTGGGTGAACATTACCCTAGTACTATTGATACGTTGCAACATAATTATTATAAGCTTTTTGTCCCTTCAATGATATCTACGGCTTATGCTACCACTGGTAATTATGGTAGTGAGGGGCAGAATCAGATATTTTTTCAGCGTGATGATATGTCATCTTTTTTCTTTGATGATGCTCTCTCTAATTGGTTGCCATCGGTATCAACAATGCGCTATTATAATACGCGTGTTCCAATGACTTTGCTCTCATTTGCAACAGGTGGTGATGATGATGATACGCAGGATCACCTAAAGGGTGTTTTCTCAGCTAATGCTAATTCTAAATTGGCTTTTGGTGCTAATGTGGATTATATCTATTCAAGAGGTAGTTATGCGAATCAGGCAATGAAAAATATCACTTGGGGATTATCATCGTCATATATGGGTGATAGGTACGAGATGCAGACTTTCTTTAAGAGCTATGATTCGCTGAATAAGGAGAATGGTGGTATTACGGATGATTTATATATAACTAATACTGCTCTAGTTCAATATGGTCTGGCTACTATTGACCCTAAGGATATTCCTACTAATCTGAGTGATGCGCACTCTCATGTCAAGGGATTTGACTTTTATCTAAATCAACGTTATAAGTTGGGGTATTATCAAGTTGAACGCGACTCGGTAATTCAAGATTCGATTATTAAGAAAACATATATCCCTGTAACTAGTGTGATATGGACTACGCAATATAATAGTAAGGAGCATATTTTTGTTAATGAATCGGCATCACAAGATACTGCTTTTTTTGAAAATAGTTACCTGAGTTTAGATGGTTCATATGATCAGACTAAGTATTGGAGCTTATCTAATACCGTTGGATTGTCACTGTTGGAGGGTTTCAATAAATATGCTAAATTTGGATTAGCTGCTTATGTTACGTATGAACATAGATATTATAAGTTAGCTAGTGATAGTGCGTTGATAAATGTGGGGATAGATAGTGAATTGACTCCATTTCCGACTGATGTGAATATTTCTAATAGCTACACCGAAGATTTAGTGTGGGTCGGTGGTGAACTGACTAAAAGGATGGGGCGCATAGTTACATATAATGCTAAAGCACAATTTGGGCTGGTTGGTTCAGTTATTGGTGATGTTGAAGTGGATGGTAGTTTGACTACTAGGTTTAAACTCTTAGGAGATTCGGTTACTATTAATGCTTATGGTTTCTTTAAGAATAGTGAAGCTCCATACTTGATGAATAATTACATATCTAATCATTACATTTGGCAGAATGACTTTGGTAAAACTAGAACTTTCCGATTGGGTGGAGAATTAAAGATACCACATACTCGCTCATATTTTAATGTTGGATATGAAACATTGCAAAACCATATATATTTTGATACCAATGGAACTCCTGCTCAGGAGTCGGGTGCTATACATATATTTATGGCGCAATTGAAACAGAATTTTAAGGTTGGTATCCTTAACTGGGATAATGATTTGATTTATCAGACGACCTCTAATAGTACGGTGTTACCATTACCTACACTATCGGTTTACTCTAATCTATATCTGCAATTCAAGATTGCTAAAGTGTTACATGCACAGATTGGGGTAGATTGTAACTATTACACTAAATATTTTGCACCTGCATACAATCCTGCTACTATGACTTTCTATAACCAAGAGGAGAAGGAGTTGGGTAATTACCCATTTATGAATGCTTATGCTAACTTTAAACTTAAAACAGCTAGATTCTATGTGATATATTCACATATGAATCAGGGATGGTTCAGTAATGATTATTTCTCAGTGCTAAACTATCCATTAAACCCTTCACGTATTCAATTTGGCGTGTCGGTGGATTTTGCTAACTAAATACCTAATTACCATGGGTAAGAAGATACAGATAAGCTCTTATTTGGTGTTGCTTTTGCTGACACTCTTCGCTATGTATATGCTTAAAGATTGCAGACATTATAATGTGCAGGTAGATAGGTTGCGTGGTGATTCATTGAATGTAGCTATTGAGTACTCTCCGATATCGTTGTATATGAAGAATGATACCTTATATGGCTTTAATTATGACTTGATTAAGGAGTTGTCTATACAGGGTGGTTTCGATATAAAGTTTCACCCAATTGTTAATATTAAGAGTGGTTTATTAGGGATAAACTCTGGTTCATATGATATTCTGTTAGCACAGATTCCGATAACTGCTGAGATGAGAAATAAATACCTATTTACTGAACCTATTTATTTAGATAAACAGGTGTTGGTGCAGCGTATAGATTCGTTAGGGGATGTCGTGGTTAAATCGCAGTTGGATTTAGCGGATAAAACGGTTTATGTAATTAGTGGCACATCAACTCAGGAACGTATTAATAGTTTAGCTCAGGAGATTGGTGAGACGATACATATAGTTAGTAAACATAAGTTTGGGCAGCGTGAGCTGTTTAATATGGTAGCTGATAGTATAATTGATTATGCTATTATTAATGAAAAAAGTGCGCAACGATTATCTAACGATATAACTAATGTTGATTTCAAAATGGATATTAGCTTTACGCAGTTCCAATCATGGGTAATCAATCCACAAGATACGTTGTTGTGTGATTCAATAAATATATTAATTAAACGAATTAAAGAAACTCCTAGATATGAGGAGATTTACAATAGGTATTTTATACAATAGATATGAAAAAAATAGTTATGCTTATGTGTTGTGCGATACTTTTTCCAGCGTGTTTATATTCAAATAGTTATATGGAATTAATCGTTGAGAATGGTGCTACTCACTTTGCGTTATGGTCGCCAAAGGCTGACGCAGTTAAGGTTAATTTATATGATAATGGTATTGGTGGTACATCTTTCAAGGTGTTAGATATGCATCAAGATACTGTTACTGGTGTGTGGAGTGTCTCAACTGATAATGATTTATTAGGGAAGTTCTATACATTTACAGTAAAATATAAAGGGAGTTGGTTAGCTGAAACACCTGGCGTGTGGGCTAAGAGTGCAGGGGTTAATGGTGATAGAGCAGCTATAATTGATATGGAGAGTACTAACCCTGAGGGTTGGAGTGATGATATATCACCACGTTTAGTTTCCCCTACGGATGCTATTGTTTATGAGATGCACCATCGTGATTTCTCAATTCATCCTAGCTCAGGTATCGCTAATAAGGGTAAGTTTATTGCCCTACTGGAGAGTGGAACTAAAACTCTCGATGGGGAGAAAACAGGTATTGACCACTTAAAGGAGTTAGGTGTTACTCATGTTCAGATACTTCCATCTTATGACTATGGTAGTATTGACGAAACTAAACTTGACGAGAATAGATATAATTGGGGTTATGATCCCAAAAACTATAACTTGCCTGAGGGTTCATACTCAACTGATCCATATCAGCCTGAAACTAGAATCAATGAGATGAAACAGATGATACAAGCGTTACACAAGGCAGGTATATCAGTAATTATGGATGTAGTTTATAATCACACATATAAATCTAAGGATTCTAATTTCTCACTTACAGCACCTAAGGAGTATTATCGTTTTACAGAGGATGGTGAATTCTCGAATGCTTCTGGTTGTGGCATTGAAACAGCCTCAGAGCGTGAGCAGATGCGTAATTTTATAATAAATTCAGTGAAATATTGGGTTGAGGAGTACCATATTGATGGTTTCCGCTTTGACTTAATGGCTATCCATGATATTGAAACTATGAATATGGTGGCTGAGGAACTGAAATCGATTAATCCTGATATTATTATCTATGGTGAAGGGTGGACTGCTGGTGACTCACCACTCCCTATTGAGCGTCGTGCCTTGAAAGTAAATGTTGGCAAGATGTGCGGAGTAGGGGTCTTTAGTGATGATATCCGTGATGGTGTCAAGGGGCACTATTCTGATAATAAGGAGCGTGGTTTTGCCACAGGGAAAAGTGGTTTAGAGGAGAGTGTTAAGCTAGGTATCGTAGGGGCAACTGCTCATCCTCAGATTGATTTCACTAAGTGTGGTAATGTGGATGCTGCTTATGCTACGGATGCTGCACAGATTGTTAATTATGTGTCGTGTCATGATGATTTGACCTTGACTGATAAGTTGAGGGTTTCAATGAAGAATGAATCTGAGAAGAATCTTCTGCGTATGGCTAAGCTATCACAAACTATTGTGTTTACTTCACAAGGAATTCCATTTATCTTTGCAGGAGAGGAGATTTTCCGCGATAAAAAGGGGGTACATAATAGCTACAAGTCACCTGATTCCATTAATGCTATTGATTGGAGTTTGAAACATAAGTACCGTGAACAATTTGATTATTATTGTGGATTGGTGGAGTTAAGAAAGGCGCATCCCGCCTTTAGAATGTGTAGTGCTGAGGATATTGCTAAACATATTAAGTTTGATACGGTTGATGAACCAAACCTAATATCGTACTCGATAGTCGATTATGCTAATGGCGATAGTTGGCGTGAAATTAAATTGATATTTAATGGCTCAGATAGCTCCCAAAGAGTAACTGTTGAACAGGCAGATTGGAGGATAGTAGCAATGGATGGTAAAATAGCACCAAAACATTATCTAGGAGCAACCAATGGTGGTGAGATAGAAGTTGCTCCATATTCGGCATTAATATTAGTGGACTTCTAATAATCGAATAAAACCAATTATTAGAAGTCCCCATTAGTTGTTGAATAGGTGTGTGTTTAAGCCCAACGTTTAAAGTTGGCAGTGCCTATTACTTGTGCAACATCGAATATTTCAATCACTGAAATATCAAAAGCTGTGTAATTATCCTCGATGTTAAATGATTCACAACGTATAAATCCATCCGTTTCACTTTGGGTAATGCGTTTAATCAGATATCCGCTAGTTGTAGCTATTGCATATACTTCACCCCAACGGAAATTACTCTTATCTAATTTGCGTAGGGCAACCCATGTACCATCTGTGATAGATTTAGATGGGTTCTCTCTATTAATCATTGAGTCACCATGTGCTTTTACAATAAATGTATCTGAACTAGGTTCAATACCTGGGAAGCTGATGTAGCCACTAGGATTTGATTTAGTTAATGCATTGCTAAACCCTTCAGGTGAGCCGCAACAAAATGCTTCATCACTATAATATGGTATCCCATAGCCATCCTCAATTAGGAATGATTCTTCACTATTAATATGTAACATTGAGCCATTCCCATTTATTAACCAGTCAATATTGAAGATATTATCGTAAACCGCATTGTACTTTTTCAAGAACGTATTAGTTAGATATTTTGGATTACCACCGAATGCTGATGAAACACTGCTCTTATGATATCCTATTTTATCGGCAAGTTGTAGCTGTTTTAGCGTAAGACCTCTAACTTCTAGGTGTGCATTAGCCGTTTTTAGTCGCGCATGTCTTAATTCGTTCTCATTCATATAACCCTTTATATTTAGGTAATTAATTTATTGATAATAATTTAACTCTTCATTTGTCATAGGTACAAATTTATTTGTAAATTTATTTGTAAAAAGTTTGTATTAATTACAAATAAGTTTGTAATTTTGTTTAAACAAGTTATAAAAATCGATTTTAAATTAATAACTAAGTAGATTAATCATCTACATTACAAACTTTATACAAACTTACAAATAAAAAAAGAATATGCAAATAGAATATCAAAATAGTTGTTTGAAAAAATTCTTACGTTCAATGAAAATAGGAGATATTGTAATGATTCCCGATCGTATGAAAAGTTATAACACAATTAATAGTCGTATATGTGAGCTGCGGCGTGAAGGGTATGCATTTATTATTTCATGTAAAGGGTTAATAGATGCTACTAAGATTGTAAAACTAGGATAATATAAAATTGATTTCCTATGAATAACCTTTACCATAAGAAAATACGTAAAATAGCAGCATACTTTACACTATTAATAATGTCACTGATATTTATTATAGGGTATGGAGCTGAGCCATTGGAGGATACAACCTTAAAACATTTTATCATCTTTAAGCTAGGGGTGACATTGATATTGCTATTGCTATTCCTATTTCTAAAACGTACTAATTTACTAAAGGAGTTAGAGTAGTGAAGTGGAATTTCTTATATGAGATAGCCCAATCAGTTAGCGTTGAATTAACACAAGCCCTCTCAGAAAATGCTAAACCGTGTAATATCTGGTTTGAGGTTTATAATGATAATGATTACGCCGAGCTATCACTCAGGGTTACACGATGGTATGATATATCTGAGCAGTTATTGCTAGTGAAGGTCATTATTGACCAGTTCTCTATTTGGGATGATGAAAATAATAATATAGTCATCGAAGATGATTTAATATTGCTAGTACAATTATTGGAGCTTAATAATTTGATAGATAGCTCCTACACATATTAAATAAATAAAATGAAAAGAATAAAGAAAATTTGGAACGAGTTATTAGGCTATCGCTATTATGCGGTAACCATTAATGATAACTTTATGGAGTATATATCAAGTAATATCTTTGATAGTTATACTAAGGCAGAGGAGTATTATAAATCACTTAACCTAGAGTGTAAAACCCTGCAAGCCACTGAGATAATTAGTTTTAGAAGTAAGCGTAAAATAATATTGTAAAATCAGTAGTGATGAATGAGATTAGATTTAATCACAATAATAATTTTGTGATTGTGAATGATCAGTTTGCAACAGAGCTAGCTGCTGATACCGAGCCAACCTATATATTTATATATAAGTATATAGATTTAGATAGGAGTAGTTATTATATTCTTCGTAAGGTTGATATTGAGTTTACCCAGCAAACACAATGTGGTTATTTACATAAATATAATGACGAATGGCTATTTGAAAACCTTGCACCTGAGAATCAGCAGATATTCTATGACTTAGACTTGTCATATAATTGCGATCATAAATTTATAGCAGAATCATTTAATAGTAACGAATACAGATTATGTCCATTAGTAATAGGTTAAGACCACATATAAAATTCCGTAAGAGTGGTGAGATTTCATTAACCTCACATATAACAGAGTTATTAGATATTCATGTGGGTGATGCAATAGATATTACCATTAACGATAAGAGTAATGATATCTACCTATATGTAGCTGAACGCGGTTGCTGTAAGGCGGATCGAATAAGAGGAGTAACACGTGCCGCATCAGTAACCAAAGGATTTATGCGAGCCCAACATAAGCGATTAACCTCACTGATAATAGAGCTAGATGGACGCGCCCCCGAAGCATTCTACCGAGTAGGAGAGCCAACCGAGATAGATGGCGTGCTAATGCTCCCAATAATAAACCGCCGCAACCTAGCAACCCCCACAGAGTAACAAGCAAAAACGAAGCGAAGCGAAGTTCGCTGGGAGCGCAGGCTCTGCGCAAAAAAAGAAATTGTGCAGAGCCTGTTTATTTATGGTGTTTGTTTTATTCCTCTATTGTTTTAGGGTCATCGCCATATTTATTTGCTCCTTTAGTTCCATCTATTATGTGTAGTATAATTAGCCAAATCCAACCTATGATAGGTATAAGATATAATAAATACCACCAACCAGTTTTATCAATATCATGTAAACGTCTGACACCTACTGACAATGATGGGATAAGCAAAGCTAAAGCAAAAAGCGAACTAATAGGAGTAGCTAATTCTATCGAGCCAAATAACATTTCATCTAAACTTAGTAGAAGAATCGTTAATATCGCATAAACTAATATAAACATCCAATACTCTTTTCTTCTAGCACGCCCATTAAAGTTGGCGTAATTCTTCATACATTTCAAAAACCATTTCATAATAATTATTTTTTTGCTATGATGCGTATTCTAGTCGAATAGGTGGTTTAAGCGGCTAAAGATGCGCTTTTTGTCATCATCTGATGGTTTGAAGTTTTCTGATTTAGCTAGCGTTTCGATAGCCTTCTTCTCTTCAGCTGAGATATTTTCAGGAACGTAAACCATAATATTAACCAATAAGTCACCTGTTCCATAACGGTTATGTGATGGTAGCCCTTTGCCACGTAATCTAAGTACCTTACCAGGTTGAGTTCCTGGGTCAATAGTTAGACGCACACGAC
>JAWXTT010000018.1:0-20097 GCA_044433325.1 Bacteroidales bacterium
CACCTTTATACTGCTGTTAATGAATTGAACAGCAAAGGTACTAAGGTAGCTTTAGCTCACTTCCGTTATATTAGCCCTATGCCACTAAATACAGCTGAGATTTTAGGTAAATATAAACGTGTGATTGTAGCTGAACTGAATAATGGTCAATTTGCTGACTTATTATTAAGTAAATTCCCTGGAGTTCCAGTAAGCAAAATTACTAAGGTACAAGGACAACCATTCCTTGTAAGTGAATTGGTTGAGAGTGTTGAACAAATAATCAAGGAGGGTAAATAATAATCATGGAAAATTGTAAATTCGTAGCAGGTAACTATAAAAATGAACAAGCGGTAAAATGGTGCGCAGGTTGCGGTGACCACGCTATCCTAAATGTATTACATAAAGCAATGGCTGAAGTGGGCGTAGCTCCTCATGACACTGCTGTAATCTCAGGTATCGGTTGTAGCTCACGTTTGCCATATTATATGAATACTTATGGATTCCATACTATCCATGGTCGCGCGGCGGCTATCGCTAGTGGTTTCAAAGTAGCTAATCCTAAGATGATGGTTTGGCAAATTTCAGGTGATGGTGATGGTCTTGCTATCGGTGGTAATCACTTTATTCACGCTGTACGTCGTAATATTAATATGAATATCTTATTACTAAATAATAAGATTTATGGTTTGACCAAGGGTCAATACTCACCAACATCAGATCGTGGTTTCGTTTCTAAAACATCACCTTATGGTACTGTTGAAGATCCATTTATCCCTGCTGAATTAGTGTTCGGTGCTCGTGGTACATTCTTCGGTCGTAGTATTGATGTTGACTTAAAAACTTCACAAGAAGTTATGGTTGAGGCTGCTCGTCATGAGGGTTTATCAGTGGTTGAGATTCTTCAAAACTGTGTGATTTATAACCACGGAATTCATAAAGCAATTACTGACAAGGAGAACCGTAAAGAGAAAACTATCAAGTTGGTTCATGGCGAAAAGATGATTTTCGGTAATGAAGGAAACAAAGGTATCGTTCGTGACGGTTTCTTCCTAAAAGCAGTAGTTATTGGCGAAGATGGTTACACAATGGATGATGTACTAGTACATGACGCTAAGTGTAAAGAGAATTTCCTACACCAACAACTAGCTATGATGGATGGTGACTCTATGCCTTTGGCAGTAGGCGTTATCCGCTGCGTTGATGGTCTAGCTTACGATGCTGAGGTAGAGAAACAAGTTAACGAGGTAAAAGCTAAAAAAGGATTCTCGTCGTTACGTGAACTGCTATTAGCAGGTGATAATTGGGAAGTAAAATAAAGCCCGTGTAAAAAAGCGGCTCTCTTATGACCTATTTCGGAGCTTCCCTCGGTCTGTCAATCCTCACGTACTAAACGTACGCTGCGGTTGCCATCCCTCACGAAACTCCAAATTAGGAACATAATAGAACTACTTTTTTGGGAGCTGTTGGTAATCTATATTGGTTTATCTTACTCCTATGAAATATATATAGAAGGGCTAGCGACTTTTGTTTGCTAGTCTTTTTTGTGGTTGTTTGTTTGGTGGTTTGGGGTGCTTTTGTTATCTTTGTAATTAATAATATATTAATAGTTAATGCGTATAAAGTATGGTAAATGATAATATATTAGCAATTATAGATGTGACATCTGACTCTGTTATGTTGTCTGTCGCGGCTAGGGTTAAGGCTAGACGATTGGAGCGTGGTTGGACTCAGCAATATATGGCTGAGCGTAGTGGGGTTGCTATTGCTAGTTATCGTAGGTTTGAAACTAAGGGTGAGATATCTTTCCGAAGTTTGGCTATGATTGCTATTGCTTTGGATATGCAGCAGGATTTTAATTTGCTGTTTTCTCAGGTTAGTTACAAATCTATTGATGATGTAATTAATCAAACTGAAGGGAAAATACGTAAAAGGGGGAGTGTGAATGGTGAATAAGTTAGGAGTAAATAAGTTAGAGGTTTTTATCTCTGATAGGCGTGTGGGGGTGATGGCTCTTACTCCTGATGCTCTATGCGCTTTTGAATATGATGCGCAATGGTTGCAGGATGGGTTCTCTATCTCTCCATTTGAATTACCTTTGCGCTCTGGTGTTATGATTGCTAGACGTGACCCTTTTGCAGGTGGATTTGGCGTTTTTGATGATTCTCTGCCTGATGGTTGGGGGAATTTAATTCTTGATAGATATTTATCTGAGCAGGGTGTGAATCCTGATAAATTAACGTTATTAGATCGGTTGGCTTTGATTGGTAGTACGGGGCGTGGAGCGTTGGAGTTTCGTCCTGATAGAAGTATTGCAAGTGATGGTGGTTTTATAGATTTTGACAAGTTGGCGCGTGATGCTGAGATTATTCTAGGGGATAGTAGTGGAGCGGTTTCGGCTGATGAATTATATCGCTATGGTGGTTCGTCGGGGGGTGCTAGACCTAAAGTGTTTACTTCTATTAATAGTCGTCATTGGTTGGTGAAGTTTCGTACCTCTCTTGATTCTAACGATATTGGTGAGATTGAATATAACTACTCTCTACTAGCTAAGGAGTGTAGTATAATAATGAGTGAAACCAAATTGTTTAACAGTAAATACTTTGCGGTAGAACGTTTTGACAGAATCGTAAATGGTAAAATTCATACTATTAGTGCGGCTGGATTGCTTGGAGCAAATTATCGTATTCCTAGTTTAGACTATTCAATATTGATGAAGCTTACCCTTAACTTAACGCGTGATATGACACAAGTGATGCAGATGTTCCGCATTATGGTGTTTAATGTTTTGATTTCAAATAGGGATGATCATGCAAAGAATTTTTCTTTTCAATATATAGGCAGTAGATGGAAGCTATCACCTGCCTATGACTTGTTGCCAAGTAGTGGATTTAATGGTTTTCACACGACTACGATAAATGGAGCGGGTGAACCTACTCTAAAAGAGATATTAGCAGTTGCTAAGGAGATAGGAATTGCTGAAAACTCAGCGATGGATATTATCAATGAGTTGCAGCAGCGATGTAAAGTGGCTAAAATGGTAAAGATTAAGCTACTTTAGTTTTCTGTTTGGTTATCTGTTTTGCTCTAGGGCGCGGGCTAGTTGGTCTGGGCATGATGTACCGCGACCGTTGCAGTTTACGCCTTTTAGGGTTGTTATCACGTCCTCTATTTTGCGACCTTTGACTAGTCTTGATATCCCTGTTAGGTTGCCATTGCATCCACCCTGAAATGCAACGCTTTGCAAGGTATCACCCTCAATCTCAATCTCCATTAATCGGCAGCAAACTCCTTTAGGCTTATATGTTATCTTCTCCATTTTATCGATATTCTTTAGTTGTTTCGACAAAGATAGTTATTATTTTTAGGCGTTCCCAGTTATTTTAACTAACTTTGTATAAATAGTTGGTTATATGGATAGTAGTTATTTATTAGAAAAAATTAAGAGAGGTGAAGGCTTAAAGATTGAATTTAAAGAGTCAGTAGAGCAGTTACCTAAAAGCTTTTATGAAACGGTTGTAAGTTTCTCAAATACTGATGGTGGAATAATAATCCTAGGTGTTGATGATGATAAAAATATCATTGGAGTTAATGAGAGTGCAACTAAGCAGATTGTAGCCGACATTGTATCTAGTTTATCTAGTAATGATTGTATTTCACCAACTATATTTATTATTCCATCGGTTGTAGATGTTTGTGGAAAGTCTGTTATTGCTATGCAAATACCATCAAGTAGTAGTGTTCATAAGGATAAAGGATTAATTTATAAACGTGCAGGCGATGTAGATGTGGATATAACTGATAATACTGAATTAGTCGAAGCTCTTAATTTTGAAAAGAGTAATAGATTTACGGAATCTACCATTTACCCTCACTTAACTATGGATGATTTAGATGTTAATCTATTTGTCAAAGCTAAGACTTTAATTCGCAATAATAGGAGTGATCATCCGTGGTTGTTAATTGATAATGAGCAGATGCTACGTGAGTCAACATTATGGCGGAAAGATTATAAAAGTGGAGAAGAGGGTTTGACTCTTGCGGCAGCTCTTATTTTTGGTAAAGATACGACAATTCAGAGTCTTTTACCTGCCTATAAGGTTGAGGCTATGACACGTATTGAGAATCTTGACCGATGGGATGATCGCCTAACTAAGCGTACAAATCTTATTGATACATATTTAGATTTAAAGGAGTTTATAAACAAACATCTATCAGAGAAATTTTATCTTGAAGGGGATCAGCGAGTAGATTTACGTGATAAGATTTTTCGTGAGGTAATAGGTAATATTGTTGTCCACCGTGAATATAGTAACCCTTTATCAACTGATCTTATAATTTATAGTGATTATTTGTATATTACTAATCCTAATAAGCCTTTATTTCATGGAGTGCTTGATCCTAATTCATTTAATCCATATCCTAAGAATCCAAATATTAGAAAATTCTTTACTGCATTAGGTTGGACTGATGAGATTGGCTCAGGTGTAAGAAATACTAATAAATATTTACCTTTATATGCGAATGGGGCAAAACCTATATTTACAGAAGATACTACCTTTAAAACTGAAATTCCGTTGCATAATATTACTTTGGCTAAATATTTTGAGCAGTGGAGTCGTTGGTTAGAATTGGAGGTTGATATGACTGATTATTTTAAGCGTTCGTTAGAAAATATTACTCTATCCAGAGGACTAAGATATTTATCATGGGAAGATCTTATATTAAAAATACTACCCAGTTGGAATAAAAAAGCTACCCAGTTGAGGAATATCTCATGGCCTAATAATCAGGTTGTTACGGAAAATGAGATAAAAAAGCTACCCAGTTGGAGCGAAAAAACTACCCAGTTGCTAAGAATCAAGGTACGGTATTATATAATAATTTTATCGCTATGTTCTGAGCCGATGGGTATAAAGGAGATATTAAAGGCGATAGGGTATAATGATGAATCTGGTTTTAAGAATAAATATATTAAGCCTTTGCGTGAGAGTGGATTGCTAGATTTGACAAATCCAGATAAACCTACATCGCCATTAAATAAGTATATATTAACTGAGCAAGGGAAGTCATTCTTGGTTGATGATTTGTAGTTATGGAGTTTAAGGAGTTAGGTGTTGAGGAGCGTTTGGTGACGGTTTTGTCTGGGATGGGTATTACTGTGGCTACTGATGTGCAGTGTGGGGTTATCCCTGTGGTGCTTGGTGGGGAGTGTGTTGTGGCTACCTCACAGACTGGTAGTGGTAAGAGTTTAGCTTATCTTTTGCCGTTGGTGCAATTATTGGGGTGTAAATGTGATAGCGCGGTTTCTGCATTGATTCTTACTCCTACGCGTGAGCTTGCACAACAAGTTGGTGCTGTTTGTAAGGGCTTGATTGGCTGTACTGATATTAGCGTTGTAACCATTTATGGTGGGGTGGAGTATGAGCCGCAACGGGTGGCTTTGGCGGCTACCCCTGATATTATTGTGGCTACACCAGGTAGATTACTTGACCTAATAGAACAAGGGGCTGTGCGATGTGATTCGTTACGATTCTTAATCCTTGATGAGATGGATCAGATGTTGGACTTAGGTTTCCGTGATGCTATCTTCTCTTTGGCTAAGGGGCGTGTTGCTGATGCACAAACTTTATGTTTCTCCGCTACAATTAATGAACAGATACAGCAACTAATAGATGAACTAATTGCTAACGCTTACACACGTGTAAGCTGTGGCTGTGATAATCTGGCTGTGGCTGAGATTACTCAGCAAGGGTATTACGTTACTACTGAGATGATGGATCATCTGCTCCTGCATCTGCTTAATCGTGATAAGCCACAACGAGCTATCCTATTTACTCGCTCTCGAAAGATGGCTGATAGATTAGCCGAGTTATTACGTACACGTGATTTAGTGGCTGAAGCTATGCATAGTGAGCGTAGCCAAACAGCTAGAGAGCATATCTTAGAGCGTTTCCGCACAGGTGAAACCGCTATCCTAGTAGCTACCGATGTGGTTGCACGTGGAATAGATGTTGCGGATGTTGATTTTGTATATAACTATGGGATGCCTCTTGAGGCTGAACAATATGTACATCGCATAGGGCGCACTGGTCGAGCAGGTCGCACAGGTATTGCAATAACCCTATCACCCCCTAATGAGAGTGACCTTGTCATAGCTGCATGTAAACTAATGCGTAAGAATATCCCAATGTCAACCAATCATGCATACACCACTCCCGATTTACAACGACAGATTACCACACCAACGAAACGAAAATCGAAACGAAAAAAGTAAGAATCTAAGGATTAACCCTATTTAGTTGGGTTATGTGGTGTGTTAGTAGATGGTTAATTCTATGCAGAGTATGGTTGTTTGGCTCTTTGGCAAGTAGAGCATTTGTTTCTGTAATGAATTTTGCGAGATCTATTTTCAGTTGTTTCAATAAACTAGCCTCGTTATAGTTAGGCTTGCGTAAATAACTATAATGACTTAGTGCCATTAGTTTGTATAGTTTTAATAACTCTTCGTTTGGTAATTGAAATGTTGTTGCTGTTTCAATTTTGATGCGTTCTGCGTCCGTGATTTCTAATTCTTTAAGTGTTAGGTAAATAGGAACAGAGCAGAAATAAAAAAAGTGATTTCGCCTGTCCTGTTGACTTACACTGCACACAGCAATAGTAGATGCATTAACACTCTACACAGGGGTACGAAACCACTATATAGAATGGGATAGACACATTTAACAATATGTTTATCTTAATTTTACAGCAGGTTTCCCTACTGTGTGCAGTATGTAAGTCAAAAGCAAAAGTAGTAAAATAATTATAATTACCCAAATAAATAGTATATTTGCCAATTATGAATAAGAATCGGTTGTTATTGTATTTGATCTTAATATTGGTCGGTTGTAGTGATCCTATCGAACCTACTCCTCCAGAACCAACCCCAGAACCTGAGGTGATAGATGGTTTTGCCCGTGGTGCAGATATTAGTTGGGTGACTGAGATGGAGAGTGAGGGTTTGAGCTTTCGTAGTAAGATTGGTGAGGAGCTAGAATTAACTGCCTTGATGCGTGAAGTGGGGATGAATGCTGTACGTTATCGAGTGTGGGTAAATCCTGTGGGTGGATGGAACTCTATTGATGATGTGCTGGTTAAGGCTAAACGCGCTAAGGAGTGCGGTATGCGTATAATGATTGATTTTCATTATAGCGATACGTGGGCTGACCCTGGTAATCAACAAATTCCTGCCGCGTGGAGTGATTATAACCTAGAGGAGATGGCTGCGGCTGTGGCTACACACACTACTGATTGTTTGAATAAACTTAAAAATGAAGGTATAGATGTTGAGTGGGTGCAGGTTGGTAATGAAACGAATACTGGGATGCTCTGGGATATTGGCAGCTGTGTGGATAGTGACTTTACTGCTTATGCTAAGTTAAACAATGCTGGCTATGATGCTGTTAAGGTGGTCTATCCTAATGCAAAAGTGATAGTTCACAGTAGTAATGGATATAATTGGGGCGCGTGTAAATGGTTGCTTGATGGTTTGCGCTCAGCTGGTGGTCGTTGGGATATTGTGGGACTTTCGGTTTATCCTAAATGGGCTGATAAGTCCTTGAGTGAGTGCAATGAGGATACTTATAATAATACCCTGAATATAATTAATCGCTATGAAACACCAGTTATCTATGTGGAGTGTGGTTACTCCTCAGATCAGCAGTTTACAGCTAAGGAGTTTCTAGTGGATTTGATAGCTAAGGCTCGCTCCATTGATGGTGATATGTGTCAAGGTGTTTTCTACTGGGAGCCACAATGTAATGGTGATTGGCGTAATTATGCCTTAGGGGCGTTTACCTCGGGATGGATGCCATCGGTGGCGTTAGATGCTTTTGCACAATAAAAATGAATATATATGAGAGTGTTTGTAGTTTTATTTTTGACATTATCTATTTTTGTCGAATCTGCTAATGGAAGGTCTGTGATTCCTAAATTGGAGATTGCGGAACGTGCTGATGATGCGCTAACAGCTGATGAGTTTTATTCTCTTGTAAATAATATCTCGTTAGATGAACGTGAGGAGATTATATATGATCAAGTGATAAGTGGAAATATCCCCGCCGCCTTACGTAATCCAGTTACTATCACTGAGCGATTAATAGATAATAATGGAGCCGTACACGAGGTTACTTTTGAGGTGTTACCAGACTATCTTTCGATAGGTTCTGATACTAATTTTATTAGGATACCTATGTTGCCTGAAACGGCTCAACGTATTGCAGATAAATTAGGCGCAACTTTACCAACTAGAAAAATCTCAGATTTGATTCACCAAAATGCTATTGTTAAATTAACTCCTGAACCAATGACCCCAGATTCTACTATGGTTACTGTTCCTGTTTTTTATAATCATAATCAATTGATTAATATTCAGCTACTATCTAAAGGTTATTTTTTAGGGGTGTTGGTTGCTGGGAACAAGAAGGATATTGTTATTACTAATAGATTATCAGAGAATCCACAACGATTATTTATATATGGTTGGCATTATGCTGATGGTCGAGCAATACAGCCACTGAGCAATGCTCATGGAAAACAATATGTGGATTATAGTCATGGTGTACGATTTGTAAATCGTAATATTCTGGTTGATGGTAAAATAATAGATATAAATGATATATTATCAGACCCAGTTTTATATACTTTATTAAGTGATGAGTGTGGAATTATGGAGATATGTAGTTACTCATATAGATAATTTGCTTTTGCACAATAGCGTTTGTGTGGTTGGTGGAAATAGTGTATCTTTGTAATAGTTATGAGTGAGAATCCATTAATAGTAATTACGGGGGCTACGGCTTCGGGGAAAACTGCTAAGGCGGTGGCTTTGGCTACTGCTATTGGTGGTGAGATTATTAGTGCTGATTCTAGGCAGATTTATCGCTCAATGGATATTGGTACTGGTAAGGATTTAGGTGAATATGGCTCGGTTCCGTATCATCTGATAGATATTGTAGATGCTGGGTATAAATATAACTTGTATGAATACCTAAGGGATTACCAAACGGCGCATGACCAGATTGTGGAGCGTGGAGCGCAACCTATTCTATGTGGTGGTACTGGGTTATATGTGGAATCGGTGGTTAAAGGGATAAAGCTACCTAATGTGCCTGAAAATAGTGAGTTGCGTGAGAGCCTAAAGGGGGAGTCGTTGGATAGTTTGACTAAGCTACTAGGTAGTTATAAAACTCTACATAACATTACTGATGTAGATAGCTGTAAACGTGCAATACGTGCAATTGAGATACAAGACTATTACACTAAGCACCCTAATTTAATAAACGATATTACCCCATCACCCATTAATGCTAAGATTTATGGGTTAAGTATTGATAGGGAGCAACGCCGTAATAAGATAACAAAACGCCTAAAAGCTAGATTGCAGGAGGGTATGGTTGCTGAGGTACAAACTATATTGGATAGTGGCGTTACAGCTGATGATTTGATATATTACGGTTTGGAATATAAATTTGTAACTCGTTACCTGATTGGAGAGTTGAAATATAGTGAGATGGTTGAGGCTCTGGAGATTGCCATTCATCAGTTTGCTAAACGCCAGATGACGTGGTTTCGTGGGATGGAGCGTCGTGGCTACCCAATAGAGTGGTTGCCTTACGATATCCCTAACGATGAATTTGTAGATGTGATAATTAAAAATAATAACTTAAAATAGAGGGAGTATCCCTAATATACGCAATGTCAAAACAGATTATAGACTTTAAAGTGGTTGAGAATAACCGTCTAAGTGATAGTTATTCTCTATTGAAACTGACACCAATGGTTGGTGAATTGCCTGAGATTTATCCAGGTCAATTTGTTCAGGTTCAGGTGAAGAACTCTGCAAATACCTATTTACGTCGTCCTATATCGGTGCATTTTGCTGATTACGCTGCTAATCAGCTATGGCTATTGGTGCGTCGTGCAGGTGAGGGTACTGAGGGTATTATTAAATCAGAGGTTGGCTCAACGCTGAATATAATTCTTCCATTGGGAGGTATGTTTGACACCCCTATTGAAACAGATGCACGCTTGCTATTAGTTGGTGGTGGTGTAGGTGTTGCCCCAATGTTATATTTCGGTGCGTATCTGGTAGAGAATGGCTACAAACCTGAGTTTTTATTAGCAGCTAAGAGTGAGAGTGATTTATTACAACTAGATGAGTTCAAGAAATATGGAACTGTGCATATCTCAACTGATGATGGTTCAGTTGGCGAGAAGGGATTAGTTACTCAGAATAGTGTATTACAGAGCGAGGGGTTAGATTTTATCTACTGTTGCGGTCCTATGCCTATGATGAAAGCGGTTGCTGCCATAGCTAAGGAGCGTGAGATTGAGTGTGAAGTTTCGCTTGAAAATCTAATGGCGTGTGGTGTAGGAGCTTGCCTATGTTGCGTTGAAGATACCGTTGATAGCGGTCATGTGTGTGTATGTACTGAGGGTCCTGTATTTAATATAAAGAGATTAAAATGGTAGATTTAGGTGTAAAAATAGGTGGGTTGGAGTTAAAAAACCCAGTCTTGACAGCGTCGGGAACATTTGGTTATGGAACGGAGTTTGAGGATTTTGTTGATTTGAACCGTTTAGGTGGCTTTATTATTAAGGGTACTACCCTTGAACCACGTCAAGGTAACAAATACCCACGTATGGTGGAAACTCCATCAGGTATGATTAATGCAGTAGGTTTACAAAATAAAGGGGTTGATTATTTTATTGAGAATATATACCCACGTATCAAAAATGTTGACACCCACGTAATAGTAAATGTATCAGGTGCATCAATTAATGATTATGTTGCGGTATGTGAGAAGTTACAACCATTAGATAAGATTAACGCTATTGAGGTTAATATCTCTTGCCCTAATGTTAAGGAGGGTGGTATGGCTTTCGGTACTACCTGTTCGGGAGCCGCTGAGGTTACTAAGGCTTGTCGTGAGGCTTATGGTAAAACTATGATTGTTAAACTTTCACCTAATGTAACAGATATAGCTGAGATAGCACGTGCAGTTGAGGGTGCTGGTGCAGACTCAGTTTCATTGACTAATACATTCTTAGCTATGAGTATTGATACTGAGAAACGCCGTCCACATATCTCAACTATTACAGGTGGTTTGTCGGGTGCTTGTATCCGTCCTATTGCTGTGCGTATGGTATGGCAGGTAGCTAATGCGGTTAATATACCTGTAATAGGCTTGGGTGGTATTATGAATGGTTGTGATGCTATCGAGTTTATGTTGGCAGGAGCAACAGCGGTACAATTAGGAACAGCTAACTTTATAGATCCATCTATCACAGTTAAGGTAGTGGATTATATTCAAGATTATTTACAGCGTCACAATATAGGTTCTGCTAAGGAACTAATAGGTGGTTTGATTATAGACTAAAATATAGATGATGTACGCACCATTAGCGGAGAGAATGCGCCCTAAAAGCCTAGATGAATATATCGGGCAGAAACACCTAGTAGGTGAAGGGGCGGTTATCCGTAGGATGATTGAGATGGGGAATATCTCATCCTTTATCCTATGGGGCCCTCCTGGTGTGGGTAAAACTACGTTGGCAAAGATAATTTCGGAGCTAACGCATGTGCCATTCTATACATTGTCAGCCGTAACGTCAGGAGTTAAGGATGTACGTGAGATTATTGAACGATGTACCGCTGATGCCCGTAGCGTTTTTGTTAAGGGGCGACCCATTCTATTTATTGATGAAATACACCGATTTAATAAATCACAACAAGATTCCCTACTAGGAGCTGTTGAGAGTGGTATAGTTACCTTGATAGGTGCAACAACTGAGAATCCATCCTTTGAGGTGATACGTCCACTATTGTCACGTGCGCAGGTCTATGTGTTGAAATCTCTGGAGGATGATGACCTATTAGAGTTGTTGAATCGTACCATTACCAGTGATGCGCTCTTTGAGGATTTGACAGTTGAGATTGAGAGTACCACACAGCTACTACGTTTTGCCGCTGGTGATGCTCGTAAACTATTGAATATCTTAGATTTATTAGTGCAGTCACTCAATAGTAATAAAAGGTTAGTTATCAATGATGAGATAGTAGTTAGCTCACTACAAGAGAACCCAATGGCATTTGATAAGAATGGTGAGATGCATTACGATATAATCTCAGCATTTATAAAATCAGTGCGTGGTAGCGACCCTAATGCAGCTATCTATTGGTTAGCACGGTTAATAGCAGGTGGTGAAGACCCTAAATTTATAGCACGACGATTAGTGATACTAGCCGCAGAGGATATTGGATTAGCTAACCCTAATGCATTATTGCTAGCTAATGCAACCTTTGATGCTGTTGAGAAGATAGGCTTTCCAGAGAGCCGTATAATCCTCTCAGAATGCACAATTTATCTTGCAACATGCGCCAAGAGTAACTCAGCATATAATGCAATAAATAGCGCATTAGCATTTGTCGAGCAAACAGGAAATCTCCCCGTTCCGCTACACCTACGCAACGCCCCAACCCGCCTAATGGGAGAGCTAGGCTACGGCAAGGAGTACAAATACCCCCACAACTACCCCAACCACTACGTCAATCAGGAATATATGCCCGATATGAAGCAGGAGAAACCCACCTTCTGGACTCCCGATAAAAAGTAGTAATTACTATATTTCTGTAATTAAGGTTCTGTAGGTGTAATAAATTTATGGATATTGAAAAACAATAATTAATACTAAAATCTTATGAGTGAAAAAAAAATGCAAAACAACATGGTTGGTAGTGATAAAAAATATCAAATATTTTTAAGTCACAAAAGTGAAGATTATATTCAGTATGGATCCCAGATATATGAAGAATTGAAAGATCTATTTGAATGTTGGGTGGATAAAGAGGAGTTGAGAAAATATGTTGCAAACGGTTACAAAGAAAAAATTCAAGATGCTATATTAAAAAGTGAAATAGTTGTTTTTATATATACAGAAGGAACTAATAAATCTAAGTTTATAATTAAGGAAGAACTGTTGTTTGCTAAAGAGAATAAAATACCTATCTTATGTTTTCTGGTAGATGATCCTACAACGATGGGTGATGATTTAAAGGCTATTCTTGGGGATATACAGTGGATGTATAATATTGAGGACTCTAGTACTATTACATGGGTTAAAGAATCTATCGAAGATGCTCATAAGCTACATATGATAAAAGGAAATATAAATCAATTGGATGACTTCAAAAGAGATCATTTTTCAATAAATAAACTTCTTTTACGTATTGAGTTACAACGTTATTTTGGTAATGTTAGTGATTTGGTCTTTGGTAATTTAAAATATTTTGATGGATTCCCTGAAAGTGTTTATAAAGATGATTTATTTAAGATTACGGTTGTTCCTAAGGCGATGTTTTACCCTATACCGGATGCTTTGAAAGATAAAATGAGTGAAATAAGGTTTCTTGAGGAGGAACGAAGTGTGCGCTATAATCAATTAATAGAACGAGTCAATCCTGAAAGAGAGGAATTAAAGAATAATCTTATAGGATATATAAGTAAATATTATCAAGAAATTGAGGAAATAAAAACATTTTTAGAAAATATAGCGCTTATTGTAGGTGAGCGTATAATAAAAGAGGTTACAGAATATAAACGCACCTATTTCAATGGACCTATGCTTGGGGTTTATGATATATCTTCTATTATACGACGTGGTGAGGTAGAGGATCATTCTATAGATATGCAAATGTATTATTCAGATTATTTTACATTTAAGTTTACAGTAGAACTGTTTCATAATTTATATTCGCGAAAGAATACCTTTTCAAATATTGAGATCGGAAACATAAAGAAATATGCTCCTTTTTTATGCTCATTAGGAATGGGAGGTTTTTTAGCAATTAAACAAGGCGATAATCATTCTTTAATGTGGACAAGAAGATCAAACAGTATATCGTCAGGAGATATGTGGCATTTTAGTTATGATGAAACGGTACATGTGTTGAAGGACGCTGTAATGGATGATAAAGGGGAGATTATTGTATCTAAAGATAGAGAAGTCACAATAGATCCATATAAGAATATGTATCGAGGTTTATTTGAAGAGAATGGTGTTCATCGGGATATGTTATCAAGAAATAAGGGTATATTTGGTTTGGGCTTAATTATGAGTGACAGGTTAGAAGTAGAAGTCTTATCATATGCTGAAGTAATATTTGATTCAGGAACAAGAGCAATACAGAAGTTGAAGCAATATAAAGATAGCTCCACTGATGGAGTAATGGAAATTTCTAAACTCAAACTTTTGCCGATAGGAGACAATAAAGATTTAATGGGTTTATTGTTAACACCAGAATCTAAATCATTGTCTGATGTATTAGATGCTAAATTTGATAAACTCTTTAGTTATGAAGATACAGAAAAGCCATTAAATGGAATAAATAGAGGTCGTAGAACTTATATTGATTCTACTGCACAAATAGGAGAAGATTCACTTATTGAGGCTGATTGCGAAATCCCTGTTGGATGTAAAATTGGCAAAAATTGCAAGATTAATCGGAATGTTATATTAAGGGAGGGTGTGACTATAGGTGATAATGTTCTGATAGAGGAATATTCAACATTATCTACGAATTGTGTAATTGGAGCTGGTTGTAAAATACATCGGAATGTTTTTATTGATGATGATGTGATTATAGGAAATAATGTTAAAATACAGAATAATGTTAGTGTTTATCATGGTGTAGAATTAGCAGATGGCGTTTTTGTCGGACCAAGTGCCGTATTTACTAATGATAAAAGACCTCGTTCGATTAATGATGATGGTTCGATTAAGAGCTCTGCAGATTGGACTGTATCAAAGACTATTGTAAAGAGAGGAGCATCTATAGGTGGTGGAGCTACAATAGTTTGTGGAGTTACAATAGGTGAATGGGCTATGATTGGAGCAGGTTCAGTAGTAGTTAAGGATGTAGAAGCAAATACAACAGTATATGGAAATCCTGCATCAACGAAAGGCGGTATTTAGTTGCTATAATAGATTTGTGGTTGTACGCTGAGTTATGGGATTATTAATTTAAATTATATGTTCCTATAGTAACTCAGCATACAACATAATAAAAATAGGACATTTAATTAAATAGAAGAGAAACATTACTTATATATTCCGTAGGTTTTTCTAAAAGAGTATAGTCGATATAAATAGTTGTGATTAGCGTTTGTGGCGGAAGAAGTTGGTTATTATTTGGCTACATTCATCCTCTAGGATGCCTGTGGTTATGGTTGTTTTTTTGTGGAATGGGTTGTCGCAGTAGGTGTGGTAGCCACGTTTGGGGTCAGGTGCTCCATAGACTATGCGGCTGATTTGACTCCAGCCCAGTGCGCCTGCACACATCAGGCAGGGTTCAACGGTTACGTATAGGGTACAACCAACTAGATATTTGCCATTCAGATAATTTGCGGCTGAGGTTATTGCTTGCATCTCAGCATGTGCTGAAACATCTGTTAGGGTTTCGGTTAGGTTGTGCGCTCGTGCTATGACGCGCCCCTCAGATACTATAATCGCTCCGATAGGCACTTCATCACGTTCAGCGGCTAGCTCGGCTTGTTGTAGAGCTAGCCGCATAAACTTGATATCCTCCTCTATGGTGCTATTTTGATTCTTCATTTGCTTTAGCAAATTGTTTTGTGAAGAATAGTATGTGATAATCTATTGAGTTACGCCAATATGGATGTGAGTGACCTCCAGGACGCACTGTATAGTCGTGGTCAACTTTATTGTCAACCAATAATTGGTGTAGGTTGTTATTTATATCGAAGAAGAAATCATCAACCCCACAGTCAATAGTTATATTAAGTACTCCATTTTCAAGCTCTTTAGCTAGATTGGTAACATTGCTATTGTACCACTCTTCTTTATACTGTATGGTGTCACCTAGTAGTGTTTGTAGTTTCCATTTGCTGGTATATGGTGCGATATTTACACCTCCGCTCATGCTACCTGCGTTTTTAAATAGGTTAGGGTGTTTTATGGCTGTGTGTAATGCTCCATGTCCACCCATGCTTAGACCTGTAATTGCGCGGTATTCAGCAGTTGCTTTAGTGCGATAATTATTATCAACGTAAGGTAATAACTCCTTAGTTAGGTATGTTTCAAATTGCATTGTACTATCTATTGGCGAGTCTATATACCAACTATCCTGTCCATCAGGAAGTACAAATATTACTTCGTTTTCACTAGCTAATTTATCGAGATTTGGTTTAGTCCCTAGCCATGCTTTATAGTCACCATCATAGCCATTAAGTAGGAATATTACAGGGTAACTATCCTCGCCACAAGCATATTGTTCAGGCAGAATAATTGTATTCTTAATATCACGATTCATTTTTGGGCTATAAACAGCTACGGTATCAACTTGTATAAAATCGTTTTCGTTGCAACAATTGTTATTATTGCAACAGCTAGCCATTAGCACGGCTAATAGTAGAACATTAAGTGCGCGTAATTTAATCATTTGTTATAAATTATTAGATTTGTAGGCAAAAGTAGTAAAAGAGATTAATATAACCAATTAATTATAAATGATATCTTATAATTGAAATAATCTTAGTACTTTTGTACTTAATATTAATTTGTTGAATGATTGAGCGTATAATTATAATTGATAGTGTTGATCCTGTTATCTTTTATGGGGTTAATAATTCCAATATTCATGCTATTAAGAATCTTTTTCCTAAACTGAGAATGACTGCACGTGGTAGTGTAATCAAGGTTGTTGGTGAGGAGGAGGAGACTACACTGTTTGAACAGAAGATTAAACAACTTGAGGAGTATTGCGCTAAATACAATCAATTAACTGAAGAGGTAATTATCGAGACTATTAAGGGTTCACAACCAATGGAGCTACGTAACCCTAGTGATAGTGTTATCATATATAGCGTTAATGGTAAGCCTATCATGGGGCGTAATGTTAATCAGCAGAAGTTGGTATCTGCTTTTGGCAAGAATGATTTGACATTTGCTTTAGGTCCAGCGGGTACGGGAAAGACCTATGTGGCTATTGCATTGGCGGTGCGCGCTTTGAAAAATCGTGAGATTAAAAAGATTATCCTTTCACGTCCAGCTGTTGAGGCGGGTGAGAAATTAGGTTTCCTCCCTGGAGATATGAAGGATAAAATAGATCCATACTTACAACCATTATATGACGCTCTGCAAGATATGATTCCAGCAGCAAAGCTAAAGGATTATATGGAAACTAACGTAATACAGATTGCACCCCTAGCCTTTATGCGTGGACGTACATTGAGTGATGCAATAGTAATATTGGACGAGGCACAGAACACCACAACTCAGCAGATTAAGATGTTCCTAACGCGTTTAGGGATGGGGACTAAGATGATTATCACGGGGGATATTACTCAGATAGACTTGCCCC
The DNA here is from genome assembly GCA_044433325.1 of Bacteroidales bacterium. Classification (GTDB taxonomy): domain Bacteria; phylum Bacteroidota; class Bacteroidia; order Bacteroidales; family Muribaculaceae; genus HGM05232. Next base: position 17,405 of record JAWXTT010000018.1, read on the forward strand.
AATCGGTAACGTCGGGATTGGTGCAGTCATTGCGCGTGTTGCGTGGAGTTAAAGGGATAGGTGTTGTTGAGTTTGAAAAGGGTGATATAGTTCGTCACCAACTGGTTCAACGTATAGTTGAGGCGTATGAAGATTTTGAGAAAGAGCTTAAAGCTAAACGCCAAGTTGACAGAAAGCAACAGAAATTAGATAAAGAATAAATTAAATAAAATATAGAAGTTATGGCAAATTCATTAGTTAATACAGAGTACAATTTTACAGGACAAAAGGGTGTATATCATGGCAAGGTGCGTGATGTATATAATATCAATGATGATATCTTAGTGATGATTGCATCTGATCGCATCTCAGCCTTTGACGTGGTTTTACCTAAAGGTATTCCATTTAAGGGTCAAGTATTGAATCAGATTGCAGCAACTTTCCTAGATGCTACATCTGATATCGTTCCTAACTGGAAACTAGCTACTCCAGATCCAATGGTTACAATTGGTTTGAAATGTGAGGGATTCCGTGTTGAGATGATTATTCGTGGTTATTTAACAGGGAGTGCATGGCGTGACTATGTTGATGGTGCGCGTGAGATTTGTGGTGTTAAGATTCCTGATGGAATGTGTGAAAATGAGAAATTCCCAGAACCTATTATCACTCCAACAACTAAGGCTGACGCTGGTCATGACGAGAATATATCTAAAGAGGATATCATAGCTCAAGGATTAGTTTCTGCTGAAGATTACGCAGTAATGGAGGGTTACACTAAAGCTCTTTTCCAACGCGGAACAGAGATGGCAGCAGCTAAAGGTTTAATACTAGTTGATACTAAATATGAATTTGGTAAACGTGATGGTAAAGTAATCTTGATTGATGAGATTCATACACCAGACTCTTCACGTTATTTCTATGCTGAAGGTTACCAAGAGAGATTTGAAAAGGGCGAGGCTCAAAAGCAATTATCTAAAGAGTTCGTTCGTCAATGGCTAATTGAAAATGGTTTTATGGGTAAAGCTGGACAAGAAGTGCCTGAAATGACTACTGAATATTGTACAACAGTTTCAGATCGTTATATAGAGCTTTACGAACATATAGTAGGTGAAAAATTCAACAAAGCTATTGATAACAACCTAACTGAACGTATCAACGCTAATGTTGAGGCTTGTTTAGCATCAATGAAATAGAGGGTAAAACAGACCTGCCAAAAAAGAAAAAATAATAATGGGAGATAACGCCGAAAAGGTAAAACCATACGACAGCACGGCGGAGGGTAAAACTGGTCAGGTGCAACAGATGTTCGACTCTATTGCACCTGCCTATGATTTTATGAACCGTGCCATGACATTCGGGATAGATAAACTGTGGCGTAAGTGTGCAGTCAAGAAACTGTTGAAGTATAAGCACGAAAATATCTTAGATGTAGCCTCTGGCACAGGTGATTTAGCAGTGATGTTACATAAATATTGCGCTCCTAAATCTATTATTGGAGTTGACCTCTCTGAGAATATGTTGCAGATAGCACGTGAAAAAGTTATGGCTAAGGATATAAGCGATGTTGTAACCTTTGAACAGGGTGATTGTTTGAAGATGCGTTTTGACGACAACAGTTTTGATGTTGTAACCGTGGCTTATGGGGTACGCAACTTTGAGAATCTGAAAGCAGGTTATGCTGAGATTTTCCGTGTGCTTAACGCAGGTGGCGTGGCATGTATCATAGAGTTATCAACCCCCACCAACCTAATAGTAAAGCTAGGATACAACTTATATTCAAATGTTATTATTCCTACTATTGGTCGTATGATTTCGCGTGATAAGCGTGCTTATAAATATCTACCTGAGAGTATCGCGGCAGTTTCTCAGGGGGAGCAGATGTTGGATATTATGCGTAGCGTAGGCTTCGCAGATTGCCGTTTTTACCCATTGACGTTAGGTGCATGTACCATTTATATGGGTGAGAAATAATAGAAGAGAAGATTTAAACCAAAATTTAATAACGTGAATAATAGGAAAAGTTCAGAAATTTTACTATTTTTGCTAGCCTATATATTCACTTAAAAACAGGGATTATGAATATTAAATGTATTGGAATTTTAACTTCAGGGGGTGATGCTCCTGGTATGAACGCTGCGGTTCGCGCAGTTACTCGCTCTGCTATCTTTAGTGGTATGCGTGTTAAGGGTATTTATCGTGGTTATAAAGGTTTAATTACAGAGGAGATACAGGAGTTCAAAACTCAAAATGTATCAAATATTATACAATTAGGGGGTACTATCCTTAAAACAGCACGTTGTGAAGAATTTATGACAGCTGAGGGTCGTCAACACGCTTATGATGTATTGAAACGTCAAGAGATTGATGCGCTAGTTGTTATAGGTGGTGATGGATCATTGACAGGTGCTAGAATATTTGCAACCGAATTTAATTTCCCTATTGTAGGACTTCCAGGAACTATTGACAATGACCTTTATGGTACTGATACCACTATCGGTTACGATACAGCCCTAAACACCATTATGGAGTGTGTGGATAAAATCCGTGACACTGCCACATCACATGAACGTCTATTCTTTATCGAGGTAATGGGACGTGATGCAGGTTTCTTAGCTCTTAATGGAGCAATTGCTACTGGTGCTGAGGCGGCAATTATTCCTGAAATATCAACTCAAGAGGATCAACTGGATAAACTTATCGAGAATGGTTTCCGT
>JAWXTT010000019.1:0-19857 GCA_044433325.1 Bacteroidales bacterium
AACAGAAAAAAGATACTACAAAATAACAAAAAACAAAAGGCTTATAACTCGCTGAAACAGTGAGTTATAAGCCCTATTTTTAACCCATCATGTGTCAAAGATGAGATATATAATAAGTATAATGCACCAGCTATATTATTTAAAATACATCTCTCTATTGGGCTAATCATATTTATTTTGCTGTTAGTTTCGGCTTTGAGAGGATGGTGGTTTAAGTATTTATTTGCTTTGTCATTGATTCCTGTGTGCGTTTCGTTGCTCTATTTGAGTTTTATGATGGGACTTAGGTGGTATGTAGCGGGGCATATCCCATTAAGTAATGGATATGAGACTATGATATTTGTTTCATGGTCGTTGCTGCTATTGTCGTTGCTGTTTTATCATAAGCTGAGGTTTTTACCATCTGTTGCTTTGTTGTAATCAGGGTTTACGCTATTGGTTTCAACATTGAGTGCCATGAATCCACAAATTACATCGCTGATGCCTGTATTAGCGTCTCCGTGGCTTACATCGCATGTTTCTCTAATTATAGTATCGTATGCTTTGTTTGGGTTTATTATGTTTAATGGGTTGGTGGCTATCGTGTTATATTATAGTGGTTCTCGTTATTCAGAGGCAATAGAGCGGTTGCAGATTGTGAGTAGAATAATGATATACACTGCCCTATTTTGTCTTAATGCGGGGATATTCCTAGTTGCAATATGGGCAAATGTTTCTTGGGGTAGATATTGGGGTTGGGACACTAAAGAGGTGTGGGCATTAATTACTATGTTGGTTTACGCGTTAGCTATTCACACTACATCATTACCACGTTTGGGTAAGCCTATATACTTTCATATCTTTGCCGTTGTTGCCTTTTTAACGGTGTTAATGACCTATTTTGGTGTAAACTACCTGTTAGGTGGATTACACTCATACGCATAACATAACACTCTAGGGGATTTCTATTTAGCAGGGATGCTATCTATATCTATTAGCTTATTTACTATTGCGTAAATGGTTAGACCTGATGCACTGTATATATCTAGTTTGGCGGTGATATTACGGCGGTGTGATATAACGGTGTGGGTGGATAGAAATAGTGTATCAGCAATCTCTTTATTGGACATACCTTTAGCTACACAAACTACAATCTCCTTTTCACGTTGACTAAGCTCGGTGCGTGAATCAGATGCTTCACCTGTTTCTATAGCGCGTGACAGAGCAGAGTTAATGCTATCAGTAGTGTCATAAATAGATATCGTTTCGTTATATAGTTTTATAGCATTCTGATCTGTTAATGCACTTTGTAGAGCTATAATCTTCATATTTGGATTCTCTTCACGTAGTTGTGCAAGTGGAATATACCCGAAATATGTAGGATTAACAATTATAATATCTGGTTTAAATTTCAATAAATCTTCAGATATAGTCAAGATTTCTGTCATCTCAGCTATATTAATATTTAGATTAGTTGCTCGTTGTAATACAGCAATTAACCCGCTACGGATAATTACCGATGGCTCAACTATTACTATATGTGTTCTTTTTAACATTGTTCTTATCCCCTTTGCTCTTTTTCTACTGCGCGAATGGCTGGAATTAATATGTAGTCCTCTATCTCGCTATGTGAAAGTAGGTCACTTTCACAACTGAAAATATCAAAAAGCACTGAGCTTAACTCATTAGTGCTAGCCACGGGGTAGTATTTAATTATTATATTTTTCAGTTCAGTTAGTTTAGATTCCATCCCCTCATGGTGGTCACTAAACATATCTATATAGAACTTGTTATCAGATTTACCTGCAAGAAGATTATTTACATACTTGAATACTGTGTTTTCCTCATACTCCATATGTTTTCTAACCTCAGCTATATATTCGTCATAATAGTTAAGAGCTGCAATTGATAGAGCATCGCTACCTGGAATAGCCTTTAGAAGTCTTTTGCGTATATTAGGTAGTTTATAATCTAAGAAATAAGCGTGAGATTTATATAGATAATCTAATAATGAGTTCAGTGAAATTGAATCTGTATATACCCCCTTTTTATCCTTTGAGATTAGCAGATTAACAATAGCTAGGAATGTGCTAACATCTATCTGATAGTTGTCACAAACCTCGGCTATAGTAAGCTCTTTAAATCCCATATCTATACCGAAACGATTTAAGATAAATAACATAGTGTAGTTATCGCAAATCAAATCACTCATCTTATCATTTGGCGTATATCTTAGAACTTTATATTTACTCCTCATCTGCTTTATGTGTTTTATTTAATTTACAAATATACGAAACTCAATCCACCTCTACAATAGCAATTTATTGTTATTTTCATAGCTTGTTATCCCAATTATAGAAGCTATAATTGTAATTGATTGGCGTAATAATTGTTTTTGTTATCTTTTTTTGGGGATTGTCATTTTAAAGGTATAACTTTGCGATGTAAAATATAACAATACTAATAGATATTATGTCCACTTATACTGAAGATAAACGTAAGGTAACGACACATCGTCTTATTGAGATGAAACGTCGTAACGAGAAGATTTCAATGCTTACAGCTTATGACTATTCAATGGCTAAATTGATAGATGCAGCAGGCGTTGATGTAATCCTAGTAGGAGATTCTGCCTCAAATGTAATGGCTGGTAATGTAACCACACTCCCTATTACATTGGATCAGATGATTTATCATGGTAAATCGGTTATGCGCGCTGTTAATCGAGCTTTAGTAGTTGTGGATATGCCATTTGGTACATATCAAGGTAATCCATTTGAGGCTCTTTCATCAGCAATACGTATTATGAAAGAGACACACGCTGACTGCGTTAAGTTAGAGGGTGGTGCTGAGATACGTGAGTCTATCGAGAAGATACTTTCAGCGGGTATTCCAGTAATGGGACACTTGGGGTTAACCCCACAATCAATAAATAAATTTGGTACTTACACTGTTCGCGCTAAAGAGGAGGCGGAAGCTAACAAGCTTGTTGAGGATGCTAAATTGCTTGAGGAGATTGGCTGTTTTGCCATTGTTCTTGAGAAGATACCTGCTACTCTTGCCGCTAAGGTTGCCGCAGAGATTGCTATTCCAGTAATAGGTATTGGAGCAGGAGGTGCAGTAGATGGTCAGGTATTGGTTATGCATGATATGTTAGGTATCAACCAAGGGTTCTCACCACGTTTCCTACGTCGCTATGCTGATGTAGGCACTATTATTCACAATGCCGTAGCGGCGTATGTTAATGATGTTAAGAGTGAGGATTTTCCGAACGAAAAAGAACAGTACTAATCCAGAAAAATCTAAATAGAGCGGCATCTGCGACACTTCCCTTGATAAATAAATGCTCACGTACTTAATGTACACTCCTGTTCTTCTGTAATTCGCTCATTATCAATATGCTATTTGACTGTAAAAACCAGAAACTACATAGGAATCTACATAGAGTTTGATTTAACCTTCAATTTTCACTCTGCAAAGGTAAACATGAGGGTTTTTCAGTGCGCTCTCCTTTTGCCGTTTTGCAGCGTTTACCCTCTATTTTAGATATTGGGGTAGATTCCATGCTTGGATATGTTTAATACCTTTGCGTGGAGGGTAATTTAGGTCGTCTAGGGTTATTACTATCTTATCGTAGTTGTCATCTATTGCCTCTAGGGATGAATATTCACGCTCTATGGTTGACTCCTCTACTAGCATATATGCTACTTGTAGATATTTTATATCATCTCCTTTTAGTGCTACAAAATCTATCTCTTTATCTTTAATGTTACCTACATACACTTGATAACCTGCACGACGTAGTTCAAGATATACCAAATTTTCTAACATATAACCTACACCATATCCATAACCCATAAATAGATAATTTTTATAAGCTAGGTCGTTACTGTAATATTTAGCATTACCAGATATGATATCCTTACCCTTTATATCGTAACGATTACATCTATGTATCATATAAGTATCCTCTATGAAACCTATATAATTAGAAACACCATCATAACTACTCTTACGCCCTAATCCTTTAAAATATTTGACTATACTATTTATAGAGATAAGATTAGATATATTATTTATTAGGAATATAAATATATCCTCTAACATTTTTGGATCACGAATATTGTAACGTTGTATTATATCACGCAATAGTACTGTATCCTTTATTGCTGATACATAATTTCTTTTTAACTGCTCCTTATCTATAGAGAAAAGTTCTGGCAAGCCACTACTTTTCATATATTCTAGGTAACTATCTTTATTGCTAGTTAAATCCTTAACATCCAAAAATTCATTATAACTAAATGGAAATATTTCAAAAGTTAAGTATCTACCTGAAAGTAGGGTAGCCAGCTCTCCTGATAACATTTTAGAATTTGAGCCACTTATAAATAGCTCATATTCAGCTGTAAAATCTTGTGAATAAGAATTTACTACACGTTCCCAAGCATCTATTGATTGTATTTCATCTATAAATATATATACTTTTCCTACTGGTTTTAATTCTTGTAAATAGAGTTTTATTATATCATTAAGTTCTACATAAGTTTTTATAAAATCAAAATCAATAAATTCACGACTTATAAAGAGTGTATTTTTAACATCAACACCCTTTTCCTTAACAAGTGAGCGAGCTATTTGTCGTAAAATATAACTCTTACCACTACGACGTTGACCTACAAGTACTTTAATAAGTCTATTACCACAACAATCAGTAATATTATTAGTATAATAATCCCAATTATAACCATAATCTAGTGAGGAATTACCCCAAAGATTATGTTTCTCTAATAATTTTATATTTTCTTCCATAGACGAATATTTTCTATTTATTTTTATTATATTCTTTTATAGACTAATATTTATCACTTATAGCCTATTGGACGACGAGTATTGTTTTGTTTACTTTTATCTGTTTGTAGTTCGGCTAATGTTTCAGGGGACTTCTAAAAATTCTCTTTGATAAATTTTAATTCAGTTTGCGTCTTATTTGGAATTTTAAAAAATGGCTTATAGTGGTGCCTACGGTGCATTTTGTAAAATGCGAAGATGAAGTATCGAAGTAGAAAAGCGTTAAAATTCAATTTTTAGAAGTCCCCTTAACTCAAAATCTCATCTTAAATATTGATAAATCAGTTTTTATAATTACCCTTTATATTACTTCCCCGCTCTCCGTTCAAGATGCCAAATTGGCATCTTGAACATTCATCTTTGGTTAATTCAAACATAAAATTTTCACCCTCAAAACGTTCTATATTACGTCTTACAGCACTTTTAAGTTGACTGGTTTCAACCCCATACATATCAGCAAGATCTCGGTCTAACATTACTTTCTGACCTCGTATCTCATATATTTTACTTTGTATAATTGATAATTGTTCCATAATATTAGATTTTTAAGTAGTGGTTATTTATTTGATGAGTTTTTGGGCGAAGGTGTAGATTAGTATTCCTGCGGTAATGGATACATTTAGGGAGTGTTTGGTTCCGTATTGTTCTATCTCTATTACTTGGTTACAGGCGTTGACTACTGATTGGTTTACCCCTTTTACTTCGTTGCCTAGAATTATTGCGTATTTTTCTGATCGGTTAATTTGGAAGTTTGTTAGTGATATGCTCCCTTTTACTTGTTCTATGGCGCATACTGTGTAACCATCATATTTTAGTTTTTCTACTAATGAAAGTGTATCTTTTTCATAACTCCAATCAACTGAATCTTCTGCACCTAGAGCTGTTTTATGAATATCATTATTGGGAGGGGTAGCTGTTATTCCACATAGATAAATATGCTCAACTAGGAATGCATCGGATGTACGGAAAATAGATCCAATATTATTTAAACTACGCACATCATCCAGTATCACTACTAGAGGTATTTTATCTATTTTTTTGAATTGTTCTACATCAATTCTATCTAGTTCTAAAATTGTTTTCTTCTCCATAAATTCATATTTAATAATAATAAAAATAATGTTGATAACTATGTTTATAATAGTTCAAAACCTACTAATAACTTCTTTATAAAAATTATAATTATTATTTGTATTTACTGATTTTATCTATATGCAAAGTTAATAATCAAAAGTCAATATTTATTATTAATAGATATATATATTATTTAAACAGGGTTTTCAACGATTATTGATAGTTTAATTTTAAAAAATTATTAACTTTGCACGTTATTAACACCATGTTGATAACTATATTAATGCGCTTATAATCAATAAATAGGTATGTTAATAATATATTGATTACTAAGAAATAGATTATTATAAGTAAAAATCCTAATGATTACATGAAAAGTTATCAAGGTTATCAACAAGCTATAATAATTAATATTAAAAGTTTTTTAAAAAAAGAAAGAAATATATTTTTATATGAGTAATGTGAATAAACCATTTATTGATGAACCTATACCTGCTGGTATAGATATAAAGGAGGAGATTTTAAAACTCAAAAAAGAGAAGAACGCTATAATAGTAGCTCACTATTATCAGAGCGAAGATATACAAGATATAGCAGACTTCCGTGGAGATTCACTAGCTCTAGCTCAAGTAGCAGCCAAAACAGATGCAGATATAATAGTGATGTGCGGAGTTCACTTTATGGGTGAAACAGCCAAAGCTCTTTCGCCTAATAAAATGGTTATAGTTCCTGATCTAAATGCTGGATGTTCTCTTGCTGATAGTTGCAAGGTGGAGGATTTTAAGGAATATCTAAAGGGTTATCCTGATCATAAGGTTGTAACTTATGTTAATACCTCAGCAGATGTAAAGGCTTATACTGATATTGTGGTGACTTCAACAAATGCTAAGGAGATTGTTGATAGCTTTCCAAAGGATGAGAAGATAATTTTTGGTCCTGATAGAAATCTAGGTAATTATATAAATTCAGTTACTGGACGTGATATGGTTCTTTGGGATGGTGCGTGTCATGTACATGAACAATTCTCATTGGAGAAGATATTAAAATTGAAAGAGGAGAATCCTGATGCTTTTGTATTGGCGCATCCTGAGTGTAAAAAAACTATACTTTTAGTTGCTGATAAAGTTGGTTCTACACAAGCATTGCTTAACTTTGCAGTCACTTCTGATTGTAATAAATTTATAGTTGTTACTGAATCGGGAATTATTCATCAGATGAAGCAGATGTGCGAGGGTAAAGTGTTTATACCTGCTCCACCTGAAGATAGTACTTGTGCATGTAATGAGTGTAATTTTATGCGTTTAAACACTATGGAGAAATTATACAATGCACTTAAATATGAATATCCTACAATAGAGCTGTCACAGGAGATAATAGTTAAGAGTGTGAAACCTATTGAACGCATGATAGAATTATCAGAGAAGTTAGGATTAATAAAGAAATAAAAAATATAATATAATGGAATACAATCATATTGAGATTGAAAAAAAATGGCAAGAGTTTTGGAAAGAAAACTCTATTTATAAAACAGAGATAGATAGTAATAAACCTAAGTTTTATGTATTAGATATGTTCCCTTATCCATCTGGAGCGGGTTTACATGTTGGTCATCCACTAGGATATATTGCTTCTGATATTTACTCTAGATTTAAAAGATTAAAGGGTTTTAATGTATTGCATCCTATGGGGTACGATGCTTATGGATTACCTGCTGAACAATATGCAATTCAAACAGGTCAACACCCTGAGGTAACTACTGTCAAGAATATTGAGCGTTACCGTGAACAATTGGAGAAGATTGGTTTCTGTTATGATTGGTCACGTGAAATACGTACATGTGATGCTAACTATTACAAGTGGACTCAATGGGCATTTATTAAAATGTTCAATAGTTATTATGATAATAGTAAACAAAAGGCGTGTGATATAGATCAGTTAATAGCTCAATTTGAAAAATCGGGTTCTAAAGGTATAAATGCTGCTTGTTCTAAGGAGTTAGATTTCACTGCTGAAGAGTGGAATGTTTACTCTAAAAAGGATAAAAGTATAACTCTTATGAATTATCGTATAGCTTACCTTGGTGAAACTATGGTTAACTGGTGTGCTAAACTAGGTACTGTATTAGCTAATGATGAGGTTAGTGAGGGGGTTAGTGAACGTGGTGGTTATCCTGTTGAACAGAAGTTAATGAAACAATGGTGTTTACGTGTTTCTGCTTATGCTCCAAGATTATTAGATGGATTAAACACTGTTGAGTGGACTGATTCATTAAAGGAAACACAACGTAACTGGATAGGTTACAGTGAGGGTGCTGAGATGAAATTTCCAGTAACTGATTCTGATCTTGTATTAGATGTATTTACTACTCGTGCTGATACTATTTATGGTGTTACATTTATGGTACTTGCTCCTGAGAGTGCATATACTAAGATGGTTGTTACAGATGCTGAGCGTGCTAATGTAGATGATTACGTTGCTGCTACTAAGCGTAAGACTGAACGTGAACGTATGATTGATAAACGTGTTACGGGTGCTTTCACAGGTTCGTATGCTATCAACCCTGTTACAGGTAAACAAATACCTATCTGGGTATCTGATTATGTATTGGCTGGTTATGGAACAGGTGCTATTATGGCTGTTCCGGCTCATGATAGTCGTGACTATGCTTTTGCTAAGAAGTTTGATTTGGAGATTATTCCACTTATCGAGGGTTGCGATGTTTCGGAGGAGAGTTTTGATGCTAAAGAGGGTATTATGATGAACTCTAGCAGCATGGAACTTAAACTTGATGGAATGCAAATTAAGGAGGCTATTGCTGCTACTAAGATATTTATTGAGACTAAGGGTATTGGTAAGGTTAAGATTAATTATCGCCTGCGTGATGCTATCTTCTCTAGACAAAGATATTGGGGTGAACCATTCCCAGTTTATTATGATGAGGATAATCAACCACAAGTATTAGATTTAAAGGAGTTACCTTTATTACTTCCTGAAGTAAGTAAATTTTTACCTACTGAAACGGGTGAACCACCATTGGCACGTGCTGAAAATTGGGTTAATAAGGATGGTTTCCCACTTGAAATGTGTACTATGCCTGGTTTTGCTGGTTCATCAGCTTACTATTTACGTTACATGGATCCTACTAATGATACTGCTTTGGTATCACAAGAGGCTAATGAGTATTGGCGTAATGTTGACCTTTATATTGGGGGTACTGAGCATGCTACTGGTCACTTAATATATAGTCGTTTTTGGAATAAGTTCCTTTATGACTTTGGTGTAATATGTGAGGATGAGCCATTCCGTAAATTGATTAATCAAGGGATGATTCAGGGTCGTTCTAACTTTGTTTATCGTATTAAGGATAGTAACAGATTTGTTTCCTATAACTTAAAGGGTGAATATGATACTACTGAATTACATGTGGATGTAAATATAGTTTCTAATGACGTATTGGATATAAATAAATTCCGTGCTTGGCGACCTGAATTTAAGGATGCTGAATTTATCCTTGAGGGTGATAAGTATGTATGTGGTTGGGCTGTTGAGAAGATGTCAAAATCTATGTTTAACGTGGTTAACCCTGATGATATAGTTGATAATTATGGAGCTGATACATTACGTTTATATGAAATGTTCTTAGGTCCATTGGAACAGAGTAAACCTTGGGATACTAATGGTATAGATGGTGTTAACCGTTTCTTGAAAAAACTTTGGGCTCTTTTCTATAAGAATGGTGCATTTGTTGTTACTGATGGTGGACCTACTAAGGATGAACTGAAAGCTCTTCATAAGCTAATTAAAAAGGTTAGTTGGGATATTGAGAATTTCTCGTTTAATACCTCTATTAGTGCATTTATGATTTGTGTTAATGAACTTAATACTCTTAAATGTAATAAGCGTGCTATCCTTAATGAATATGTAAAGGTGATTACTCCATTTGCTCCACATATTGCTGAGGAGTTATGGCACATTCTTGGTAACGAAACTACTGTATGTGATGCTCAGTGGCCTGAATTTAACGAGGAATACCTTAAAGAGTCGGTTGTTAACTATGCTATTTCATTTAATGGTAAGGCGCGTTTTAGTATTGAGTTTGCTGCTGATACTGATCGTGCTGAAATTGAACGTGTGGCGTTAGCGCATGAGAGTTCACAGAAGTGGATAGATGGTAAGACACCTAAAAAGGTTATCGTCGTACCTAACAAAATTGTTAACATAGTACTCTGATAAAAATCTAAATAGAGCGGCATCTGCGGCACATCCCAAAGTAAAAAAATGCTCACGTACCTGAAGTACACTCCGCTTTTTTTACTTCACGATGCACCACAGCTACTCGATCTATTTAAATTTTTCACGGTGCTGATGAGTACTTTGATTGCCACCATCGCTGTCATTCCCAACTTGATTGGGAATCTTTGCAATTGACGCTTTGGGAGTTTTTTAACTGAAGAGATTCCCAATCAAGTTGGGAATGACAGCGAGGGTGTTACTTTAAAATTTTATTATTAAAAGTTTTATGATGGATATTGTTTTTGCTACTAATAATGCTCATAAGTTGGAGGAGCTTAGGGAGATTGTTGGGGATAGGATTAATATATTATCTTTGAATGATATTGATTGTCATGAGGAGATTGTGGAGGATGCTGATACTCTGGAGGGGAATGCGCTGATTAAAGCTCGTTTCGTTAAGGAGCGTTATGGTTATGATTGCTTTGCTGATGATACTGGCTTGGAGATTGTGGCTCTTGATGGTGCTCCTGGTGTTTATTCCGCTAGATATGCTGGTGAGCAATGTAATGCTGAAGATAATATAGATAGGGTACTGCGTGAGTTGGAGGGTGTTGAGAATCGCTCGGCTAAGTTCCGTACAGTTATCGCTCTTATTCTCGGTGGTGAGGAGTTACTTTTTTCTGGTGAGGTTGATGGTGTTATCCTTACTGAGAGGGATGGAATTAAAGGGTTTGGTTATGACCCAATATTTATGCCTGTGGAATCGGGCGTTTCTTTCGCTAGTATGAGTGCTGAGAGTAAAAATGCTATTAGCCATCGTGGTCGTGCTACTGCTAAATTAATGGAATATCTAGCTAATAAGTAGAGATATACAATTTAATTAATTATAAATCGTTATATATTTGTATTTTAATGTCTAATTGTAAATTTGTTATATAAATGTATAAAGGTTTATTATATATATTACTCTTTTTAATACCTGCTGTAAGTAGTGCTAAGGTGGCTGTTGGTGAATGGTTAGTTCACCCTATCTATGGTACTGAAGTGGGTAATATTATCGAATCTAATAGCGATAATGTTTATTATCTTGTTAATAATAATCTATATGCTTATAATAAGGTTGAAGATATAAATATATCATACAACTTAAATAGTGGATTGAGTGATGTTGATATAGATAATATCTATTATAATTATGATAAGGGGTATCTATTAATCACTTATTCTAATTCTAATATTGATTTACTTTATGATGATGGTCAGATAATTAATCTTCCTGATATAAAATATTATATTATAACTAGCTCAAAGGATATTAATGATATTAACTTTGATAGTGATAATAATATGATTTATGTTGCTACTGACTTTGGTTTTGTTGTATTTAACGATATTAAAAATGAGGTAACTAGATCGCAAATCTATTATAAGGAGTTTTATACTGTGGCTAGGGTAGGTGATATGTTAGTTGCTAGCTTTGATAGTAATATGTATATTACTGATTATTCAGATATTTATATAGAATTGAGTAAATGGAGTGAAACGGGGTTGAACCAGAAACTATCTATTATTAGACCAGTTAATGATAATACAATAATTTTTGATTCAGGTTGGACTGGTAAAATTAAGATTGGTGATAATTATTCATTAACAACTACAACTCTATTAAAGGGAGCAGCCTCTACTATTCAATCTACTAATGATGATGGATATTTACTTCAAGCATTAAGCACCAATACATATATTGTGGTTGACGAGGATTTAAATGAGATAACTACTGTTACCCTTAGCGATGATTTACAAAACTCTTTAGTAGCTGGTTATAATCCTACTGAATCGGTATGGATTGTTGATGAAAATGGTTTGAAAAATTCTTCATTTACTGAGGATGGGGGTGAAATGATATATATAGATTATTTTAAACCTAATGCTTCAACAGTCTCTAAACCATATAATATGGTGTATAACAAGGAGCAAGAGGCACTATATGTAATGAATAGTGGCTCAAATAAGTTTACTGATAGTTATGGTACTGAAGCTGCTATTAATATATTAGAGGATTCTGAGTGGAGTGACGTTACGCCTGCTGAGGCTTCTACTATTGGGAAGTTGGATAATGGAAAGATGAATGACCCATATCAACCTGTTTTTGACCCAGAGGATGCTAATACTTACTATGTGGGTAGTTGGTACGAGGGGGTATATAAGATTACTGATGGGGTGGTAGTAAATAAATATGATTGGACTAATTCTCCATTGCAAAAGGCTCTTGATTGGTATTGCCTAGTACCATCTTTGCAATTTGATGATGATATGAATTTGTGGATTATCCAAACTGATGGTGATCCTGCCGTTATGGTTCTACCACGTGATAAACAATCGCTGGAAACTGTTACTGAGGATGATTGGATTGTGGTTGACATATCTGGTTTGAAAACTAATAAAAGGATGAGTTTCTTAATTAACTCTGATAATATCAAGTTTATTACGGATGGGGCGTATGGTTCTACTTTCTACGCTTTTGATGATAATGGTACTCCTGAAACTAGTAGTGATGATACTATGCGTAGTTATAACTCTTTTACAGACCAAGATGGTAGCACATATTCATGGAATTATATAAACTGTTTTGTCGAGGATATGGATGGATCTATATGGATTGGCACAGATAATGGGGTAGTGGAGATTACCTCTCCTACCAGTGCTATTGGCTCTAGCTTAACTATTAATAGAATTAAAGTGCCTAGAAACGATGGTACTAATTATGCGGATTATCTGTTAGAGAATGTGGATGTGACGGCTATTGCTGTGGATGGTGCTAATCGTAAATGGATTGGTACTTCATCTTCAGGGGTTTTCCTAGTTAATGAATATGGTACTGAGGTGCTTAAACAATTTACTTCGGATAATAGTTATTTGATGGATAATCAGATTGTTTCAATTGTTTGTAACGAGATCAATAACTCGGTCTATTTCGGTACTGAATTAGGGATTGCTGAGTATGGTAGTGATGCTTCACCAGCAAGTGCTAGCTTCGGTTCTACTAATGGGATGGATGCAGCGGTTTATGCTTATCCTAACCCTGTTACAAAGGATTATACAGGAGTAATAACCATTACTGGTTTAATGGATAACACATTAGTTAAGATTGCTGACTCAATGGGTAATCAGGTCTATTCAACTAAATCTGTTGGAGGTATGGCTACATGGAGTGGCTCTAATAGTGCAGGTGTTAGGGTGGCAACAGGTGTTTATTTTGTGTTTATGTCACAAACTGACTCTAGTGATGTCAGTAGTGGTGCTGTAGCTAAAATTTTAATTGTAAATTAGGATATGAAGATTGCTTTAATCGGTTATGGAAAGATGGGGCGTGCTATTGAAAAGATTGCACTCAGCCGTGGTCATGAAATAGTGGCAATAATTAATTCCAAAAACCAAGAGGGGTTTGAAAGTGATGAATTTAAATCAGCTGATGTAGCTATTGAATTTAGTTCACCAACTACTGCTTATAATAATTTTCTGAATTGTTTTAAATATAATATTCCTGTCATTGCGGGAAGTACTGGTTGGTTAGATAAACTTGAGGATATTAAGGGGGTATGTAACAATGGTGGAGGCACTATTCTATATTCATCTAATTTCTCAATAGGGGTTAATATCTTCTTCCAACTAAATAAATATTTGGCTAAAATAATGGATAGTTTTAAGGAATATAATGTGTCAATGAACGAGATTCATCATATCCATAAGCTAGACCATCCTAGTGGTACTGCTATTACTTTGGCTGAGGGTATTATTGATAATATTGAGCGTGTAAACTCTTGGAGTGAAACCTCTGCTGATGGTGCTTTGTTAATATCAAATGAGCGAGTGGGTGAAGTGCCAGGTACACACCAGATATGCTATAAATCAGAAGTTGATGTTATTAATATTGAACACAGAGCATTAAATCGTGAAGGGTTTGCATTAGGGGCAGTGGTGGCTGCTGAGTGGTTGAAGGGGCGCAAAGGCTTCTTCACAATGGATGATATGTTGAGTTTCTAAAAAGGAGAGTTCTAAAAAACAAAAATAAAGATGGGTAAGATTACTACTAAAACTGTTATCGAGGATATAAAGAAACGTTTAAGCGAGGTTAAGCGTTCATCATGGATTACATTTACTATTGTTTCAATCATATTTCTGTTATGGGTTATTTGGTTAGGTTCATGGTGGGTGTTGATATTTGAATTGCTTATTGCTGATATGTATTTAACTCAGTATATCCCTTGGACTTGGTGGAAAGGGGCTAAGAATAAGTATGTGCGTTCGGTAATGGCGTGGGTGGATGCTATTATTTATGCGTTGGTATTGGCGTATCTGTTGTTTACTTATGTTGGGCAGAATTATCAGATTCCTACATCGTCGTTAGAGAAATCACTCTTGGTAGGGGATTATCTTTGGGTTAACAAGGCTGTTTATGGTCCACGTGTTCCTATGACTCCGCTACATTTCCCGCTTGCGCAACACACTATGCCTATCATTGGTGGTAATTCATATATCGAATACCCTCAATGGGATTATAAACGTCTTAAAGGGTTACGTAATATCGAGCGTAACGATATAGTGGTATTTAATTTCCCTGCTGGTGATACGGTAACCACTAAGGTGCAGAACCCTGACTATTATACGTTAATATCGCAATATGGACGAGAAGCAATTAATCGTAACGAAAGGGTTTTTGGCGAGGTTATATATCGCCCCGTAGATCGTCGTGAAAACTATGTGAAGCGCGCTATCGGCTTGCCAGGTGAAACCTTACAGATTGTTGACAACATAGTGTATATAGATGGTGAGCCTATCAGAGAGCCTGAAATGGTGCAATATAATTACTTAATACAAACTAATGGAGCTGCTATTTCAGATATGCTTTGGGAGTCAGCAGATGTAAGTATGGATGATAGAGTGCGTGTTAGCATTGAACCTAATGATGTTGAGCGACTAGGTTTAGAGATTAATGAGAATGGTGGAATTAATCCTATATACCAAGCTCCATTGACTGAACATGCTGTCGAAACACTACGTGCTAATCCAGCAATAGCGCAAGTAGTGAAAATACCTACATATGAAGTTATGAATGTTTATCCTATTACACATAACTATGGTTGGACTAGAGCTGATTATGGTGCAGTGTGGATACCTAAGAAAGGGGAAACTGTTGAACTAACATTAGAGAATCTTCCAGTTTATGAACGACCAATAAAGAACTATGAGGGTAACACCCTAGAGGTCGTTGGTGGTGAAATCTTAATTAATGGCGTACCTAGCAATAGTTATACCTTTAAGATGGATTATTACTTTATGATGGGTGATAACCGTGATAACTCAGCCGATTCACGTTATTGGGGATTTGTCCCAGAGGATCACGTGGTGGGTACACCTATATTTGTATTCTTATCGGTGAATAAGGATAAATCGCTATTCAATGGTGGTATCCGTTGGAATAGAATATTTATGAGTGCTGAATCTAATAAAGGGGAGTAACTGAAGGGGTGAATAATAGTTGTTCATATCTAGGTAGTGTGCGCGAGTATGCCGCGCAGTTAGCCGCTGGCAATGTGCAGTTTGATTTAAATGCACCACGTGTGTGGGAGCATAACCATTGTAATATACTTGCAGCAAATGGTGTATTGACACTTACTGTGCCGTTACAGAAGCCATCTAAAGGTGATAAAACACCTATTAAAGAGCTGTTGATATCTGAGCATGGTGATTGGACTAGAATCCATTGGGGAGCAATATTTTCAGCCTATGGCAAAGCACCATTCTTTGACTATATCCAAGATGACCTACACGCCATCTATGAAACACATGACCGATGGTTAGTTGACTTTAACCAACGCCTGCATCAATTAGTGATAGATTTCCTAGACCTACCTATAAATAAAAATATTGGTAATACCCCAATCCTAACCAACACGGTTAAGGATATAGAATATTACCAATTATTGCGTAAAAATAGATCTGAATTTATACCTAATCTAAGTATTATAGACCTACTAATGAATTGCGGTCGTGAGTCTATAATAACCTTAAATAAAATGGGTTAAATCGCAACTTCTACCTCTCTGTTTATCTATCGGTTTTGATAAGTTTATATTTACTATTGAACTCTAGCTCTACACCATTATCTAACTCTACTTCATAACCTTTCTTATCTTTGTCAATATTTACAATCTTACTTTTAGGAAATTTTGATTCAACATATTTAGCAATTTCAGTTGGAACAATAGCTTTTGGCACACTACCGTCACGTTTGCTATTGATATTTTTCCAATTGCCCTTTTTATCAAATTCTACTTTAGTGCCATCGTTAAGAATTACTTTATACTCTTTGCTTATCCCCTCTTTCTCCATTGTTGCAATAGAAATTTTCTCCTGTGCATAATGTTTGTTTATAAACTGTTGTGCATTTTTAGGAAGCTCCTCTTTATTAATATCTCTCACCTGAGCCGTTAGATTTACAAAACAAAATGTCAATGCTACGAATGTTAATAAAAATTTTTTCATAGTTTATTTTTTAAGGTTAATAAATTACCACAAATAAAGAGTAAAATTATTGAAAATCCTAAAAAATAAAGTTAAATAAATTAAAGTTATGAGTGAGTAATCACCCTCTAAGAACCAGTATTATCTATGCTATTTGTTGAGTATTAATGGTTTAGTTGTTGTTTATTATCTCACCGTGAAGTGTAGGTAGCTTAGGCTAGACACCTGTTATTTAAGATAGTAGTAACCCTAAAGTGAATATGCTAAATATCTAATGCATTAATATTTTAGATTATTCTATCTGGTTTATCATTTCCTAAATTCCCTTTGGATGTGTAACCCTTATGTCGTGAGATAACACGACCTGTGAATCGTTCCCTAATCTCTACATTATGCGTGTGATATTCTACGGCAGATGGAATAGACGCTCCTTTCAATAGGAATGCAATCATAACTATACCAATAAAAGGAATAATAAGTATATTTATTTGTAAATAGAATGATATAAATATAATAACACTAGTTATAGATATTAGCAGTGATGCTATAATAGCTAATGGTAAATTCTTAAACTTTTTAACCATATTTACAGTATAGAAAATTATCCCCAAAAAGAATGATGATGCAACAAACATGCATACCTTAACATAGAAGCCACCATCACCCCTAAATAAAAAACCATCTAAGAAAGAGGGTAACAATGCTCCTAATGTAACAGGTATCTTAGGGAACTGAGGGGTGAAGAAGCAAAATATAATCATCCCTAGAGGTATATACATAGCTAATGTCGATGGGAGTTTGAATATGCTATACTCTTCATCACTATCTGAAAGCATTGCTGCCAACGTTTTGCTTAATCTAGCGCATGACCACATTATAAAATAAAATGCAACACCATTAACTATAGAGTACCATAATGATCCTGTTTCAAAATACCAATAACCTGTATATCCATAATATAACATAAATCCATATAGCACAATTATACTATCCATAATAATAAGCATAAGCATATTAGCAATAACATATATGATACTACTAGATCTAATAAATGATACTATCAGGGATATTATGCTTAATATCAATAATATATAAATAGTAATATCCGCAAATCTAAATTTGAATATCTTAGAAAATGCTAGTTTACTTAATAAATTATCACCGTAACGATGTAAGGTAACATCTTTCACAGTAGTTTCATACGTGTTTATGTAACCCACTACTCCTGATTTGCTACGTACCAGTAGCATCCCATTTATTTGTGCGAAGAAGTGTTCAAACTCACATCTTTTATCTATTGAGCCAATAATCTTATCTTTATCATATGATTCATAGATAGATACCTCATTACCTTTAGTTTCTTTGATGGTAAAATTGGTATAGGGATTTTTTTTATTAGTTCCATATTTTATAAGTGATAATCTAAAATTTTCGACATCATTAATATTCTCAAATATTTGTTCAACACGTCTATCAGCAACTTTTTCATTATCTTTATATCCATCATAGACAACATCAAAAACTCTTCCTAACAGGAAACATGCAATGTAAACAATAACAATAATACCACAACACCCCTTACCGTCACCCATATTTTAATTTGCTTTATAGAACACCTCTAGAATTAATGATACAAATATATTAACTTTATTTATAATATAGAAGAACTCCCCTTAAATTAAGTAGATCATATTTACGGAGGCAGAGAATTAATCCTAACCTTTAGGCGAATGTATTAGTATATTCTACACATTTCTGCTGCGGCTTTATATTCAGCTAAAGTTCGTAAATTATTGGTATAATTTATGGGGACTTCTAAAAATTCTCTTTGATAAATTTTAATTCAGTTTGCGTCTTATTTGGAATTTTAAAAAATGGCTTATAGTGGTGCTATATGACGCTTTTTAAAAATTCAAAGAAGGCGTGAAATGTGTTAATTAATTTTTAAAGGAAATTTTTAGAAGTCCCCTTATATTTGTGTATTTTTGAAATACTTTCATTCCCTTTTTATAAATCTTAATAGCTTTAGTGGTATCACTTATTTCACAATAAGTAATGGCTAACATTATGTATGAATCTAAAATCCATTATCTAATTTAATAGCTTGCTTGTAATCTGATATAATGTTAGCGGTTTTGTAGTTGCACTTTCTCATAGCCCAAGCTCTAAAATAGTAGGCTTTAGCATATTTTGGGTTAATCTCAATAGCTTTATCGTAATTATCATATGTCAATTCATAAAATTCTAACAGATCCCATTCGTTACCTATTTTAAGGTAGGCAGTACCATATTCAGGGTATATGTTAATGGCTTGTGTGTAATCCCCTATTGCTGCTTCACCCGATTTTGAATCACCACTCAATTTATATTTAAGTGCTTCAGAGGGGATCACCTTTTCAGTCTCTCTACTAAAATCAAAGGTAGAGAGTGTAATCGCTCCAATAGCTATAAACAGCAGTATATAGTAATTTTCTCATACGGTATTAGTTATTGATTGTATCACCGCAGTGTAGATAATTTAGGTTAGGGATCTCCCGTTTAAGGTAATCGTATGCCTCAGAGCCTGTGCAGTGGCAGGTGTATAGGGTTGTAGCGGTGTAGCGGTGTAGCTCGTTGGCTATATCGTTAAGTAGCGTTTCTGCGACAGTTCCACCTGCTGAGCGTGCGTTTAGATGGAATCCACCAACACATAGTTGTGGCATGTATTCCTCTGCTCTATCCAATATATTTACTACTCCGTTATGTCCGCAACCGATGATTAGGGTATTGTTGCCATTTTCATTAATTAGTAAGTTCTGTTCATGGCGGAAGTTATCTAGCTCATCACATTCATACAATGAGTTATTGGCGGTTGAGTAGCATTTGCTATTATCTGTGATGGTAAATAGGGATAGCTCCTGGTCAATCTGATAATCGCCATCTAGCAGTATAATGTTAGGATGATTAGTCAGTTCACTATCAAGACTAATATCAGCCATACCACTATCACGTAGCGAGTAGTGTGGTAGAAAGGCGCGACGTTGCACATAAACCGTAGCCTTACTGTTAAAGCTCAAAAACTCACCCAAAGCACCACCATGATCACCATGACCATGTGAGATAATAACAATATCAATCGAGGTTAAATCCACCCCTAGCTTCAGTGCATTCTCACTAAGGATATCAAAATCTCCACCCACATCAAAAAGAATATTA
>JAWXTT010000020.1:0-19727 GCA_044433325.1 Bacteroidales bacterium
TTGTTACTTACTTTGTTACTTACTTTGTTACTTACTTTGTTACTTACTTTGTTACCTACTTTGTTACCTACTTTGTTACTTACTTTGTTACCTACTTTGTTACACTCCTGAAGTTAGTAGGGCGCAGGCGGTGCGGTAGTCGTCGGGCGAGCCTATATCTATCCATCGTCCATTTATTGGGAATTGTTCCACCAATAGACCCTCAGATAGTAACTTCTCTATTAAGTCGGTTGCATCCATGCGTTCTCCATGTGCCACTTGTGATAGGTGTTCACGTTTTATCAGATAGATACCTGCATTGGCATAGTAATTATAAGTAGGTTTTTCAGCTAAACCATTAATCTTATTATCATTGTCATAAGTGAATATTGCGAATGGTACAGATACTTGGTATGGCACTACTGCAACACTCATATCAGCACCGCTATTTATATGGTGTAGATAAAACTCTTCATAGTTTATATTAGTCAATAAGTCTGAGTTCATCACTAGGATAGTATCATTATAGAACTCTGCAATATTAGCTACTGCACCAATTGTTCCTAAGGGTTTATCCTCGCCTATACAGTATATCCCGCTCTGATTCGGATAATTCTTCTTTATATGTTGTTCAATCTGCTCACCTAGATAGTTTACTGTAATATTGATATTGCTGATACCATTATTAAGTAGTGCGTCTATATTATGATTAATGATTGCTTTTTCTCCGACCATTAGCAGTGGTTTAGGTGTATTATCAGTCATAGGGCGTAACCTCTCCCCTTTCCCTCCTGCCATAAGAACGGCATCAATAGGTAGAATGGATTCTAATGTTGATAAGTCATAAATATCACGTATAGTTCCATCATCATTAAGGTGTGGCAATAGTGTTATCTTACGTTCACGACACGCATGGATAATATTAACATCTACCTTATCACCTCGCAAAGCTGAAAAGTTAGTATGCATAACATTACTAACCCTCTCCCCAAGCGTATAACCAGCAATTATTGAACGCCGTATATCTCCATCTGTTAGACTACCAATAACTGCGCCCGAAGAATCTACCACAAACAGCGTTATAGAACGTCCTGAAAGAAGATTTAACTGTCGTAATGCATCAGTAATAGTTCTATTCTCTGATATTATATAATCGGTAAATTTCATAAGATTATCTATTTATTAATTTTTCAGCTATTAGCCAATCTACCTCTGTATCTAAATCGATGGAGCGTTCACGTGGCATCTCCACCATTACGCGTTTTCTAAATTCACCAAGTTTCATCTGCCGTAGTGAATTTACATTTATCATATACACAGCACCATTATACTCCCAAACCTTAGGAATATCTTGACGACGAGTAAATACCCCATCCCCTTTAGATATTTGCAAATACCCGTTGCTATCTATTTCAAAAAGGTTATAATATGGATTGCTAGCCGCCTCAGTAACTGTTACTACCATATCAATATCTGAGGTGTAACGCTCCATAACCTTAACGATATCATCCTTAATACGCAATGGCGATGTAGGTTGTAATAGCATAACTGTATCATACTCAACACCCACTGATTTATAATAATCCAGAGCATGTATCAGTACTTCATACGTACCACAACTATCTGTTGCCAATGCGGCAGGACGAATAAATGGCACTCTTAACCCCATACTAGCGGCAACATCAGTAATCTCAATAGAATCAGTAGTTACACAAATATCTGCATCAGCGGCAAACCTACGTGCTAACTCAATAGAGTAAGCAACCAATGGCTTCCCCCCTAATAGTTTAATATTCTTCTGAGGAATCCCCTTACTACCACCACGGGCAGGTATTATATATAGTGTTTTATTCTGGCAAATCATAAAATCGTTTTTGTGTAATATTATCTAATGGAGTATCACAGATAGCTGAAATCATCTTAGCTAAAGTATCAGATTGTTGATATGGATTATCCTTTCGGGTGGCAATCTCGTGCAGCTGTTCAGATAACACTTGACGTAAACCATACTCAATCCCCTCAACAGTAGCTGCACAATGCACTACTGAATCAGCCGCCATACGACCACGTTGCCTTATACCAATATCCAATGAAGGAATCCCAATAGATGGCACTTCAACAATACCACTAGAGGAATTTCCAACCACAGCCGCAATATAATGTAAAGTTGATAGGTAGCGTTGTACCCCCAATGATGGAAAAATCACCGCCCTATCAGCATTTCTACAAACAAATTCATTTAGCATGTCAATAATAATTCTACCGTTAGTATCATTATTAGGATAAGTAAATATAATCTTCAATTCAGGGTGTGCATCTAGCACCTTTAACAATGCTCCACACTGCTCACTAGGCGTAAGCTTCTCTAAAGTAGCAGGGTGAAAAGTTACTAAGATAGTGTTATCACTATCTAAACTCATCCCTAGGAATTGTTCCAACTCGTCACAAGGAAGGACTGGGATATTCAGTATATTGTCAACTCCTATTGCCCCTGTATTAAATACACGATTAGGAGCTTCACCCATCTGAATAACACGATTTCTATACTCATCGGTTTCAGTAAGGTGGATATGGCTCATCTTAGTTATTGCATTACGAATAGAATCATCATAAGCCCCCTCAGAAATTGCACCACCTGCAATATGCACCACTGGAATCTGAAAAATCAATGCAGCAGATGCAACCGCCAGCATCTCATATCTATCACCAAGTATTATCAATTGATCAGGTTTAAGAGAGGCAAACGCCGTGGCAAAACCACTCATCACCTCACTCATAGCCGCTACAGTATCAGCAGCAGAATCATTAGCTGTATATTTGGTTGGAACTTTATAGTCAATCGCGAACCCAGCACGCTCAATTTCACGATATGTATTACCATACTCAGCCATTAGATGCATATTAGTAGCAATAATTTGCAACTCAATATCATCACGCTCAGCCAACCCCTTAGCAATAGGAGTCAGCAATCCCCAATCAGCACGTGTGCCAGTAGCTATACATATTTTTCGTTTCATAACTCTATCAGTTCATCGTATTTAAAATCTCTAAGTGCTACACTCCCTATTACTTCATCCCATTGCATTGGTGAGATGCCATTTCCTGGGCGTTTGGTTGTGATGTTTGCTTCGGTTAGGATTTCTCCTTTGGCTATATCTTTTGCGGCTACTATACTTTTGCGAGCTATCGCTATATTTGGGGTTTCAGATGGTGTTGCTATCTTCTCCCCTACTCCGATAGCTAGCTCTATATTGCGTATTCCCTGCACCATGGCACGTAATGCCTCAGGTTCTAATGATGCACGATGATCAGGCCCCTCCATTGAGCAATCTAGGGTGAAATGTTTCTCAACAATGGTAGCACCCATGGCAACCGCGGCAATAGGGACATCTATTCCCACTGTGTGGTCAGAATAGCCAACCTCTAGGCGGAATTTCTCACGCAGAGCACTCATAACTGCTAGATTTACATCCTCAAATGGCGTTGGGTATTGTGTATTACAATGTAGCAATGAGATATCACCATAGGCTGTTCCTGCTTGATTAAGTATATAAATAGCCTCAGCTATTTCATCCATATTACTCATCCCTGTTGATAGTATAACCTTTGCGCCAAGTGCGCCAATACGCCTAAGATATGGTAGGTTAGTAATCTCGCCCGATGGAATCTTAAAATAATCCATCCCAAGCTCACCTAATAGGTCAATAGAAACCAAATCAAAAGGGGTACTCATAAAACCGATACCAACCTGCTCACAGATAGTTTTCAGTTTAGCATAATCACTTAATGGTAAGTGAATAGCGCGGCACATCTCCAGTTGGCTCTGTTCATTACCAGTAGTCTCTTTCTGATACTCAGCTTTTGGGGCAAAGGTTGATATTACCAACTCAGGCACAGCAGTTTGGAACTTCACATAATCCGCTCCAGCCCACTTAGCCTTGTGTATCATCTCAACCGCTGTGTCAAAATCCCCATTATGGTTAACACCAGCCTCAGCTATTATTATTACCCTTTTACTACTCATTTAGTTATTATCGTTATGAAAAATCACCTCTTGAAAATATCTAGTCATCAAGGTTTTATCTCTCCACGTTTCATTATCATTATTAATTTCAGCACCTATACACTCCTGAATTATCATCTTAGCAATATCAGCACCTGCCGCAATAGAGCATATCACTCCGCCACCCAATCGTGGGTTAATCTCCATTAGCTTAAATGTGCCATCTACAAGATTTTCAATAAATTGTAATGTTACAGCACCCCTTAGTCCCAACGCATTAATTACACGCATTGCCTGCTCAATAAGCAAAGGATTACGTACCGTTTCACTGCGCATAACTTCACCACCAGCAGTAGCAATTCTTATGCGTGGCACCGCTGCATTTATCACCCCCTTTTGGGTTATATAACAGTCAATGGTGTATTCACGGTTATTAGCTATATATTCTTGTATCAGATAGTTCTCAATCTCTGCAATAGCAGCCAATTCATCACTGTTATTTACCACAATAATCCCCTTTGAGGCTGAACCCTTGCGAGGTTTCAGAATTGCAGGAAATTCACAGCGAGTCACACTATAAGTTTTAGGGATAGATAACCCTGCTGAGGCAAAACACTCAGCCGATAACACCTTATCAAAAAGCGTATCAATCATCTGAGCATCGCTCACAGGTACAAATAACCCACTGATACGCATAGCGCACCCCTTAGCCACACTAATAGCAGGGTCTATAAATGGCAATAGAATATCAATATTATTTTTAGCAATAATAGCATCCAACTCCGCGCTGATAGTCGGTGATGAGTATTTACCCCCAACAATAACCGTTCCAACCGAGCTAATAGGCTCACACGCTGATAATTCATGCGAATAAATCAGCACCTTAACACCTAATTCCTCGCCTGCACGGATAAGCTCACGCGCCATAGATACACGCTTTGCACCACCTAGCATTAATATTGACAACTTCTTTTCCATCCCTTAATTAGCGATTGTAAATATCTGATTTATAACTCTTTAAATTTTCAGTATTGGTAAACCAATTGATAGTTTCGGTTAATCCCTCACGTATCGAGTATTCAGGTTTCCAATCGGTATATTTCGTGATTTTGCTATTATCACCCCATAGGCGGAACACCTCCGAGTTTTTAGGGCGAATACGCTCCTCATCCTCAATCCACTTCACATCACTACCCATAATATCAGCAATCATCATTAGCGTATCACGCATAGAAATTTCACTATTAGTAGCGATATTCACCTCTTGACCAATCAGTTCATCAGCACCAGCCACCGCAATAAATCCACGACAAGTGTCCTTGACAAAGTTAAAATCACGAGTAGGCGTTAAATCCCCCACCTTAATCTCCTTAGCCCCATTAGCAATTTGCGTAATAATAGTAGGGATAATGGCACGTGCTGACTGACGTGGTCCATAAGTATTAAATGGACGAGCAATAACCACAGGCAGATTAAACGCATTATAGAAACTCAAAGCAATAGCATCCGCCCCAATCTTAGTAGCCGAATATGGTGATTGTGGTTGCTTAGGGTGCTTCTCATCAATAGGAGTATATTGAGCCGTTCCATACACCTCCGAAGTAGAGGTAATAACTACACGTTCAACACCATGTTGCACCGCCGCTTGGCATATATTCATAGTCCCCTTAATATTAGTATCTACATAGCTATCAGGAGCAACATAACTGTATGGAATAGCTATCAATGCAGCTAAGTGAAACACAGTATCACACCCCTTAACCGCCTCACGACAGAAAGCGTTATCACGCACATCACCACAGACGATTTCAAGTCTATCACTCTTAACCCCATCTAACCAACCCCAATTATTAAAGGAGTTGTACAAGCATAGCGCACGCACATTATACCCCTCACTAACAAGCATCTGCGTTAAGTGTGAGCCAATAAAACCATCCGCACCAGTCACCAATATATTCTTCATAAGACTACAATATTTCCAATAAACACCAAAAATACAACATTCCACCGAGAATAAAAAGAAATACACACCTTAAAACTCTCTATCTGTTTTTAGTTACCTCTAGCAGTAGTTTGTAGTGGCGTTCAAAGAAACGACGAAACCGATACATAGATAGGCTATTAGGTTCTTGTTCGGCTAATTGACTAGCTAGCGTGGTTAATTGCTTTAAATCTGCTGATAATCTAGCCAGAGCACTCTTTTGGTTATAATCTGGCTTGCGTAAATTTGTGTAATGTACTAGTGCAAAGATTGTGTAAAACCTGCGTAACTCCTCATCTGTAAGATTGTAAATAGTTGCCTCCTTCATCTTAATTTCCTCTCTCTGTTCCATATTCCATTAGTTTAAGTGTTAGTAAAAATAACGGGTTTAAAGAAGAAAAAAAGGTGATTCCATCTAACCCGTCGTCATTCACCAGCAAGGGCAGAGTAAGTACATTAATAGCTTACACGGAGGATGAAACCACCGTATAAGTAATATTACAAACACATAAATATGTGTCTGTAAGAATAAGACGTAGGCGGTTCCCCGCCCTTGTTGTATGAATGACATTACAAATGTAACGAAAGAAATCGAAAACACCAAACCAAACAGTATATAAACCCACCAAACGCGTCATCCCCAACTCGATTGGGGATCTTTCCAGTTCGGAGCAGAGCAAGTAACTTTAATAGATAACTCTAGGACGTTAATTGAAAAGATTCCCGATCGGGGTCGGGAATGACACGCCTATCTGTTTCTAGTTATCTCTAGCAGTAGTTTGTAGTGGCGTTCAAAAAAACGACGAAACCGATACATAGATAGGCTATTAGGTTCTTGTTCCGACAATTGACTAGCTAGTGTGGTTAATTGCTTTAAATCTGCTAATAATCTAGCCAGCGCAACATTCTGGTTATAATCAGGCTTGCGTAAGTGTGTGTAATGTACTAGTGCAAAGGTTGTGTAAAACCTGCGTAATTCATCATCTGTTAGGTTGTAAATAGCGATCTCCTTCATCTTAATTTCCTCTCTCTGTTCCATCTTCCATTAGTTTAAGTGTTAGTAAAATAGGTTTATGGAATAAAAAAAGCGATTCCATCTAACCCGTTGAACTACACCACAAGGCAGCAGGTACATTAATACTCTGCACGGAGGATGGAACCGCCTATGCAGAGAATGTTAGACACAATTTTCATTGCGCCTAATATTTAACAGACAGGTTTCCCCACCTTGTGGTATATAGTTCAACAGCAAAAGTAACTAAAGAAACCGAAACCACCAAACTAAACACTATATAAACCCACCCAAACGTGTCATCCCCAACCCGATCGGGGTCGGGAATGACACGCCTATCTGTTTCGT
Source organism: Bacteroidales bacterium (assembly GCA_044433325.1). Lineage (GTDB taxonomy): Bacteria > Bacteroidota > Bacteroidia > Bacteroidales > Muribaculaceae > HGM05232. Next base: position 7,324 of record JAWXTT010000020.1, read on the forward strand.
TATATAATTTGGCGGGATATCTTTTAGATTGTGACAAAATAGAAAGGAGAGAGGGTTATTAAAAATCCTCTCTCCTTTCGTTTTGTTATGTTATTTAGTTTTTAGAAACTAAAGCTTTCTGCGTTCTTGTTTGTAATATAAAGTTTTTTGCCTGTTGCGTATTCAAACTCTAATACTACTGTTGCTCCATTTATACCATCAGAGAATTCTGCTTCACCAGTGTAGCTATATTCCCATGGGTTAAACTCTTCGATAGCTTCACCTACTGCACTAATTTCTGTTAATATTTCAGCTACTTGATCAAGATAATCACCTAGCGCAACTATTACACTTAATACATCATCAGATATACCTAATGTTTCAGTCATAGTACTATAAGTTGTTGCATATAATTGAGCTTGTAATAATTCTAAGTATAAATCACCTAGTTCACCTGAATATAGGTAATCAGTAATATTTAACTCAAAGCTATCATCAACTTCAATATCAATACCTAATAGTGATAGAAGAGTATTAATTGTTGAAGATGATAAATCTGCACTTGAGAAATCTACTCCAAGAAGTGATTCTAATGTAGATAGATCTGTTGGTTCACCAATTACCTCTAATTCTGCCTCTTTAGTTGCAATTTCAGTATTAATATCACCTGATAATGAAGCTAATACAGCTCTATAACGAGAAACACAATCAGTGATTTCATCTAACTTAGCATTTCTAGCAGTGTACTTAGCTAGGTTAGTAGCATCTATATTACTTGAACCTGAAAATATATAGTATTTACTTATATAATAACTTCCATCACCACTTAAAGTAAATGAAGTGTTTAGGTACGCTGGAGTTATTACCCAAGAAGTACCTCCGAAGAAACTACCACCACTAGTTGAAGGAGCATCTAATGCGTAATATTCAGATTCTAATTGATTAAATTCTGCTTCAAGAGCTAATAGGTCAGCATCTGTTGATGCTAATGCTTCTAGTTCAGCATATAAAGCAGCAATTTCTGAGGTTAGTGTTTCAGATTGTGCTAACAGTGGAGCAATCTCCTCTTGTAGAGCTGCTACATTAGCATCAGCCTCATTAATATCATTAGCTAAATTTACTAACATATATAATGTTACTGCCTTATCACCTGATAGGTAATCAGCTGCGTCAGTAAGTGAGAACTCATCTTCAGGAGTACCTACGATAGCTAAGATATCATCAGCAGATAGGTTGTCTTCACCTGGGATAATAGTACCAATTGGAATATTAGCACCTGTCATTTGAACACTTGGAAGAGCTTCAGTAAATACATAAACAGCAGTTTCTAATTCCTCTACTTTATCTGAGATTGCGTTATAAATATCTGTTGGTAATTTATCTTGTAATGCGTCAACTGCAGCCGCTAGACTTTCAGCTTGACCATTACATTCATCAGCAAACGCATTGATTTCAGCATTGATTTCAGCAGAAACATCGCTAAGTGTTGTAGTGATATATCTGTCCTCTTTAAGTTTAGCTGTACCTACTTCTTTACCATCTTTAGTTAGAGAAACCTCTATGTTACGCCATTTAGTTGGATCTAAGCCACCATTAGCAGTATCAAAATCAAATAGACCTACTGAACCGCCATAGTAAACATTTATACCTAAATCTAAATAATCTGTAATAGATGTTTCTACAAATGTTTCAACTAATGAAGATATTGAGAAATCAATACCAACAGCCTCAGTATAATAAAGCTCTTTAACAGCAGTTGATGCATAAGTATCATAACCACCCATACCATTAGTTAATTGGATAGTTGAATTTTCAGCATAGATTGTACCTGCAATAGTACCATCTACTACTAATTTACCATAACTAGCTACGATATCACCATTGATAGCAGCACCCTCCTCAACAATAAATGTAGTATAAGCTGAACCTACATAAAGATTTTCAACCGAATAACCAGCAGGAATAGATCCTGAAGCGTTAGGAGCATTAAATGTGAAATCACCTAATGCAGTAGTTTCATCTGTTCCGTAATAGCTACCGATAGAAACTGTTCCATCAAAGTCAGAAGATACGAAACTGTAGCTAGTACCATCTTCACAAGCAGATAAGTCTGTTACTATGCTTGCTACCTTAACAGCAACATCAGCAGATTCAAATGATATATTTACAGTAACACCTTCACCACCACCTGTTAATATATATACTAGATTTACAGGATATTCACTAGTGTAAGACTCAACATCTTCCTTTGTAATTACGATATCATAGCTACCACTTGTAGGTAATTCTATCTCCTCTTTGATAAGGTCTGTTACGTAACCATTCCAGATTTGGTCGATTGATACAGTGATTGTACCCTTCTTAGTTATCAAGTTACCAGTGATATTTGTCATATAGTTACTTCTCAAAGGAATATTTTCATAAGTATAAGTAACTAATTCTGAACCATCAGCAGCATAATATACAGCATCGATATCTATAACATCAGCTTCCTCTTCAGGAGCTAAGAAATAGTCTAAAGAAACTAAACACTCATCATCCTGTTTCTCGTTATAAGTAAGTCCTGTTGTACTTTCAATAATGTATGTAGCATCATCACCTCTAGTACCATCTAATAGATTAAGTGTAGTAGGTGCAGTAACTTCTAGTTTATAATCTGTTGGAACAAAACCTGCATTGTAAACAGTTTCCTCGTTAAGGTCTGTTGAATAAACATTTAAACGAGCAAATGGTCTTTTTAACTCTAGGCTTAATTCACGAGCTGCACCAGTGAAAGTGATATCATCAATTGCATAGAATGCATCTCTTGACTCATCATTACCATCAACAGTGTTTTTAACAGTAACTGCTGGAGCAACATCTATACCATGAGCAACTGTGTAATATGTATCACCATAGTCAGCCCAAGCAGAAATCTTATAAGAGCTAACTTCTGTACCTAGGTCAACACTCCATGTATAGCTATCACCATCCCAATTTTCAGTGGTGTATTCATCTACGATAGTTCCATCGTATGTAATCATTAAGAATAGACGCATTGCATCAGTATCATCAGCTGAACGTGATGTAGCATTATCATCATACATCTTAACCGTTATGGCTGTTAGGTCTGAATTGTCTTTCACAATAACAAACTCCTCCTCACTACATGACGATACCATAAACGCCAATGCAAGAGTTAGTATTAAATATATTTTTTTCATCTTAGTAATTTTAATAATTAAATTATAAATATTGTTTCTTATTCATTTCCTGCAGTTGCTGAGTTACTAGGTATTTCCCACTCAGGATTAATTTCAACTGTTAAATCAGCACTTTCAGTAAGAATACTACCTGTTATACTAGTAATATAATTACGACGTACTGGAATGTTATTGAAATCATACTCTGCCAGAAGAGAGCCATCCTCTTCAAAATATGCGAATTTAAATGCATTAATAGAAGTCTCATCCTCAGCAAAGATATAGTCAAAAGATAACTGAGAACCACTACAATAACCAGTAGTAATGATTTCCTTAACATCACTAACTGTTCCATCTAATAAGCTTAATGATGTAGGAACTGTAAAATTACCTACTGACTCATAAGCTGTAATACCTGCATTAGCAATAGATGGAGTTTCATAATCATTAGTATTAACTAATACTAGACCGAAAGGACGAGTAAGAACCATAGTTAATGTCGCCTCTGAATCAGTGAATGTAACATCATCAATAGCAAAGAATGCATCACTATTCATATCGCTACCTACTATTTCATCAGATACTAAATCAACTTTAGGTGCTGAACCTACCTCTTTAGTAATAGTGTAATAATCATCACCATAATCAGCCCAAGCTGCTACTGCATACTCAACGTTAGTTACTAGACGAGCATCAAAATCATAAGATGTTCCATCCCATCCGTCAACTTGCTCAGAATATACCACTACATTATCATAAGAGATAATCAAGTTTAAACGTAAATCCTCTAAATCGGTTGTTTCAGAGAATGTACGCGCTTGCATTTCAGAAGAGATTCCCACTGAAATATTCACTGTTTGTTCCTCAGCAGGTTGAATTGCTGGCTCAATCTCACTAGTACACGATGTTAACGCTGCTCCTCCTAGTAAGAGTGACATAAGAAAAATTTGTTTCATAGTCATTTTTTTTAGTTATAAAAATATTATTTGTTTCTTAATTAGTGTAATTAACATTTCCGTCATCATCAATGACAATATCATACCTACCGTCATAATTAGGATTAATGGTCACCCCTGAAGTTACTAAGCGGGTAAAGAAGTCTGAGGTAACTATGGTTAATTGCCCACGAACCAGAGCTATCTCCACACCACCCTGTTCATTAATCATTTCTCCATCTGCATTGTATATACGTACTGTTACAGTTAACACAGTCCCCTCTGCGGCTTGCTCAAGGCTCTTCGCTAATGAATAATCCATAGCTATAACCGCTTCGTTATCACCTGTCACCTCAATATTTGAGGTATAATATAAACCTGTAATGGCATCATTTAACTCACCAGTATATGCATTGAAGCCATTAGGTACGTAACCCTCAAATATTATCTCAGCATAATACCCTTCAATATCAGCTCTTGATACTGACTTACTATCTATATTGTCACTTCTACTTTGCAGATATGTTTCTATATCATTAGTTACTAAGAAATATCTACCTACTGGTGGTTCTGCATTAACAGGGATGGTTATATCAACATTCCAATTATTTATATATGATGTCAAATCAGCATCAAAATTACCAAAGAAACAGTTCTTATTATTGGTATTTGCTACTATTGGAGTAACAAGTGATATATTTCTTAATCCATTAGATGTACTGAAGTATTTCTCATTACCCTCATCATTAGTATCAACATAGTAAACCCATGTTACTATATGGTACTTAGTTGCATTTAATTGCATAACTACATTACACCCAGAACTAAAAATTGTAGAAGCCTCTACCAAGACCTCTCTACGCTGAATTACTGTTTCTGTATCATCATATTTATAAGCCTCCACTACTAATTTTACTGATTGATCTGAATCGATATTAATAGGGTACACTTCTGATTCCATTTCAGATAAACTACTCTGAGAAACCATTATATTAACTGTCACATTAACTAATGTAGGATCTACAGGATTATCATCAGGGAATTGATGAATTGTGTCACATGCTAGTAAAGTTAAGACTCCACTTATAAATATAATAGTTTTATATATAATCTTTCTCATAGCCAATCCTACTTATTAAATTTATACACTAGATTTACACCTAACTTAGTAGGACCCCAATAATCTATCACTTTAGTATCATATTTAGCTCCATTATCTATATTATAAAACATATCATAATCTAAGCGTAAATAGCCGAAGCCAGCAGTAAATTCAAAAGCCCAATTATCATTCAATGCTAATGAGTAACCATAACTTATACCTGCACCATAGAATGGTGATTCACCATCCGTATCTTGATATCGGGTAGTGGAATTATATGCAACATTATACCATCCACCCATAACATGCGCACCAAAGAAATGTCCATCTAAAGCCTCGGTTAACCAGTAACGTACTTCAGGTTGTGTAGCTAATATTCTAAAACTATAATTGTCAAACAGTGTATATGGACTATAATACAACGGAGCATCTATTGAAAATTTGTCCCCTATCTTTACCTCTACACCTAAATTAAGCACAAATGCTGCATAAGCAGCTAGATTAGTTTTAACTGCTAGAAATGGTTTTAACTCAATCTCAATTGGTTCTGTTACTACTGGTACTGTATCTGGCAGTATTACTGGCGTTTCTATTACAGGTTCAGGAATCACAATAATAGGCTCAGGTTTTTGTTCTATATAACATACAGTAACAATATTAGATTTTCTTAGTATTGGGAAATAATTCTCCTCCATATATCTCCAAGGGCGACCTCCGCGTAGGTCCATTAAATGTTTTCTCCTACTGTCAACCAAAGACTTATACCTATCTGTTGGATTCTTTTTGCACCAAGTTTCCTCCTCAACTTCATCAATAATTTTAATTATTGCTTCCTTATCAGCCATTTCAGAGTTGCTTACTTGTTCACGCAATTGCTCCCATGCGACACCATATGAATTTATCTCAAAAATATCATCTGATATCCATTCTGCAATATCTGTTATATACTCTCTGATTATATCAGCACGGTTATTTGATAAACTCAGATTAGATCTCATATCACCTTCAGGCGACGCGTAACCATCAATTTTAATTTTAGTAATTGTCATTAATGAATCAGTCGAAACTAAATCTAATAAATCGGCAAGCCTCTCTAATTCATCAGCATTACCTCCTAAATCAAATTTAATCTCAGATCTACCCAATTCAAACAGAATCGATGACTGTGAATTCTGTTCCTGCTGATTAGCTGAGAATAACTGAAATATTGGTATTAAAATAAGACCACATATCAAAGTAACTTTAAATATTCTTATATTCATTGCTTCTATAAATCCTGTATTTAATTGTAATTCCAAAGTGATATATACATATTTAGTATCTATGCTTTTATAAAAGCGCAGTTTTACTACTATTTAATATAATCGACTCCTATATTTGTGTATTTTGCAACAAATGTAATGTCTTTATACAGATATTGCAAATATATGACAGATATTACCCCCCCCTGTTAATATTTTTTAACTTTTACTTCAATCTAATAGTAATTCCAACAGATATCTCATCTACTATATTTGATTCGATGTTTAATTTAATTAAACAATCTAACAAAACACCATATTCTTGCGCTATATTATGAATAGTTATTCCATCTTTAGAGACTATATAATAATCATCACTAGACTTAGTCACTTCATTTTTGGGTTCTAGGTATAGGATATCTCCCTCTTTGAGCGTTACCTTTTCCCAACGCTTATAGTCATTAAATTTGCGTAATTTGGCACTGCTTATACCAAATTCATCAGCTATATCACCAATATCATCACCATTATAAGCATATACACAATGCAACCCCCATTTACGTTTAATGGTGTGTGTTTGGACAATCTCCTCAAAGACCTCACGATCTATCAATGCATGCTCCATTGATTCATCCGCCTGTAACTTTTTACGTTTAGCAACTACACGTTGTCCTGTATCATACTTATGCAGGTCATAGCGTTCAATTAGACTAATTAATTTTTCAGGGTATTTGGGGTCAGTAGCATAGCCACATTTTTTAAGAGTTTTAGCCCACCCCTTATAATCTGTAATTTTAAGGGCAAAGAGCGGTTTATATCGCTCCTTCATTAGGAAACGTGCATGGTCCTCATAGGATTGCTCAACAGTACGGTACTTGCGGAAGCGTTCATTCTTAGCATCATCATCATGATAGACAAAATCCCCTTTCCAGCTACTATGGCACTTGATACCAAAATGGTTATTAGCTTTCTTTGCCAATGTACCATTACCTGCACCCGACTCAAGGATACCTTGCGCCAGAGTAATACTAGCAGGTATATCGTATTGTTGTTGATGTTTAATAGCAATATCCTTATACTTATCTATATAATCTAGGTAACGTTCAGATAGCTGAGCATTTGCAATATCACCAAGGAACAGAAATATAAATAGCAGTAGTAAATGTTTAATATATAAAATCATTATATTTGCACAAAACCATTAATTATGAACGAATTTATTATTTCTACAAAGATAGCAGTTTACTCCTATAATGAGCTATCAGTAAGTGACAAAAATTTAGTTAATACAGCTAAAAGTGCAGCATTACGCTCCTACTCACCATACAGCAAGTTCTCAGTTGGTGCAGCAGTAGAGTTAGATAATGGCGAAATAATCTCAGGTTCGAACCAAGAGAACATAGCATATCCTAGCGGATTATGTGCAGAACGCACTACCATATTTTACGCCCATTCAGCCCATCCCGATGCCACAATGCAAACAATAGCAATAGCCGCCCACACCGATGGAGCATATACAGCCAACCCCATAACACCATGTGGAGCATGCCGCCAAGCGATATCTGAATATGAACGTCTAGCCAACCACAACATCCGAATAATCCTATATGGCGAAGATAAGATTTACATCTTAGAATCAATAGCCGCCCTACTCCCCCTAACATTCTAAAGGTAGTCATCGTCCCATAAAAAAGCAACAAACTCAATGCTTGTAGTTGAGGTATATTGATTACGGGGGGGGCATAGTTGTTTTTTTTGTCATTCGTAGTGCTTTTCTGAAAATATGTATTAAATTTGTGGTAATTAGAATCTCGTGTGGATAATACTATAAATAGGGTGCTATAAGAAATAGAGTGAAATATACGACATATTAAAAAACAAAATTCACCCTTTTTGGGTGAATTTTGTTTTTTAATAGTTTATATAGCTTAGTCAATATCTGCACCGATTAACTCTCCCGAACTATTAAATGTTAGTTCTATTAGCTGAGAAAGTGTTACATCATAATTGTTGTTATCTTTCTCTATCTCAGTTACTTTGTAATCTGCATAGTTATTGCTTAGATACTCAGCAATCTTACTGGGCATTACACTTGAAGGTACACCTGTTACATTAGATTTGATTGTTTCCCACTCACCATTTTTATTAAAGTCAATAGATGTTCCATCAATAAATAATACTGTGTATTCGTGATCAAGAAAATCCTTTTCGTATGTAATTAGTGATATCTGCTCAGCGTCAAAAGAGGAGTTAATGGTAGTCTGTGCAGCGGTTGGTAAATTGTTGATACTGATTATCTCCTCCTCAACTTTATCACATGATGATAGTGATAAGATAATTGTGAATATAGCAATAAATGCCGAAATTATTTTGTTGTTCATATCTTTATAGGGGAGTTATTAGTTGTCAAACTTAATAAGTTGACCATTGCTATTAAAGTCTAAATCGATATCGTTATTTAGTTCCACTTCGATAGTTTTCTTAGTGCGTTCTATTTTAACAATCTTGTTTTCTGGGAATCTATCCTTTACATATTGTGCAACGCTAGGGTGTACTTCAGCCATTGGAACTGAACCATTGCGCTTACATTCAATCTCAGTCCATGCCCCTTTCCCGTCAAATTCTAGTTTGATACCACTAGTCATGATAACCTTGTAATCCTTATCGAATAATGATTTTTCAACTGTTGCTATTGCCACCTTGTCAGCTGGATAATAGGTTTCTATAAATTTCTGTGCAGCTTGTGGTAATGCTGTTTGATCAATAACTCTCTCCTCTGATGCCGATGCAGTTAAACTAATAGTAAGGGCAACTAATGCTAATAATAACTTTTTCATAATAATCTTTGTTTTAAATTGTTTGTATTAAATATTAATAAAACCAATCGTGGTTCATTTTGTTTTAATGCAAAGTTAGGGGGTAATTCTGAAGAGAATCTGAAGAAATCTGTTATTACAAGAATTATTTGAATTTAATTTTAAAAATATGCATATTGTTATCGAAATTGTAGCTGATGTGATAATTATATAACTTACAGATTGACTGAACGATAGATAATCCTAATCCATACGAACCTGACTTGGCATTAGCTTGATAGAATCTTGAAAATATTTTTTCACTATCTAGTGGATTACTCTCACCACTGTTGCTAATAGTTATATAATTAGTCCCAATCTCTATTGAAATATCTGCACCAACTCTACTATGAGTATAGCTATTCTTTATAAGATTGATTATTAAGGTTGTTATCAACTCACGATTTGCAATAACTAGGCACTCCCCCTTAATATCTAATGCTAACGACACTTTGCGATTTTCATAAATCTCTTTAAGTGCTGAAATATTCTCAACTACTAGATTATTTATATTTACGCTATGTGTTTCAAACCCTCCATTATCTATTTTGGATAACATTAGTAGTGACTTATTCAATCGGGATAATCGGGATAGTGTATTTAGACATTCGCCAACTTCAGTCAATTGCGCCTCGGTTAATCCACTATCTATTAACATCTCTAAATGATTTTGACAAATAGCTATTGGCGTTTGTATTTCATGTGAGGCGTTACCAATAAACTCTTTCTGCTGTTCAAAGGCTCTCTTGCCACGTTCAGCATACCCCTCTATTGCATGACTTAACTCCTTTATCTCACGGATATTACTGTTGATAGTAGTTGGTGGAGTGGTAGTATTCTCAACGCTACTACTATTTAGCCATTTCAAGAACTTGCGCAAAGGTTGTAACCCTCCATTTAATGCCAATGAGATAATAATCAGAACAACTATTATTAATAGTATAAACAATATAATTAAAGTATTCCAGATAGCATCAATCAAATCACTCTTATCTATGGTAGGGGTGGTAACAGTTACTTCATAGTAATTATCATCTCGGTCACGAAACAGATGTCGTAAGATACGCGCAGGTTCATATTCATTTTTATATTCAATAAATATATCTTTACTCTCGAAACCATCACGACTTTTAGCCGCCTCGACACTCTCAGCCGCAATTGCTCTTAATGAGTATGTGTTATTTGAACCATTGTCATTGGTTGGAATATCCTCACCTGCCAAGAAATTTTGTATTATCATTGCAGCATAATCCTCTAATACGTCATCTGTTTCATCCTGTACTTCATCAACAATAGTATAATAGAAGATTCCTGCCCATGTTCCCATTACCACCAATAATGATATGGTGATACGTAACATTATATGATATATTAATCTCATAGCTCTAGTTTATATCCGAAACCATAAATAGATTTAATCTCAACCGCTGAATCTACCGCTGACAGTTTACGCCTAAGATTCTTTATATGTGTATATATAAAATCAAAGTTATCAGCCTGATCAATAAAATCACCCCATACAGCTTCTGCTAAACTCTCCTTGTTGATAATATGACCTTTACGCATTGCGAAGTATAGCAGAATATCATACTCTTTACGGCTCAACTCTAGCAATACGCCATTAACCATAACTTGCGATTTATCTATTGATATGGTGGTGTTCTCAATGGTTATCAGATTACTTCCACTATTACTCTTGCGGCGAATAATACTATTAACACGTGCAGTCAACTCAGATAGATGAAATGGTTTAGCTAAATAATCATCCGCTCCAATATTAAGCCCCTCGACCTTATCATCTATCGAGTCCTTAGCTGAGATTATAATAATACCCCCTAGCTTATTCTCACGTTTAAGTTCTCGCAACAGATCCAATCCGCTACCATCAGGCAACATAATATCAAGTAGAATACAATCATACTCAAAAACAGTAATTTTACTCCATGCTTGGTTAAAGTCGTATGCGCACTCGGTAACGTATCCTTCGCGCTCTAAACTTTTGACGATTATATCTGACAGAGCTTTCTCATCCTCAATAACTAATATTTTCATATATTTCAACCTCCAATAGTGATAATCCAATACAGACAAAGATAACCCTTTTAGGGGCTAATAACAACAGTTAAATTATAAAATAAGCGGAATATTTTGAGAAATGTTTAACTTTTGCTGTTATTGTCTAACTTTTTTTGTTTTAAGTTGTTAATATTTTGAGAATTACAGGTGGATATTTTGCATGATGTTATTAATTTTATTTATCTTTGTCCAATATTTAAATAAGGTAATTGTGTATAGGAACTAATGTTTCAAAGAGTAATCAAGTATAAATTAGCCGAGAGGCTGCGATTTTAATTATATGACTGAGGAATTAGAGAAGAAACCAAAAAGACCACGTATAGGTGGTGCAGTAAGAAGTGAGAACACTGACGAACGCTATGAAAGAGTAAGTTATAGCAGAGATTCTGCTGAACGCAGAGGTGAAAGAACCAGCTATAATAGTTATAATAGCGGAACTGAAAGTAACAGTCGTTACGGAAACAGCGATAACAGTAATCGTTATGGAAACGGCTACAATAACAGTCGTTATGGTAGCAATGACAATAGCAATCGTTACGGTAGTAGCGACAATAGCAATCGTTACGGAGGTGGTAATCGTTATCAACGTGATAATGGCTACAACAACAATCAGTCTAGTGGCTACATAAATAAATATGAGAATGTAGGATCTCAATCTACTGATGAATCATCAGCCACAACAACAGTTGAGGGTGGAACTGCATCAGAAAGTAGATGGAATAATAACTACAATAATCGTTCTGAGGGTGGTTATAACAATAACCGTCAAGGTGGTTACAACAACAACAATCGTCAAGGAGGATATAACAATAATCGCCAGGGTGGCTACAACAACCGTCCAGGTGGTGGCTATAATAACAATCGTCAGGGAGGTTATAACAACAATCGCTCAGAGGGTGGCTATAATAGCAATCGCTCAGAGGGTGGCTATAATAACAACCGTTCAGAGGGTGGCTATAATAACAACCGTTCAGAGGGTGGCTATAATAACAACCGCCAAGGGGGGTACAATAATAACCGTCAAGGGGGTTACA